>NZ_QQZY01000004.1 GCF_003351045.1 Gaiella occulta
CCCTGCCAGGTGCCGAAGAACGAGATGCGGCGGATGTCGAGCGTTCCGTCCGTCGTCACCCCGGCGCTCGAGCGGGCCCCGTAGGGAGGGCTCGCCACCTGTCCGTCGCGCATGAACACGCCGCTGGCGGCTCACCGTCTCCGCGACCGACGACGTCGGCCAGCAGTCGGAGATGACGCAGTCGTTCGTCGTCAACTCGACGATCGGCTTCCTCGCCACGGCGCCGAAGAAGCTCTTCCTCCCGCCCGCGGGCCGCGACCTGCGCATCGGCTGGCGGCAGACGCGGGAGGCGCGCGTCGTCGTCACCGTCGAGACTCCCGCCGGCGAGATCGTGCGCACGCTCGCGCGACGCCGTTACGCCCCGGGCGCTCCCGGCGTGACGTGGAACGGCCTCGACCGTGACCGGAAGGCCGTCAAGGGCGGCAAGTACGTCGTGCGCGTCGTCGCGCGGAACGGCCTCGGCACGATCCAGCTCACGCGCGACGTCCGTGTGCAGCGGATCGTCGGCCCCAAGAAGCGCCTGACACGATGACCGCCGCCCGGACGGCACGCTGCTTCGTCGTGGTGGGTGCGCCCGGGCGAAGTAGAGTGCCCTGATGCCGGTCGCATCGCTCCTGACGTCGGTGACGGCCTTCATCGGCGACTACGGCCTCTACGCCGTGTTCGGCCTCATGCTGATCGACGCCGTGCTCCCCGCGGCGAGCGAGCTCGTGATGGTGTACGGCGGCGCGATCGCCTCCGGGGCGCTCGCCGGCCAGACGGTGACGCTCTTCGGCGCCGACGTGTCCGCAGGCCTGCCCGCCTACCTGGCGATCGCGCTCGCCGGCACGATCGGATACACGATCGGCGCCGTGCTCGGGTGGCAGATCGGCCGGCGCGGAGGCCGCCCGTTCCTCGAGCGCCACGGCCGCTGGCTCCATCTCGACGAGAGGAAGCTCGAGCGGGCCGAGTCCTGGTTTCGCCGCTTCGGGGACGAGGCGGTGCTGATCGGCCGCGTCACGCCGGTCGTGCGCTCCTTCATCTCCATCCCCGCCGGGGTGTTCGAGCAGCCGCTGCGCCGCTACACGCTGCTCACGCTCGCCGGCTCGGCGCTGTGGGCGTTCGCGTTCGCCGGCGCCGGCTGGGCCGCCGGCGCGAGCTGGGAGCGATTCCACCAGGCGTTCCGGTACGCCGACATCGCGGTCGCCGCGCTCGTCGTCGCGGGCCTCGGCTGGCTCGCCTGGCGCACCCTGAAGGGGCGCCGCGCCTCCGCGGAGACGCCCTGACGCGGGCGCGCTCCGTCGCTTGCCGCGCACAGATTCCCTGCTCGCAGGCGGTTTCAGGCGCGCGGGTCGCTACACTCGAACGGCCGTGATCCCGCTCGTCGACGTGAAGGCGCAGTACGCCCCCCTGATCCCGCAGCTGCAGGAGCGCCTCGCGCAGGTGCTCGAGTCGGGTCGCTTCATCTTCGGCCCCGAGGTCGAGGCGTTCGAGCGCGAGTCGGCCGCATTCCTGGGCGTCGCGCACGCGATCGGCGTCGCCAACGGCACCGACGCGCTCGTGCTCGCGCTCGAGGCGATGGGCATCGGCCGGGGTGACGAGGTGATCTGCCCGGCGTTCACCTTCTACGCCAGCGCGGAGTCGATCGCGCGCGTCGGCGCGACCCCGGTGTTCGCGGACATCGACCCGGTCTCGCTCAACCTCGACCCGGAGGACGTGGCTGCACGGATGACGGCGCGCACGAAGGCGATCATGCCCGTGCACCTGTTCGGCCGCCCGGCCCCGCTCGACGCGCTCGCGTCCCTCGGCCTGCCGCTGATCGAGGATTCCGCGCAGGCGTTCGGCGCCGCAGGCGTCGCGTCGAAGGGCGTCTGCTCGACGTTCAGCTTCTTCCCCACGAAGAACCTGTTCGCGCTCGGCGACGGCGGGCTGGTGGCCTGCAGCGACGACGAGGTGGCGGAGCGCGTGCGCATGCTGCGCTTCCACGGCTCCCGCGACAAGAAGACGTTCGAGCTCGTGGGCACGAACTCCCGTCTCGACGCGATCCAGGCCGCGGCCCTGCGCGTGTTCCTGCCGCATCTGAACGGCTGGAACCGCGGCCGTCGCGAGGGCGCCGCCCGCTACGCGGAGCTCGGGCTGGGCGACGTCGTCGAGCTGCCGCTCGACGAGCCCGGGCACGTCTACCACATGTACGTCGTGCGCTCGCCCGACCGGGCACGGATCGCGGCCGCCCTCGCGGAGGCCGGCATCGCGTCCGCGTCCTACTACGTGGTGCCGCTGCATCTGCAGCCGGCGATGCGCTACCTCGGCTACTCCGCCGGCTCGCTGCCCGAGACGGAGCGGGCCGCGGCCGACAACCTCGCCCTGCCCTTGTGGGGCGGGATCGGCGCAGAGGTGCAGGAGCAGGTCGCCGCCGCCGTGCTCGCCGCCGCCGGCGTCACAGCGGCGTCCTGATCGAGGGGCGCCGTGCGGTTCCCCGTCAACCGGCACAGGCTCTGGCAGGTCGGAGTCGACGGCGCCGTGGTCGCGCTCGCCTGGTGGCTCGCGTGGCAGCTCCGCTTCGACCAGGGGCGGCCCGGCTACTACAACCGCTACCTCGACTGGGATCTCGTCCTGCTCGTCGCCGGCGTCAAGCTGCCGGTCTTCGCCCTGGCCGGGTTCTACAACCGCTGGTGGCGCTACGTCTCGACGCGGGACATGTGGGGCGCCGTGCGCGGCGTCGCCTTCGCCTCGCTTGCGACGTTCCTCGTGTTCACCCTGTTCGAGGTGCAGCCGAACCGTGTGCCGACCGGCGTCTGGTTCATCGACCTGCTGCTCTGCCTCGCCTTCGTGGCGGGCCTGCGCCTCGCCGCGCGGTCGCTGATCGAGCGGCCCCGTCCCGGGCAGGTCGTCGTCCGCGGCAAGGAGGCGCTCGTCGTCGGCGCCGGCGACGCGGCGCAGCTCGTCGTCAAGGAGATGCTCCGGAACCCGGGGCTCGGGTACACGCCGATCGGCCTCGTCGACGACGATCCGCGCAAGAAGAACCTGCGCATCCACGGCATCCGCGTGCTCGGGACGACGGAAGAGCTGCCGCAGCTGATCCGCCTCCGGCGCCCCGACGAGGTGCTGATCGCGATCCCCTCCGCGTCGGGTGCGGCGCGCGGGAAGATCGTGGAGGCGGCCCGCGCGGAGGGCGTCGCGGTGAAGACGCTGCCGGGACTGATGGAGCTCGTCTCCGGCGACTTCGACCTCACCGCCCAGCTGCGGCCGGTCGAGGTCGAGGACGTGCTCGGGCGCGAGCCGGTAGAGGTCGACCTCGACGCGATCGCCGGCTACCTCGGCGGCGAGGTGGTGATGGTGACCGGCGCCGGCGGCTCCATCGGCTCGGAGCTCTGCCGGCAGGTGTCGCGCCTCGGACCGGCCAAGCTCGTGCTCGTCGACCACGCGGAGCCGGCGCTGTTCGAGATCGAGCGGGAGCTCGTGCGCGAGCGCGGCTTCACCGCGGCCGCAGCCGTCGTCGCAGACGTGAAGGACGGCGAGAAGATGCGCCAGGTGTGCGCGAGCTACCGGCCGGGCGTCGTCTTCCACGCGGCCGCGTACAAGCACGTGGCGATGATGGAGGCGAACCCGATCGAGGCGGTGCGCAACAACACGCTCGGCACGCGGACGCTCGCGGACGTCGCCGTGGAGCACGGAGCGAAGCGCTTCGTGCTCGTGTCCACCGACAAGGCGGCCAATCCGAAGACGGTGATGGGCCAGTCGAAGGCTCTGTGCGAGTGGATCGTCGAGACGTACGGCCACCGCCCCGACGTCGCGACCCGGTTCGTGGCGGTGCGGTTCGGCAACGTGCTCGGCTCGTCGGGCTCCGTGATCCCGATCTTCCGCAGGCAGATCGCACGGGGCGGGCCGGTGACGGTGACGCATCCGGAGATGACGCGCTTCTTCATGACGATCCCCGAGGCGGTCCAGCTCGTCGTGCAGGCGGGCGCGATCGGCGAGCGCGGCCAGGTGTACGTGCTCGACATGGGCGAGCCGGTGCGCATCGTCGACCTCGCCGAGAACATGATCCGCCTCTCGGGCAAGGAGCCCGGCACCGAGATCGCGATCGAGTTCATCGGGCCGGCGCCGGGGGAGAAGCTGCACGAGGAGCTGGTCGGCGACGGCGAGACGGTGTCGCCGAGCCCGCACCCGAAGATCCGCCGGATCACGCGGCCGCCCGTCGAGCAGGCCTGGCTCGAGGCCGAGCTCGCCACGCTCGAGCGGCTCGTCGAGGAGGGCGAGACGCTGGAGCTCGTGGGCGCCTTGAGCCGTATCGTGCGCGAGCCGCGCCGCGAGGGCAGCTCGACCGCCGTCGGCGCCGACTAGCGCCGCAGCTCGAGGGCCGACAGGAGCAGATCGAGCAGCGCCGACGGCGCGCGCTCGAGGCGCGGCGCGGCGCCGGCCCGCTTCACGAGCGCGAGATCGCCGGCGGAGGCCAGCGGCCGCAGGCGTCCGCCGGCGATCAGTGCCTCGTCGACCGCGCCCAGCCTGCCGGCGAAGGTCGTGTAGACCGGCACGCCGAGCGCGACCGCCTCGCGGTTCATCGTGCCTCCGGCGGACACGACGAGGTCGGCGAGCGCGACCAGGCTCTGCGCGTCGATCGCGCGCCCGGGCACGACGAGCGACGGCAGCGCCGCCTGCCGGAGCGCGTCGCGCTGCGCCGCGGTGCGAGGGAGCACGACCGCGTGCACCGCCGGGTCGCGTCCGAGCCGCTCGAGCACGTCGGCGAAGAGCGGGTTGCCGTGGCGGTGGTACAGCGACACCTCCGGCGGGGTGCGCACGACCGCGAGCACGCGCGAGCGGTCGAGGCCGAGCGCGTCGAGCACGGAGGCGTCCGCCACGAAGCCCGAGAGGTAGTACTCCTCCTTGAGGCCCGGGTAGCGGCGCACCTTGGCCGCGGTGGCGCCGAGACGGTCGAGCCGCTCCTTCGGGATCGCCTCCGGCACGATGACGCAGGTCGCGGCGCGTGAGCCGAGCGTGTGCTGGGCGCGCGCGAACTCGTAGTCGAACGCGTAGGCGGACGGCACGCCGAGCGTGCGCGCGACGAGCGGCAGCTCGTGCGAGGCGTGCGAGAGGGCGACGTCGAAGCGGCGCCGCCGCGCCCAGCCGCGCAACGCGTGCAGCCTCGCGCCCATCGCGCGGACCTTCGCCCCGCGCCCCGCCCCGCCGTGCGGGGGCCCCACGACGTCGTGCGCGACGCCCGCCGCCTGCAGCAGCTCCAGCGTCTGCGCGAAGTCGCGCGCCGACACGTGCACCTCGTGCCCGCGCTCCTCGAGCAGCGCGAGCAGCGGCCGGAAGAACGGCACGTGCGGCGAGTTCGTCATGTCGATCCAGACCCTCATGCGTCCCCTTCCAGCCTCGTCGACGCCTTCCGCTCCAGCCATTCGGCGAGAAACGGCTCGGCGAGTCGATAGCGTCCGTCCGGGCCCTTCTCGATCACATCCTCCCGCACGAGCGACGTGACGGCGCGCTGCACGAAGGTCGGAGCGGGCAGCCCGGCCCGTTCGCGCGTCTCCTCGGCGTACAGGCTCTGCGCCCCGGCGCGGAGTGCCAGCAGGACGAGGCGCTCGTTGCGCGTTGCCGCGTCCCACAGGCGGGCGAGATTGTTGTGCTCGGCGCGCAGCACGTCCACGAGGCCGGCCTCGACGTCGGCGGCCCGCGCCGCGTGCCCGCGGGGGACATGCGCCCAGGTGAAGAAGGCCAGCTCCTGCGTCGCGTACGGGTGGCCGTCGGTGATCTCGAGGATGCGGGAGACGGCCTCGTCGTCGGCGTCCCGCGCCGTCGCGGCGAACCGTGAGCGCAGATGGCCCGCGAGCGTGTCGTGGGGCAGCCGGCCGAGCTCCATCCGGCGTGCGCCCCGCCACAGCGCGCCGTCGCGGTCGTCGAAGATCGCGTGCCGGGCGTGCCGCCTGCTGCCCACGTACACGTGGGCGACGTCGGGCTGGGCCTGGAACACCGACCGCATCAGGTCGGGCAGCCGCGGGTCGAGTGCCACGATCTCCTGGAACTCGTCGAACAGGATCGCCACCTGCCGCTCGCGCTCGGCCGCGATCCGCCCCGGCAGCTCGAGCAGCCGCTCGATCGTGCCGTCGATGGCGCCGTCGGCGTGGCTTGCCCGGAAGGAGAAGCTGAGCGCGCCGTCGTCCGGGTCGAGCTCGATCGTCGGGCGCACCGGTAGGCCGCGGAAGAGACCGGCGGCGCGATCTCGCGGCTGCCCCGGCGGCGAGGCGAGGTCGTCGTCGATCGTCTTCGCCAGAGCGGCGGCGAAGCGCTCCTTCGTGGGCGTACGCGTCAGGTCGCACGTGGCGACGAGGATGCCCTCGCGCGCCGCCTCCTGGACGGCCCGGAGCGCGAGCGAGGACTTGCCGTAGCGCCGGGGAGCGAGCAGGAGCACGTCCCGGCCGCCGCGCAGATCGCTCGTCAGCGCCCGCAGCTCGTCCTCGCGGTCGACGAACGCGTCGCCGCAGGCGAGGCTTCCGAACGTGAACGGATTCCGCTCGACCACCCGCGCAATATACATCCGCCATATGAATGAGATATATGAGTATGTATAATACAGAGGCGGACAATCGACAACGGGATAACATCCGCTTATGGACACGCGCCAGCTCGCCGCGTTCTGCGCCGTCGTCGAGCGCCGCAGCTTCTCGCAGGCGGCCGAACGGCTCGGCGTCACGCAGCCCGCCGTTTCGCTGCAGGTACGGGCGCTCGAGAAGCGCCTCGGGGTGCAGCTGCTCGACCGCTCCGGCAGGCGCGTGGAGCCCACCGAGGCCGGCTCGAGGCTCTACCGCGGCGCCCAGCGTCTCCTCGAGATCGAGGAGACGCTGCTCGAGGAGATCGCGGCCGAGGGGCAGGGCGCCCTCGAGGGCGAGCTTGCGATCGGCGCCTCGACCGGCCCTGCCGCGATCGCCGTGCCCGTGCTCCTGTGCGAGTTCCAGCAGGCGAACCCCGGCGTGCGGATCCGCCTGCGCGTGCACGACACGCAGACGGTCGTCGATCTCGTCGCCGGCCGCGAGCTCGAGCTCGGCATCGTCGGCGCCGCGCGCCGCCATCGCGGCGTCCGCTTCGAGCCTCTGCTGCGAGACGAGGTGATCCTGATCTGCCCTCCGGGCCACCCGTTCGCGGGACGCACCGTCGCCGTCGACGAGCTGCGCGCCGAGCGCCTGATCGTGATGCAGGAGGGCGCCGGCGTGCGGCAGGTGGTCGAGGACGAGCTGCGGCGCATGGGAACGCGGCTGCGCGACCTCGACGTGCGCCTCGAGCTCGGCCTGCAGGAGTCGGTGCGCAGCGCGGTCATCGCGGGCTACGGGGTGACGTTCATCTCCCGCACGGCCGTCGAGGCCGACCTTGCCGCCGGCACGCTCGCCGAGGCGCGTCTCGACGGCATGGACGCGACGCGCGAGATCTCGCTCGTGCGCGGCGCCGGGAGGGTCTCGACGCGCGTCGCGGAGGCGTTCGCCGCGTTCGCCCACGTCCGGCAGGGATGAGCGCCAGGATCGTCCGTTTCGGCCCCGGCGCGCTCGCACGGCTGCCGGAGGTGCTGGCCGAGGTCGGGGTAGAGCGGCCGCTTCTCGTCACGACGCTCCGCGGGGCGCGCTCCGCGGGCGCCCTCGCCCGCGCCGGCCTCTTCGACGGCGTCCGCCCCCATGTCCCGCTCGAGACCGTGCACGCCGCCGCCGCGGCGGCGCGGCGCGCGCGGGCGGACGGCATCGTCGCGCTCGGCGGCGGCAGCGCGATCGACACCGCCAAGGCGGCGGCGGTCGAGCTCCTCGACGAGGTCGAGCCGAGGATCGTCGTCGTGCCGACGACGTACGCCGGCGCCGAGTGGACGCCGTACTTCGGGATGCTCCTCGAGCCCGGCCGCAAGGGCGGCGGCGCCGACGCGCGGGTTCGTCCCGTCGCGGCCGTGTACGACCCGCTGCTCACGCTCGAGCTGCCGCCGGGCGACACGGTCGGCACGGCCATGAACGCTCTCGCACACTGCGCCGAGGCGTACTACCACCCGCGGTCGGGCCCCGAGGCTGCCGGACGCGCCGACGCGGGCGCCGCCGCGATCGCCCGCGCGCTTCCCGCGGTCGTCGAGGAGCCGCGCTCGCTCGCCGAGCGCACGCGCCTGCTCGAAGGCGCGATGCATGCCGCGATCGCGCTCGACGAGTCCGGCCTCTGCCTCGGGCATGCGATGGCGCAGGCCCTCGGCGGCCGCTACGGGCTTGCCCAGGGAACGGCGAACGCGCTCTGCCTGCCGGCGGCGCTGCGCTTCAACGCCGAGGCCGTTCCCGCTGCCGTCGCCCGCTTCGGCCGGGCGCTCGCGGCCGACGACGCGGCCGCCGGCGTCGAGCAGCTCGCGCGGCTCGGCGGCTTCGGGCGGCTGCGCGACCAGGGCGTCCCGGCCGGCGACCTGCCGGCGGTCGCCGAGGAGATCGCCGCCCGGCCGGGGGCGCGCGCGAACCCGAAGCCCGCGTCCGCCGCTCAGATCGCGGAGCTGCTGCGCGCCGTCTGGTAGTGGGCGGCTACGTCGCGGCCTTGACGGCGCCGACGACCCGACGCAGGCTGACGACGCCGAGCACGTGCCCGTTGCCGTCGAGCACGGGGAGGTGGCGGAAGCCGTGCTCGAGCATCACCTGCGCGGCCTCCTCGACGTCGCTGTCCGACGTCGTCGTGACGGGATCCTCCGTCATCCACTGCCGCACTCGCGCCTCGCTCGAGTGGACGCGGGCGGCCATCGCCTTGAGCAGGTCGCGCTCGGTGAGGATCCCGATCAGCGTCCCGTGATCCTTCACGACGACGGCGCCGACGTTCTTCGCCGTCATGCGCTCCGCGACCTCGCCGAGCGTGTCCTCGGGCGCGACCTCGATGAAATCGGGGCGCATCACGTCGGCGATCCGCGGCATCGCCCGAGTCTAGCGCAGCGCGAGGGAAAGGAGGCCGCGCGCTCCCTTCCGAGGATAAGCATGTGTAATGCAGATCATAAGGCAACCTGGTAGTATGGCCGGAATGCAGCCTGCGGGGCCCTTCGACGTGCTCGTGATCGGCAGCGGGGCCTCCGGCCTCGCCGCCGCCGTCTCCGCCGAGCGCGCGGGAGCGCGCGTCGCGCTCGCGACGAAGGGCTCGCTCCAGGCCAACAACTCGTCGAAGGCGCAGGGAGGGATCCAGGCCGCGCTGGGCGAGGACGACTCGCCGGCCCTTCACGCCGACGACATCATGCGCTCCTCGCACGGCACGGCCGACCCGCGGCTCGTCGAGGTGCTCAGCGCCGAGGCGGCTTCGGCGATCCACTGGCTCGAGGAGCTCGGCTGCGTGTTCAACCGCGAGAACGGCGGCTACCGGCTCGCCCGCTGCGGCGGCGCCTCCCGCCGGCGGCTGCTCCAGGTCGGCGACCGTACCGGGCACGCGATCACGAAGGCGCTGCGTGACGCCTTCGAGGCCGGCTCCGGCCTCGCCTTCCCGCACCACGCGCTCGTGGATCTGGCGGCCGCGGAGAACGGCTGGAGCGCGAGCTTTCGCACGGGAGGCGGTGACCGGATCCGGTTGGCGGCCGGCACGGTCGTGCTGGCCGCCGGCGGGCGCTGCTTCGCCGAGGCGGCGAAGCGCGGCGAGCTGTCGACGAACCATCCGAACGCGACCGGCGAGGTGACGAGGATCGCCCTCGACCTCGGCGTCGAGGCCCGCGATCTCGACGCCCTCCAGTACCACCCGAACGGCGGCGCCTGGCCGCGGACGATGCAGGGCTACTCGATTCCCGAGACGACGCGCGCCTACGGCGCCGTGCTCGTCAACGCGGACGGCGAGGAGTTCACCGACTCGCTCGGGCCGCGAGACGTCGTCTCGCAGGCGATCTTCGACGAGGTCGCCGCCGGCCGCGGCGTCGAGACCGAGGACGGCCGGCCGGCCGTCTACCTCGACACGACGAGGATCGCGAAGGCCGATGCCGAGATCTCGCTGCCGTACATGCTGCGCCGCTACCGCGGCGCCGGCATCGACCCGCTCGAGGAGAGGCTTCTGACCTACCCCGTCCTCCACTACCAGAACGGCGGCCTCGTCATCGACGAGGACGCCGAGACCACGCTCGAGGGGCTGTACGCCTGCGGCGAGATCGCCGGCGGCACCCACGGGCGCAACCGCATGATGGGCAACTCGCTGCTGGAGTGCGTCGTCTTCGGACGGCGTGCCGGCCGCGCGGCCTCGGAGAAAGCGAGCTGATGACGACGATCACGACGACCGACCTCGCAGGAGCCGTGGAGGACGTCGCGGCGCACCTGTACGTGTGGGCGCTGAAGGACATCCCGCAGGACCTGCGTGACGCGCTGGCCGCGGCCCGCGACCGCGAGACCTCGACGACGGGCATCCGCATCCTCGAGACGATCCACCGCAACGTGTCGATCGCGGACGAGCAGAAGAACCTCGTCTGCCAGGACACCGGCATCGCCGTCTACACCTGCCGCGTGGGCGAGCACTTCCCGCTCCATCCGGCGCGCATCTACGCGTCGCTCAAGGCGGGCACGGCGCGCGCGACCGTCGAGCATCCGCTGCGCTCGAACGCGGTGCACGTGCTCACCCGCGAGAACACGGGCCCCAACGTCGGGCACCGGCTGCCGATCGTGCACTGGGAGTTCATCCCGGACTGGGACGGCCTCGACGTGAAGTGCGTGCCGAAGGGGTCGGGCTCCGAGAACATGAGCTTCCTGAAGATGTGCGTCCCGGCCGACGGGGTGAGCGGGATCAAGAAGTTCGTGCTCGAGTCGATCGTCGACGCGGGCGGCAAGCCGTGCCCGCCCGGCATCGTCGGCGTCGGCATCGGCGGCTCGGCCGACTACGCGATGTACCTCGCCAAGGAGGCGATCGCCCGCCCGGTCGGCACTCGCAACGCGGACCCGCTCGTGGCGCAGCTCGAGGACGAGCTGTACGGCCTGCTCAACGAGACCGGCATCGGTCCCATGGGCCTCGGCGGCGACGTCACCGTGTTGCAGTGCCACATCGAGCACGCCGACACGCACATGACGCTCAACCCGGTGGCGGTCAACTACCAGTGCTGGGCGGCGCGGCGCGCCTCCGCGCACATCGCCGCCGACGGCAGCGTCGACTTCGACCGGGAGTTCTGATGGCTGACGCGACGACGTACCCGTACGAGCGCGAACGGCCGCCCTTGTGGCTCGGAGCCACGAAGTCGTTTGCATCCGGCAGCGAGGAGACGAGCTGATGGCTCACCACGAAGTCACGTTCCCGATCACCGACCCGCACGAGATCCTGAAGCTGCGTGCTGGTGACGAGGTGACGGTGCAGGGGCACATCATCGGCATCCGCGACCGCACCCAGATCCGCATCTTCGACCAGGGCGTCGAGCCGCCGATGGACCTCTCCGGCGCCTTCCTGCTCCATACCGCCCCGAACGTGCGCAAGGTGGCCGAGGGCAGGTACGAGAAGATCTGCATCGGCACGACGACGAGCGCGCGCATGGTGCGCTTCACCGAGGGGCTCGGCGCGCAGTACGGCGTCCGCGCGATCTGCGGCAAGGGCGGCTTCCCCGACGTGGCGATCGAGCCGATGCAGCGGCTCGGGATGGTCTACTTCGCGATCGTCGGCGGCGCCGCGGCGCTCGAGACGACGCAGATCGAGGAGATCGAGGAGGTGCTCTGGGAAGAGCTCATGCCCGAGTGCCTGTGGAAGTTCCGCGTCAAGGACTTCGGCCCGCTCATCGTCGGCATCGACGCGCACGGCAACTCCCTCTACCACGACGTCCAGGCCCGCGCCCACGACAAGCTGAAGGAGCTCTATGCCCGGCTATGAAGCCTCGGACGGCCACTTCGACCCTGCCCGCGGCGGCACTGATGCGGCCCGCGCCCGCGCAAGCCGGCCCGGGAGCTCTCGTCGTCCTCGCCCGTCGTCGTCCGCGCCGGCCGTGAGGAGGGCAACATGACCATCGGAGGCTTCGAGGACGGCTGGCTCGGCGTTCCGACCCGCCCCGGCAAGCCCCGCCAGAACGGACTCACGCACGTCATCGACAAGGGCCTCAACACCCGCGACATCGAGGGGATGTTCGACACGGCGGGAGCCTTCGTCGACATCGTCAAGCTCGGCTGGGGCACGAGCTACGTCACGAACAACCTCGAGAAGAAGATCGCGCTGTACCGGCACTTCCAGACGCCGGTCGTGTGCGGAGGCACGCTGTTCGAGGCGGTCTACGCGCGCGGCAAGATGGACGAGTTCAAGGCGTGGCTCGTCGAGCACCGCTTCGCGCACGTCGAGATCTCCGACGGCACGATCGACATCCCGCGCGACGAGAAGCTCGAGCTGATCCGCGACTTCGCCCGCGACTTCACGGTGCTCTCCGAGGTCGGCTCGAAGGACTCCGACGTCGTCTACGCGCCCTACCAGTGGGTCGAATGGATCAAGGAAGAGCTCGCGGCCGGCTCGTGGAAGGTGATCACCGAGGCCCGCGAGGGCGGCACGGCCGGCATCTTCCGCAAGGACGGCGACATGCGCACCGGCCTCATCGACGAGATCGCGCACGAGGTGCCGATCGACGACCTCATCTTCGAGGCGCCGACGAAGTCCTCGCAGGCGTGGTTCGTGAAGCAGTTCGGCCCCAACGTCAACCTCGGCAACATCCCGCCCGACGAGGTGATCCCGCTCGAGACGCTGCGGCTCGGCCTGCGCGGCGACACGCTGAAGGAGATCCTCGTCCCCGCGCCGGAGCCCTCGGCATGAGCCTGCCGCCCCGCCCGTCCGGTCACGTGTCCCGCAGGGAGAAGTGAGCGTGGACTGGAAGCTGTCGCTTGCCGGGCTCCTCATCGGCCTGCTCGTCGGGATGACGGGGATGGGCGGCGGCTCGCTGATGACGCCGCTGCTCGTGCTCGTGTTCGGCTTCAAGCCGACGGTCGCAATCGGGACGGACATCCTGCACGGCGCCATCTTCAAGTCGTTCGGCGCCGTGCAGCACCGGCGGCTCGGCAACGTCAACCTGCGCCTCGCCCTGTGGATGCTGCTCGGCTCCGCGCCGCTGTCGCTCGTCGGGGTCATGGTGGCGACCTGGCTCAAGCACCACTACGGCGACGGCTTCGAGGCCGTCGCCAAGGAGATCCTCGGCGTCGCGCTCGTCCTCTGCGGGCTCGGCTTCCTCGCCAAGGCCTTCCTGCGCTCGCGCCCGCGGGGAGGCTCGTGGCGGATGAGCGTGCGCGACAAGCGCATCGCCTTCGTCACCGGCCTCGCCGGCGGCTTCGTCGTCGGGCTCACGTCCGTCGGCAGCGGCACCTTCTTCGGCCTCGTGATGATGCTCGTGTTCCCGCTCTCGGCGGCCGCCGTCGTCGGCACCGACATCTTCCATGCCGCCGCGCTGCTCTGGGTGGCCGGCGCGGGGCACATCGTGGCCGGGAACGTCGATCTCGGCGCGACGGGATGGCTGCTGATCGGCTCGATCCCGGGAGTGCTGCTCGGCGGCCACTTCACCGTGCACCTCCCTGACCGTGTCCTGCGGGTCGCCCTTGCGACGACGCTCACGCTCGCGGGCGTGAAGCTCGTGGACTTCCCGGGAGCCGACATGGTGCTCCTGGCCGGCGTCGCAGCCGCGCTCGCGGGCGCGCTGCTCGCGCTCAGCGTGCGGCTCGGCCGGCGCGCCCGCCCGCTGCCGGTCGCCGACGCGGTGCCGTCGTCGGAGCCCTGAGCCGCTACCGCTACGCGTTCTCGCCCGCGACCGGCGGCGGCAGCGGGCAGCTGACGAACTTCCGCCCGGTCAGCGCATAGCCGATCTTGTAGGCGCTGCAGCCGGCGCAGAAGCCGGTGACGGCGGCGAGGAGCGCGAGCGCGGCGACGATGCTCCCGAGCACGGTGCCGGCCGTCGACCAGCCGGCGACGTGCGCGAGCGACGCGGCGGTGAGGAAGGCGAGCCCGACCATGTTCGCGAAGCGCGGCGGGCGGCTGTCCTCGAGCGGCCCTTCGCCGAGGCGCTGCTGCAGCACCTCGTAGTAGAAGACGCAGGCGAGGCACCAGCGCCGGCCGAGCGTGAGGCCGAGCGCGAGCTGCAGGGCGAGCAGCGCGAGCAGCCACCACGGCCCGACCGTGACCGCGGCGAGCGCGACGAGCCCGACGACGGCCTGGTTCACCCGCGGCGCTCGGGCGTCGATCACGGTGGTGTCCCGGTACGGATCCGCTCGTCGCTTCACTTTGGGAAGTATGCCTGACGGCGAACCGGCCGTCGCAACCTAGAATCAGCCGGACGTGGCCAGATACGCACCAGCCGCCCTCGTCGCGGCGCTGCTCGTCGCCACGGCCCTCGCGTTCACCTACACCGAGCAGCTGAAGCTGACGCCGAGCCCCATCTTCGGCACCCGCGTGCCGGCGAAGACGTTCTCGCCGGTGTGCCGCTGCGACACCGACACGGTCACGATCGGGTTCCGGCTGCGCGAGGCCGACCGGCTCGAGATCGACATCGTGCGCGACGGCGACGTCGTGAGGCGCCTCGTCCGTGACAGGGACGTCCCGCGTGGGGGGTACGTGCACGTGCGATGGAACGGGCGCGACGACGCCGGCAGGGTCGTCGCCGAGGGCCCGTACCGGCCGCGCGTGCGCCTCGAGCGGCAGCGGCGGACGATCGTGCTGCCGAACCCGATCGTCGTCGACACGACTCCGCCGCGGGTGAGGCTGACGCGCCTGGCGCCGCGCGTGTTCTCGCCCGACGGCAACGGCCGCGGCGACCGCGTCGTCGTCGGGTACCGCCTCGACGAGCCGGCGCGCGTGTCGCTGCTCGTCGACGGCGAGCGCGCGGTGCGCAAGAAGGGGCAGAAGACCGAGGGCACGATCGACTGGTACGGCCGGCGGGCGGGCAGGAGCCTGCCGCGGGGCCGCTACCGCCTCGAGGTCGAGGCCGTCGATCTTGCCGGCAACACGTCGCGGCCCACGCCGGCCAGGACCGTCGTGATCCGCTACGTCGCGCTCGGTCGCGACCGCATCGAGACGCGGCCGGGAGGGCGCATCGCCGTCCTCGTGCTCGCCGACGCCGCCAACGTCGCGTGGAAGCTCGGCGCCCGCGCCGGCAGCGCGCCTCCGGGCACGCTGCGGCTGCGCGCGCCGCTGCGCCCGGGTCGCTTCACGCTGACCGTGGCGGTGGGGGAGCACCGCGCCCGCGCCGCGGTGATCGTGCGGGAGCCGGCCCCGTGACGCTGGTCGCGCAGATCGGGAGCGTCGTCGGCTGCGCCGGGCTCGCGCTGCTGTTGGCGGCACCGCGCCGCGACCTGCGGCTCGCCGGCCTCGCCGCGTGGGCGCTCGGCCTCGCCGCCCTCGCCGCGTACCTGGCGCCGAGCATGAGCGCCGCGCGGCTCGCCGCCGCCGCCGCGGCGGGCCTGCTCGTCGCCGCGGCGGGGGCGTGGGCGCTGCTGCGCTGGCCGTACCTGCTCGCGTTCGCCACGCTCGCGTGCCTGCCGGCGCGCGTCCCCGTCACGCTCGGCGACGAGGACGCCAACCTGCTGCTGCCGCTCTATGCGGTGGTCGGCGCGCTCGCGCTCGCGCTCGGCTGGCAGCTCGCGGCGTGCCGCGACGACCGCGCGCGCGAGCTCGGCCCCGTGGCGCTGCCGCTCGCCGCGTTCGTCGCCTGGACGGGGCTGACGCTCGTGTGGAGCGTCGACGTGCGCGAAGGCGCGATCTTCGTCGGCGCCTTCGTGCTTCCGTTCGGGCTGCTCTCGCTCGGCATCGCGCGCCTGCCGTGGCGCGGCCGCCGGCTCACGTGGCTGTGGGTCGGGCTCGTCGGGACGGCGCTCGCGTACGCGTCGGTCGGCCTCTACCAGTGGGCGACGCGCGAGGTGTTCTGGAATCAGAAGGTGATCGTCGGGAACGCGTACGCCCCGTTCTTCCGCGTCAACTCGATCTTCTGGGACCCGTCCATCTACGGCCGCTACCTCAGCGCCGGGATCCTGACGGCGCTCGCCGGGATCCTGCTCGGCGGCGTGCGTGGAACGCGCCTCGCCGGCCTCTACGCCGTCGTCGCCGCCATGTGGGTGGGGCTGTTCTTCTCGTTCTCGCAGTCGAGCTTCGCGGCGCTTTCCGTCGGCGCCGTCGTCGCGGCGCTCGTCGTCTGGGGGCGGCGCGCGGCGCTCGCGCTGGCTGTGTCGGCGCTCGTTCTCGCCCTCGGCGCGCTGGCCGTCCCGCAGGCGCGCGACCGCATCGGGACGAAGTCGCGCTCCGGGCTCGACGCGATCACGAGCGACCGCTCGACGCTCGTCGGTGAGGGCGTGCGCATCGCGCTCGACCGTCCGCTCGGCGGTGTCGGCGTCGGCGGCTTCAAGCGCGCCTACGCCGATCGTGTCGGGCTTCCCGGCAAGCGCCCGAAGAAGGCGGCGTCGCACACGACGCCGGTCACCGTCGCGGCGGAGGAGGGGCTGCCGGGCCTGGCGGCGTTCGCCTGGGTCGTCGCCGCGGCGCTGCTTGCGGCGCTGCGCGGCCTCGGCCGCGGCTTCACCTCGCGCGTGTCGTTCGCCGTTGGCCTTACGCTTCTCGCGATCACCGTGCACAGCCTCTTCTACAACGCGATGTTCGAGGACCCGATGACGTGGGCGCTGCTCGGCCTCGTCGCGCTCTCCGCCACCGTGCCGCGCAAGGGTGCGGCGGCGAACGGAGGGGGGGCGTGATCGAGGGTTGGCGCCGCGCGCTCGTGCTCGCGCCGCACACCGACGACGGCGAGTTCGGCTGCGGCGGCACGACCGCCCGGCTCGTCGAGGCCGGCTGCGAGGTGCGCTACGTCGCCTTCTCGATCGCGACGCGCTCGCTGCCCCCCGGCTTCCCGCCGGACACGCTCGCCCGTGAGGTGCGTGAGGCGACGGCGGAGCTCGGCATCCCCGAGGCGAACCTCACCGTCCACGACTTCGACGTGCGCACGTTCCCCGAGCGCCGCCAGGACATCCTCGAGCTGCTCGTGGCGATGTGGGAGGAGTGGCGGCCCGACGTCGTCTTCCAGCCGTCCCACCACGACGTGCACCAGGATCACCAGACGGTCGCGCAGGAGGGTCTGCGCGCCTTCAAGCGCACGACGATCCTCGGCTACGAGATCCCCTGGAACAACTTCGACTTCTCGTACGGCGCCTACATCGGGCTCGAGCAGCGGCATGTGGAGCGCAAGATCGCCGCGGTGGCGAGGTACGCCTCGCAGCAGCATCGCCGCTACGCGAACGCCGACTACATCTGGAACCTCGCGCGCGTGCACGGTACGAACGTGAATCGCGACCTCGCCGAGGTGTTCCAGGTGTACCGCATCGTGGCGTAAGGCGGACTGTTCTCGCTCCTGTTCTCGGGTAGACGCGGATCGTGGTGCTGCTCGTCACCGGCGAACTCGAGCGGCTTTCGATGGGCGTCGCAGACGAGTCGGCCGTCGTGGGTGACGGCGGAGACCGACCCATCGCGCGACTCTTTCGACTCGAGCGGGATGTGCGACCGCTTGTAGAGCTCGGAGGGCTTGATGCCTGTCCGCTCGGCAGATCGCGGGAATCTCACTCGACAGACCCGGGGCACGTACGAATGGCAGCGCACGCGCTGGGCTGCCGCGTCGAGACTCAGTCCTCGGCTGACGCCTCGAGGGTCGCGGGCAGGACGAGGCGGATGCCGTGCGCATCAGCGTCGGTCGGATCCGCGAACGCGTTGGTCCGCACCAGATGCGCCTGGGCCGTCGCGAGCGTTGAGCAGTCGAGCTGGGCGGCGTACCGCTGGGCGAAGGAGAGCATCGCGACGTAGCTGCCCGTGTTGCCGTTACGAGTTAACCCGCGGAGCGCCATGAGGTAGTTGGTCCGGTACACGGTCGGGATCACGATCCGCGCCAGTCCGGCGGCGACGAGCTCGGCGTTCATCATGATCCGAGCGACCCGCCCGTTGCCATCATCGAACGGGTGGACCTCCGAGACGAGGAACATCATGAATGCGGAGCGTGCAAACGGATCGTCGAGCTGCGCGCAGCGTTCGAAGCCGGCCTTCAACGTGCCGCGCACAAGCCGCGGGGCAACGAACAGCGTCGAGCCGGCCTGGTTTGCCCGCTGCTTCAGCTCGCCGGGGCGCTTCTCGGGCCGGCCGGTCATCAGGATCGCGTGCCGGCGCTCGAGGAGGTGGATCAGGTCGTCACCGGTCGCAGGCGTGCGGCGCATCTCGGTCGAGTCCGCGGTGATTTCGTACGTTCCCCGGATGTCATGTGCGTCTGCCGGCCGATTCTCTGGCTCGGTGCCCTCGTACACGATTGCTGCGGCCTCCTCGAACGTGAACTCGGTGCCCTCGATGAAGTTCGAGAAGTAGGCCTCGACGAACGGCAGCACGTTCTCGCGCCGACCTCCACTTGAGGCGAGTGCGGGCGGCGGCGCCGTCATGGCGAGTTGTGTGAAGAGTTGGTCGAACACGGCGACGCGAGCAGCGTCGTAGGGGATTCCGCGCTGCCGGGCCGCGAGCTCGGGAGATGCGGCTGTCACCGTGCGCGTGCCGAGCAGCGCGTCGAGGAGAGCGTCAAGGTCGTCGGCTTCACGCTCGAGCCCAAGCGTCGGGGCGATCTCGCGTACCTGGTCACGAAGGTCGCGCGCCCAGTCGTCGCCTTCCCGGCTCACGAGGCGGTCCAGCCACGCTTCGAGCTCGCTCCGCGAGAGTGTGCGAGACGTCCTGCCGCCGCGCGATCGGCTCCCGACCATGTTCTCGAGCGCAGCACGGGCCTGGCCGCTCATGTGCAGGCCGTCCGGCAGCGCCAAGTCGGACGGAAGAGGCCCCGGCCCTCGCCGACAGCGCAACACGATGCCGCCCGGCAGAGTGACATCCGGGGTCCTGTCGTGCACGAGGAACAGGAGGTTGTCCGCGGTCGGCTTACCGCCGAGGACCGCCGAGCGATCGGAGATCACCGCTCCAGGCCGGACGGCCGCCACCACCTCGAATAGCCGCGTGCGGACAAGAACATCAAGCGAGGTCGTCAGGTCGCGCGTGTAAACGCCCTGGACGATCCGGCGGAGCTTGCCTCGGCGCGCCGCCGCGCCCGCAGCATCCTGCATCCCCGTGGCAGCGGCGGCAAAGATCTCATCCGTCGGCAGTTTGTTGTATTGTATCCTCATAGTAAGGCATCTATGTCAGGAAAAATAAGTTTAGTATAGAGGTAGGAGGTTGTAGCGAAGGGTCGAGTCGCGGTAAACGCATGACATGCACGCATTCGGTTTAATCGGTTTATTCCGCGAGGATGTCGGAATGATAGTAGTTATCTGTAGTTAGCCAGTTGGACACGGCGGATTTCTTGCTTCTAGCAAGCGTCCGACAAGAACCGCGTTCTCAGCCCAGCAACACCATCCTTCGAGATGCCGCTGTTCGTCGAGCTCGAGACCGGGCAACAGAGCCCGCGGCGCAGCGATGTAGGCCCGCACATCGGAGACCTCGCGCCAGTGTCGAGACTCCTCCGGCAGTCGCGCCGCGCGGGCCTGCTGCCTCGACCCCAGGCTCCGGAGCGCCGTGCTCGACCGGACGCTCGTCCTCCCCTGACCAGGCGCTCGTCCAGGGGCCGCCGAGCCGCACGCCACGCTCGCGAACGATCCGCCACGGCGCGCGTCAGGCGTGCGCGGCCGCCGCGCGCTGCTCGATCAGCAGCTCGAGCGCGTCGTAGACGTCCTGCACCTGCGCGCGGGTCAGCGAGTCGACGTCGTCGCCGCCGGTGACGCGCGCGACGAGCGCGACGACCTGGGCGCGGTCGACGCCGCCGTCGCGGCGGAGAAGACCCGCCGAGCGCGCCATGCCGAAGACCCTGCGGATCTGCGGCTGCGAAGCGGGTCGCGTGTCGCCGCGGGAGCGAAGCCGCATGTACGCGGCATGGTCGAGCTGCACCGTCTCCGGGGCGACGCCCTCGTCGAGGAGGAGCACGCGCAGGAGCGCCGCGGTCGCGAGCACGTCGCTCAGCGCTTCGTGCGCGCCCTTGAGCGCGATCCCGCGCCGCGCGCAGATCGACTGCAGGCGATGGTCGTCCGCGAGCGGCTCCAGCAGCCGGAACGCGTCGAGCGTGCATGCCACCGCGACCGGTTCGTAGTCGATGCCGGCGCTCGCGAAAGCGTGCTGCAGCATCGCGAGGTCGAACCCGGCGTTGTGTGCGACGAACACGGCCCCGTCGAGCAGACCGAGAACCTCCGCGGCGATCT
The DNA here is from genome assembly GCF_003351045.1 of Gaiella occulta. Taxonomy (GTDB): domain Bacteria; phylum Actinomycetota; class Thermoleophilia; order Gaiellales; family Gaiellaceae; genus Gaiella; species Gaiella occulta. Next base: position 20,115 of record NZ_QQZY01000004.1, read on the forward strand.
CCGCGAAGCGCGGCGCGTCGGCCACGTCGCCGTCGCCGATGCCGTGCACGAGCGTCGCCTCTGCCGGGATCGGGCGCGACGGCCGCACGATCCGTGCGTACCTGGCCGTCTCGACGGCGCCGGCGTCGAGACGCACGATCGCGAGCGAGACGATCTCGTCCACGCCCGGCGTCGTCCCGGTCGTCTCGCAGTCGAACACCGCGTAGGCCGCCGGCGCCGGCACCTCCGACCGGCCGCGGACGATTCCCGGTAGGCCCTCGCCGGCACCCCGCGCCCCGAGCGCCGGGGCCGGAGCGGACCTCGGCGTGACAGGGATGGCGGCCGTCGTCGACATGCATCGAGGATGTCGGGAGCGTCGGACGGCGACCGTACGGAGCCCGGCAAGGCCGGACGCCTTGCCGGCGTCTCCCTGCGGCTGCGGTCGACGCACGCTTCTCGAGCGCACGTCGCATCGTGACCAGGATCTCGTCAGCCCGGGCGCGGCTCGCAGTCGTGTGGTTCCCATCCGGCCGGGCAGGCGTCACAATGGGCCCGTGGCAGTCGACGTGGGCTCCGTCCGCAACCAGCCGCCTCCGCTCGAGGGCTACGACCTGTTCACCGAGAACCGGCCGCTCGTCGAGGCGTTGCGGCGCGAGGGCGGCGCTGCCTGGGAGGAGAGCGCGGCGGCGCTCGGGGTCGAGCTCGGCGGCGAGCCGCTCGAGTGGGGCCGTCTCGCGAACGTCAACGCGCCGCTCCTGCGCAGCCACGACCGCTACGGCGAGCGGCTCGACGAGGTCGAGTTCCACCCCGCCTGGCACGCGCTGATGGCGCTCGGCGTCCGCCACGGCCTGCACGCGCTCTCGTGGCGCGAGCCGCGGCCGGGAGCCCACGTCGCCCGCGCGGCGATGTTCGTCACCTACTCGCAGGTCGAGCAGGGCTCGGGCTGCCCCATCTCGATGACGCACGCCGCGGTGCCCGCGCTCCGTGCCGAGCCGGCGCTCGCCGCCGCGTGGGAGCCGCGTCTCGCCTCGCTCGTGTACGAGCCCCGGCTGCTGCCGGCGGCGGAGAAGGAGGGCGCGCTGTGCGGGATGGCGATGACCGAGAAGCAGGGCGGCTCCGACGTGCGCGCGAACGAGTCGGCCGCCGAGCCGCTCGACGGCGACGACGGCGCGTTCCTGCTCACCGGGCACAAGTGGTTCTGCTCGGCGCCGATGTGCGACGCCTTCCTCGTGCTCGCCTACGCGCCGGGTGGCCTCTCGTGCTTCCTGCTCCCGCGCCTGCTTCCCGACGGGACGCGCAACGACTTCCGCATCCAGCGCCTGAAGGACAAGCTCGGCAACCGCTCGAACGCCTCCGCCGAGATCGAGTTCGAGGGCGCGTGGGCGCGGCTCGTCGGCGCGGAGGGCGCCGGCGTGCGGACGATCATCGAGATGGTCAACCACACGCGCCTCGACTGCGTGCTCGGATCGGCGGCGATCATGCGCCGCGCCGTCGCCGAGGCGACCCACCACGCAGCCCATCGGGTCGCCTTCGGCCGTCTGCTGGCCGAGCAGCCGCTGATGGCGAACGTGCTCGCCGACCTCTGCATCGAGTCCGAGGCCGCGACTGCGACGGCGTTGCGGGTCGCGCGCGCCTACGACGAGGGCGATGCCGCTTTCCGCCGGCTCGCGACAGCGGTCGCCAAGTACTGGATCTGCAAGCGCGCCCCCGAGCACGTCGCCGAGGCGCTCGAGTGCGTCGGCGGCAACGGCTACGTCGAGGAGTCGGTGCTGCCGCGCCTCTATCGCGAGGCGCCGGTCAACTCGATCTGGGAGGGCGCCGGCAACATCCAGTGCCTCGACGTGCTCCGCGCGGCGCGCAAGCAGCCGGACAGCCTCGACGCCTTCCTCGCCGAGGTCGCGCTCGCGCAGGGCGCGGACGCCCGCCTCGACGCCGCCCTCGCGGAGCTGCGCGGCGCGCTCTCCAACCAGGATGGGATCGAGCACCGGGCGCGCCGGATCGTCGAGCGGCTCGCGACCTGCCTGCAGGGCTCGCTGCTCGTCCGCCACGCCCCGCACGAGGTCGCCGACGCCTTCTGCGCGACGCGCCTCGGCGGCGAGGGCGGGCTCTCCTACGGCACCCTCCCGCGCGGCGTCGACTGCGCCGCGATCGTCGAGCGCCACCGGCCGCGGGTGCGCTGACGTCCTCTCAGCAACTCGCGCAGCAGCCTTCGCCGCGCCAGCTCGCGCGCCCTTCCTTGACGGCGACCGCGGCGATCGCGAGGGCGGCGACGGGGTCGAGCCACCAGAGACCGAAGAGCGTGTTGCCGAGCAGCCCGGCGAGGACCGCGGCCGCGAGGTACGCGCAGAGGATGTTCTGCATCCCCTCGCCGCGTGTCGCCGCGGAGCCGAGCTTCTCGGCGAGGCGGCGCTTCGCGATCCCCAGCATCGGCATCCCCGCCAGGCTCGACGCGGTGAGCGCGACGCCGAGCCAACTCGTCCGCGGCTGCTCGCCGCCGGCGAGCTTCTCGATCGCCTCGAAGCTCACGTACGGCGCGAGCAGGAAGAACTGGATCGCGACGAGCCGCTGCGCGCGCCGCTCGGCGGCTCCCGAGTGGAGGCGGGCGCCGGTGAAGCGCCAGACGATGACGAGGCTGGCGATGCCCTCGATGAAGCTGTCGATGCCGAACCCGACGAGCGCGATCGACCCGGCGAGGACGCCCGCGGTGATCGCGAGCGCCCCCTCGGCGCCCATCCAGGCGAGGCTGATCCAGGAGAGGAGGCGCGCCCTGCGCGCGGCGCGAAGCCACTCCTCGCCCGCTCCCACTCGTCGCGGCAGCGTGGCGGGAGCGGTGCTCACTCGGCGACCACCTCGCCGGCGGCGAGCACGGCATCGACGAGTCGCCGTCCCTTCCCGGTCAGCGCGTACATCACCATCTTGCGCTCGCGCCGGGAGGTCACGAGCCCTTCGCTGCGCAGCGCGCGCAGGTGATGCGAGACGAGAGCCTGCGATCGCTCCGCGATCCAGCCGAGGTCGCAGACGCAGAGCTCGTCGGCTTCCGCGAGCACGACCGCGAGGGTGAGGCGCGTCGGATCGGCGAGCGCCCGCGCGCGCCGGGACGCGCGCTCGGCGGCCGCGGCGCCGAGACGCCGCGCGCGCAGGCGCTCCGCCTGCGGCAGGTCGAGGCAGAGGACGTCGCAGCGGTCGGCAGCCACACGATCATTCTAACATCTGTTTGATCGTCGCTGCGGTCGCGCTTGCCGACGGCCGGCGGCTCGTCGAGGGGGTGTCGTCCTCCCGCTCCCCCGCCGGCGTCGAGGCGCTCGAGGTCGCCGCCGCAGGCTGACGCGGTCGGGCACGATACGGCGATGCGCCGTCGCGACTGGATCGGTCCCGGGCTCTGCGCCGCCGGCGCGCTCTGCCTGCTGGCCGCGCTCGCCGTCGACCTCGACAGCAGCGCGGCGAAGGCGCTGATGGCCGCGGCCGCGATCGCCTTCGTCCCCGGCGCGCTCGCCACCCTCGCGCTCGTGCGCCGCAGCGCCGGCCCGCCGCAGTAGAGCGGCCCGCCACGCCAGAGATTTAGTCACGGCTAAATATTCGGCTAGGATGCGCCCATGAGCGGCAGATCCCAACAGGCCAGGAGGTCGCGCATGCCGTCGCCGCACCGGTCGCTGCCGGGGAGCTCCCTCGTCGTCGGGGTCGAGGAGGCCCTGCCCGGCGAGGCGGCGGTGCTGCGGGCCGCCGAGCGCTCGCTGAACGGGCAGCGGCGCGGCGCACGGCGCGTGACGCCGTTCCTGGGGCCCGCCTTCATCGCCGCCGTCGCCTACGTCGACCCCGGCAACTTCGCCACCAACATGGCGGGCGGCGCCCAGTTCGGCTACCTGCTGCTGTGGGTCGTGCTGACGGCGAACCTGATGGCGATGCTGATCCAGTCGATGAGTGCGAAGCTCGGGATCGCGACGGGGATGAACCTGCCCGAGGTCTGCCGCGAGCGCTTCCCGCGACCGGTCTCGTTCCTGCTCTGGATCCAGGCGGAGGCGATCGCGATGGCCACCGATCTCGCCGAGTTCATCGGCGCCGCGATCGGCATCAACCTCCTGTTCGGGATCCCGCTCTTTCCCGCGGCGCTGCTCACCGGCGCCGCCGCCTTCCTCATTCTCGCGCTGCAGTCGCACGGGTTCCGTCGCCTCGAGTCGGTGATCGCGGGGCTCGTCGGCGTCATCGTGGTCGCCTTCGGGCTGCAGGTGCTCCTCGCCGCACCCGACCCGGGCGGCATCGCGCGGGGACTGCTCGTACCCGGCTTCGAGGGCGGCGAGAGCGTGCTGCTCGCCGTCGGCATCCTCGGCGCGACCGTGATGCCGCACGTGATCTACCTGCACTCGGCGCTGACGCAGCGCCGCATCGTCGGCGCGACGCCGGAGGTGCGCAGGCGCATCTTCCGCTTCGAGCTCGTCGACGTCGTGATCGCGATGAGCCTCGCCGGCCTCATCAACATGAGCATGCTCATCACCGCCTCTGCGGTGTTCCACCGGCGCGGCCTCTTCGACGTCGGCAGCGACCTGTCGAAGGTCTACGACGGCCTCGGCGTGCACCTGGGGTCGGGCGCGAACGTCATGTTCGGCATCGCGCTGCTCGCCTCCGGCCTGTCGTCGTCGAGCGTCGGCACGATGGCCGGGCAGGTCGTGATGCAGGGCTTCATCCGGCGCCGGATCCCTCTCACCCTGCGGCGCGGCATCACGATGGTGCCGGCGCTCGCGATCATCGCCGCCGGCGTCGACCCGTACCGCTCGCTCGTGATCAGCCAGGTCGTGCTCTCGTTCGGCATCCCGTTCGCGCTCATCCCCCTCCTCCTCTTCTCGCGCGACCGGTCGCTGATGGGCGAGCTCGTCAACCGGCGCCTGACGACGGCCGTAGCCGCCGCCGTCGCGACGGTGATCGTCGCGCTCAACCTGTTTCTGCTCGAGCAGACGTTCTTCGGCTGAGCAGGGCCGGCCGCCTCGCTCGCGCCGCGCCCCGGATCCGTGCTTTCGCGGATGCGCGCCGTCCGCGCGGAGCGCACAATGGAGGCGTTCCGCGGAAGGAGGTCAACCATGCCCGGGACGATGAAGGTCGCTCCGCTGATCGACGTGCTCGACCGCGAGGGGGTTGCGTACGAGCTGCTCGAGCACGCTCGCACCGAGCGGGCGGTCGCAGAGGCCGAGGCGCTCGGGCTGCCGCCGCACGAGGTCGCCAAGACGCTCGTCGTCGCCACGCCCGAGGGGAACGCCCGTGTCGTGTTGCCCGCGTCCGAGCGGCTCGACATGCACAAGCTGCGCGACGTGGTCGGTGGGGGCAAGGAGACGCGCCTGCTCGCCGAGGAGGATCTCGTGCGCGCATACCCCGAGTTCGAGCTCGGGGCCGTCCCGCCCGTCGGCGGGCCGCGCGAGCGCGTGATCCTCGACCGCAGGCTCGCAACGCGCGACACGCTCGTCATCGAGGCGGGCGCCCACGACCGCTCGGTGCGCCTGCGCCCGCAGGCGCTGATCGTCGCGGCCGGCGCGCTCGTGGAGGACGTCTGCTGCGACTAGTGCGGCGTCTCGCAACATTCCACCGGAAAGTCTTGTTGCGAGACGCCGCACTCGATGCTTGCTGCATGTCGCCCGGCTGCTGCGCAGCCGGGCGACATGATCCTGAAGGGGCGCGCTTCGCGCGCCCGTTTCGGGTCGAACGTTCGGAGACGGCGCACTAGCGGCACGACAGCGCTGGCGGGGCGGGCCGTGCCCGCCCCGTCAGCGTGCGAGCCGCCGCAGCCCGGCGCCGATCGCGCGCCGCTCGGCCGGCACGTAGAAGCCGAGCGGCACGAGCACGAGCGGGTAGGCGAGCGCGAGCGCGAGCGCGACCGGCAGGCCGCCGCCGCCGATCTTGCCGGCCGCCGCGAGCGCGACGCCCGCGAGGGCGGCGGTGAGCACCCGGCGCCACTGGTAGGGGACAGGGTAGACGCGTTGCGCCCACCAGGCCATGCCCGCGAACATGACGGCATAGGCCGCGACCGTGGCGACAGCCGCCCCCATCATCCCGTAGGGCGGGATCAGCGCCAGGTTGAGCCCGACGTTGACGGCGGCGGCGGCTCCGGTGATGACCCAGTTGAACTGGGTGCGCCGGGCGCGCCCGATGCCGATCGAGAGCACGATGTAGCCCGCGAATGCGACGGCCGCGAACGCAAGCGGGCCCACGACCCGCGACGACTCCGCGAACTTCGGCGCCGCCAGCCAGCCCACGAGCCACGGCGAGAGCAGGGCGAGCGCGGTTGCAACCCAGGTGGTGAGCACGACGAGGTACGTGAGCACCCATCGATAGGTGAGCTTCGCCTCGTCGTCGCCGCGGATCGAGTAGGCGAAGGCGGGCCACGCGGTGCGGAACGCCGTCAGCAGCAGCACCATCGCCGAGGCGATGCGCACGCCGACCGAGTAGAGGCCGACCTCGTCCGGCCCTGCCAGCTTGACGAGGAAGATGCGGTCGCTGAAGTTCGTCACCCACAGGAGCAGCGCCGACGGCACGAGCGGCATGCCGAAGCGGTTCATGTCGCGCAGCAGGCTGCGGCTCATCTGCAGGCCGAGCTGCTCGCGCCGGTACCCGAGCAGCGCCAGGTAGACGGCGAGCGTGCCGACGAAGTTCCCGACGACGACGCCGAGCGCGCCCTTGTCGAGCACGACGACGAGCAGCACCGTGGCGCCGACGGTGACGAAGATGTTGACGAGGCTGGCGAGCACGAAGGCGGCCGACCGCTCCTCGACGCGGAACAGTGCCGTGAGCTGCTCGTAGTTCATCTGCGCCCAGAGGCCGACGAACGAGGCCCGGACGATCCCCGTCGCCGAGCCCGTGCCGAAGAGCGCGTGCGAGACGGGCGCCGCGAGCAGGACTCCCGCGACGAGCCCTGCGGTCGCCGTCGTCATCGTGAACCAGAACGAGGTGCGCAGCACGAGCCGCCGCCGCGCGGGCTCGTCGGCGTCGAAGTAGAAGCGGAAGAACGCCGACGAGATGCCGAAGCGGAGGACGATCGCGAGCGCCGTCGTCAGCGCGACGAGGGTCTCGATCTGCCCGTAGTCGCTCTTCGAGAGGTAGTGCGTGTAGAGCGGGAGCAGGAGGACGGCGAGGATCCGCGAGACGAGGCCGCCGAGGCCGTAGATCGCGGAGTGCTTGCCGAGTCGCTTGAGCTGGCCTGCGAGCGCCATCAGAGCCGAGCGTAGACGTCGAGCAGGCGGTCGGCGACGCGCTCCACGTCGTGTACGTGCTCGACGTAGGCGCGCGAGGCGGCTCCGATGCGGCGCCGCTCGGCCGCGTCGGCGACGAGCGGGCGCAGCCGCTCGCGCAGCGTCTCGGCGCTGGCCGAGACGATCGGCACCTCCATGCCGAACGCCTCGCCGGTGCGGCGGACGGCCTCGTCGTGCAGGAAGGCGACGACCGGCTTGCCGAGCGCCATGCACTCGATCGCGAACAGCCCGTACCAGCCGGCGTTGAGCTGGTCGACGACGATGTCGGCTCCGCGGTAGCGCGCGAGCGCCTCGTCGTGGTGGAGGCCCTCGACGATCTCGAGGTCGGCGTCGAGCCCCTCGACGGCGGCGACGACGTGCTCGGTTCCCTTGCGGCGGCGCGACGAGGGAGCGTGCACGATCAGCGGTCGCTCGCGGTCGCGGGGCGCTACCGGGTCGATGCGCGAGAGGTCGATGCCGGGCGGGATCACCTCGGCCTCCGGCACCCAGCGCAGCGCGTCGTAGCTGCCGACGATCTCGGCGCCCGCCTTCTTGCCGTAGGCGAGCTGCTCGCGCGTCTTGCCGCGGATGTCGGAGCCGAGGTAGTGCATCACGGACTTCTTGCCGAAGAGCTTCAGGATCGGGAACTGCAGCGTCTGCGGCACGAGCGTGAGACCGAAGACGAAATGGAAGACGTCGGTGCGCGGGAGCAGCTCGAGCAGGGCCCGCCACTGGCGCGGCTGCCGGCGCAGGAAGCCGCCGCGGAGGTCGAGCGAGCGGTCCGCCTCGGGGTGGAGCGCGTAGCGCTCGAACACCACGAGCCGCGCGTCGACGCCGCGGCGGCGCAGCGCCTGCACGTTCGTCCACGGGACACCCGCCGTGTTGACGGGGCAGTGGACGACGCGCAGCGGCCGCTCCGCGCCGTGCGCAGGCGCGCCCGCGCTCACTCCTGGCTCACGCGTCCCATTCGATCTGGTCGAAGTAGCGCAGCGCCGTGCGGCCCGGCCTGATGCGGGGCCGCAGCGCCACGAGCTCCTCGGGCGTGATCTCGCCGAGCGCGCGCTTGACGCCCAGGTACGGCAGGTCGAGGTCTTCCTGGTAGACGATCGTCGAGATGCGCGGGTTGATCTCGATCACGTGGTCGCCGACGAGCTGGATGTTGAAGAAGTGCTCGATGCCGAGCTCGGCGACGATCAGGTCGGCGATCGCCATCAGCGCAGGGTCGTCGAGGGTGACGAAGTACATGGCAAGGCCGGCGCGCATCGCCTCGCGCGTCTTCGGATGCCCGAGCAGCACGCGCTCGCCGTCGGCGATGCCGTCGATCGTGCGCTCGCCGCCCGTCGCCAGCTCCATCACGAGCAGGTCGGGGCCGCCCTCGGCGGGCAGCAGCTCGACGGCCTCCTCGAGCCGCATCGCCACCGAGCCGGGCCGCTCGTCGAGGAGCTGGCGGGCGCGGTCGACGGTCGGGTCGAGGACGCGGAAGCCGCGCGAGCCGGACGAGAACACCGGCTTGAAGCACACGGGCACGTCGGGATAGCCGAGCTCGCGTGCGGCCGCCTCGACCTCCGCCGCCCCGCTGACGCGGCGGAACGCGGGCGCGGGCAGGCCGAGCCGGTGGAGGAAGGCATAGGTCTCCGCCTTGTCGTTGCAGCGGAAGATCGCGTCGGGCCGCGAGACGAGCACCGGCACCGGGAAGCTCTCCCGATGCTGCGCGAGCCCCTCGAGGTCGAACGACGACTGCGGCAGCACGCAGTCGGCGCCCTCGCGCTCGACGATCGCCCGGATCGCGTCGGCGAAGCCCGGGTCGGATCCCGCCGGCACGAGATGGAACGCGTCGCAGAGATGGCGGCCGACCGAGCGCTCCGACATGTCGGTGCCGACGAGCCGCACCTCGCGCTCGCCGTTCTCGCGCAGCCCGCGCAGCAGGGCGGCGGTGCCCGGCGCGCCGGACGCCGTGACGACGACGGTGATCGGCCTCATGACAGGTCGATTCTGTCCTCTGCGAGCTGCTCGAGGCGCCGCCGTCTCTCCGCCTCGAGCATCGCCCGCATCGTCTGCCCCATCGTCGCTCCCTCGTAGGCCCAGATCTCCGGGTGCGTGAGCAGCTGCAGCCACGGGAACGCGCCCGCGCGCAGTCCCTCGTGCGGGCAGCCGCAGCGCCAGTGCTGGTTCGAGTCGGAGCGGTACGTCGATCGGTCGAAGTAGCGTTCCTCCATCACGTTGATCGGTCCGCCGAGCGGGGCGCTCATGTACTCCGGGTCGGGGTTGTGCCAGGCGACGACGGGGTCGAAGCGCCCGTCCAGCCCCGCGTTGGGGTAGACGGCGTGCAGCCCGACGCGGTGGCCGAGCGCCCGCAGCCGCTCGATCGCCGCGGCGCCTTCCCTCGACGCGAGGTTGTAGAAGACCGACTCGGTCATGAGGAAGTACGTCGCCGTCGCCCCTGCCTCGTGCTCGAGCTCGGCCATCCGCAGCGCCGCGTCGAGCGAGAGGTCGACGTCGTGGCGCAGGAACAGGTCGCCCTCGTCGGGGCCCTCGCCGAAGTGGGCGAAGCGGTAGCCGCCGGCCCTGGCGGCCTCGAGGATCTCCCCGTAGTGGCCGAAGTCGAAGGCGCACGTCATACCGGCGCCACCTCGACCTCGAGCAGCGCCGCCGCCGCCTCGGCGCGCGCGAGCGCGGTGTCGGCGTCGTCCGCGACGGCGATCACGTAGCCGCGGCGGTCGCCGTCGAGCCGGACGGGGCGGATCGTCTCACCGACCTGGAGGTAGGTGTCGGCCTGGACGACGCCTTCCGCCGCGAGCACCGGGTCGAGGCTGCCGATGCGCAGCACCTTCCCCGCCGGCAGCGGGCCCGGCTGCGCGGTGAAGAAGCGGATCGCGAGCGGCTGCCGGAAGCGTGGCAGCGCCACGTCGTCGGGCACCTCCTCTCCGAGTGCCTGTCGCAGCGCCACCTCGACGAGGTCGACGCCGACGGCGTGGCGCACGAGGTCGGCCATCTGCCCTCCCGGGATGCGCGCCGCCACCTCGACGACGGCGACGCCGCCGTCGGGCGCGGCGATCAGCTGCGGGAACGCGATCCCGTCGCGCAGGCCGAGCGCGCGGACAGCGTCCGCCGCCACCTGCTCCGCCAGCGCGTGCTGCTGCGGGCGAAGCCGCGCCGGGTAGACGTGGATCCAGCCGACGCCGAAGCCGATCCCCGGCGGGCGCAAGCGGTCGGACAGCGTCAGCGCCGCCGGCTCGCCGCCGCGCGCGATGACGATGCCGTTCATCTCCAGCCCGTCGACGAAGCCCTCCAGGATCGCCTCGCCCGAGCGCGACTCCGCGAGCGCGTCCGGCAGGTGGCGCTCCAGCTGCGCGCGCGTCTCGACCCGGAAGATGCCGCGCTGGCCGCCCGAGTCGGACGGCTTCAGCACCCCCGGCAGCGGCACCGCCTCGAGTGCGGCGTCGATGGCGGCGGGCGAGGCGAGCGCCGAGAACGGCGGCTGCGGCACGCCCGCCTCGGCCAGGCGTCTGCGCATGACGAGCTTGTTCGTCATGCGCAGGGCGACCGCGGTGCCGATCGACGGCAGGCCGAGGCGCTCCGTGACCGCGGCGACGACGGGCACCGCGCGGTCGGCCGAGACGGTGAGCGCACCGTCGACCTCGTTCCTGCGGGCGACCTCCGTGACCGCGTCGACGTCGCTGAAGTCGACCGCCTCGGGGACGTCGGCGGCCTGCAGGCCGGGAGCGTCCGGATTGCGGTCGACGCCGACGACGCGCAGCCCACGCTCGCGTGCCTGCAGGATCGCACGGCGCTGGTGGCGCCCGGCGCCGACGAAGAGGACGGTCTTCACTGTGCGCCGATGCTAGCCGTGCGCCGGCGCGCGGGAGGCCGTCAGCCGGACGCCGTCCACACCACCGGCAGCAGGAACGCCAGCCGGTTCCAGCGGCTGATCTCGCAGCCGTTGTCGCGCTTCAGGCGCACCCACACCCGCTGCCCGTCGACGACGCCCTGGACGACCGCCGCCTGCGGGCCGCCGTAGATCTCCGTGCAGGCGACGCCGCGCGGCAGGGGCTGCAGGCCGCGCAGGCCGACCCGCGCGAGCCCGCGGCAGGCGAGCGAGCGCCGCGGATGGGTGCCGCCCACGGGGTTGCAGCGCAGGGTGGCGGCGACGCGTGTCGCCGGCTCGCGCGCGTCCTCGAAATAGGTGATCGTGAGCGACGTGCGCGGCGCCGCCGCCGCGGACGAGCCGCCGACCGGCGCGGCTGCGACGAGCGTGGCCGCGACGAGCGCGAGAGCTGCCGGGGAGCGCATGTCCATCAACGATACGCCGCTACACTCGCCGCGTGTCACTGAGCGGCAAGCGGATCCTGATCACGGGCGGGGCCGGATTCATCGGCACGACGCTCGCGCGCCGCCTCGTCGACGACAACACGGTCGTCGCGATGGACAACCTGCACCGCGACGCGCTGTCGGGCACGGCGCTCGCCGAGCACCCCAACTTCACGTTCGTGCAGGGCGACATCCTCGAGCCGGAGCGACTCACAGAGCTCGCCCGCGACGCCACCCACATCGTCCACGCCGCCGCGATCGCGGGCGTCGACACCGTGCTCGCGAGCCCCGTGCGCACGATGCGCGTCAACACGATCGGCACGTACAACGTGCTCGAGGCGGCGCTGACGACGAAGGACACGCTCGAGCGCCTGATCGAGTTCTCCACGAGCGAGGTGTTCGGCCAGCACGCCTTCAACGTGGGCGAGGGTCACGTCACCACGATCGGCTCCGTCGGCGAGGCGCGCTGGACGTACGCGGTCTCGAAGCTCGCCGGCGAGCACATGACGCACGCCTACCACGACGAGTTCGGGTTGCCCACCGTCACGGTGCGGCCGTTCAACATCTACGGGCCCGGCCAGATCGGCGGCGGCGCCATCCGCGCCTTCATCGAGGCGGCGCTCGACGGCCGCGAGCTCACGATCCACGGCGACGGCTCGCAGATCCGGGCCTGGACCTACGTCGACGACATGGTGGAGGGGCTGTTGCTCGCGCTCGAGCACCCGGCCGCGGTCGGGGAGAGCTTCAACATCGGCAACCCGCGCTCGGCCGTCACGATCTTCGATCTCGCCCAGCGCATCAAGAGGCTCACGGGAGCCGCCGCCGGCATCACGTTCCAGCCGCTCCACTACACCGACGTGGAGCTGCGGATCCCGAACGCGACCAAGGCCCGCGAGCTGATCGGCTTCGAGGCGAAGGTCGAGCTCGACGACGGCCTCGAGCGGACGATCGCCTGGTACCGCGAGCGCCGGCTCGGCGCAGCGTGAGCGAGCCCATCCGCCTCGCGCGGCCGGACGTCGGCGAGGCCGAGCTCGCCGCGGTCGCCGCGGTCGTCGCAAGCGGCATGCTCACGATGGGCCCGAAGGTGGGCGAGCTCGAGCGCGCGCTCGCCGGCGCCTGCGGCACGGCCGACGCGGTCGTCGTCTCGTCGGGGACGGCGGCGCTCCACCTCGCCATGATGGCCCTCGGCGTCGGCCCGGGCGACGAGGTGATCGTGCCCGCCTACACGTTCCCGGCCACGGCCAACGCGGTCGAGCTCTGCGGGGCGCGTGCCGTGCTCGTCGACGTCGACCCGGACACCTTCGACCTCGAGCCCGCGCACGTCGCCGCTGCTCTCGGCGAGCGTACGAAGGCGGTGCTCGCCGTGCACCTGTTCGGGCGCCCCGTCGACTGGGAGGCGCTCCGCGCCGCGGTGCCGCAGGAGGTGGCCCTCGTCGAGGATGCGGCCGGCGCGCTCGGCGCGCGCTACCGCGGCCGGCCCTGCGGGTCGCTCGGCGTGATGGGCTGCCTGTCGTTCCACCCGCGCAAGATCGTCACCACCGGCGAGGGCGGCGCCGTCACCACCGACGAGCCCGAGCTCGCCGACGCGATCCGGCGCTTGCGCCACCACGGCATCGTCTCGCACGGCGGCTTCGACATCCCGCAGCCGGGTCTCAACTACCGCCTGCCCGACCTCCTATGCGCCGTCGGCATTCCGCAGCTGGAGCGGCTCGAGCGGCTGCTCGCCGCGCGCGAGCGCGTCGCGGGCTGGTACACGGAGCGGCTCGAGCAGCTCGTGCTGACCCCGTCGGCGGCCGAGGGCGACCGGCACGGCTGGCAGGCGTACGTCGTGCAGCTCGACCGGCGCGACGAGGCCCTCGAGGCGCTGCGCGCCGAGGGCATCGAGGTGCAGATCGGCACCTACGCGCTGCACCGCCTCGGCGCCTACCGCGACCGCGGCGCCTTCCCCGGCGCCGACCGTGCCTTCGCACGCGCGCTCGCGCTCCCCTTCTCGACGACGACGACGGAGTCCGAGTGCGACCGCGTGGCCGAGGCGCTCGCGCGCCACGTCTGATCGTCGCCCCCGGCGCGATCCCGGGCGGCGCTCGTGGCGGATTGACAGCCGCGATAAGTGAGTGAATAATCACTCACGAGAGATGACGACGACGACACGCAAGACAGCCGACGAGCGGCGTGCCGCGGTGCTCGACGCGGCGACGAAGGAGTTCGCCGCCAAGGGGCTCCACGGCGCGTCGACCGAGGACATCGCCCGCATGGCAGGCATCTCGCAGCCCTACCTGTTCCGGCTCTTCGGCACGAAGAAGGAGCTCTACCTCGCCGCGTCGCGGCGTGCCATCGACCACCTCTACGAGGTATTCGAGGATGCGTCCGCCGGCAAGGCCGGGGCGGACGCGCTCCATGCGATGGGGGACGCGTACGAGACGGTGATGTCCGACCGCGACCGGCTCATGCTGATGCTGAAGTGCTGGGCCTCGTGCGACGATCCGGACATCTGCGAGGTCGTCCGCGGCGCGTGGCGCAACCTCGTCGATCTCGCCGAGCGCCGCTCGGGCGAGTCCCCCGAGGTCGTGAGCACGTTCTTCTCGAAGGGCGCGCTGCTCACGATCCTGATGGGGATGGAGGCCTTCACGCGCCCCGAGCCGTGGTCGAACCGCCTCATCGAGGGCTGCCAGGCGGGATTGACGGAGTAGGCAGGCGGCTCTCTTTTTTTCACCAGATAGATAGTGATTGCTCACAATCCTCTGACAGAACAGGAAAGGACGGCCTCGCGATGACCCAGCGCGCGACCACCCTGTGGACGTTCGCGATCACCTCGATCGCGCTGTTCATGGTCTCCCTCGACAACCTCGTCGTCCCCACCGCGATCCCCGTCATCCGCGCCGACCTCGGCGCCTCCCTCGAGAGCCTCGAGTGGACGGTCAACGCCTACACGCTCACCTTCGCCGTGCTCCTGCTCACGGGAGCCGCCCTCGGCGACCGCTTCGGCCGCCGCCGCGTGTTCTCGCTCGGCGTCGGCGTCTTCAGCGCCGGCTCGATCGCCGCGGCGCTCGCACCGAGCGTCGAGGCGCTGAACGTCGCGCGCGCGCTTCAGGGCCTCGGCGGAGCGGTCGTCATGCCGCTGACGCTGACGATCCTCTCGGCGGCGGTGCCGCCGGAGAGGCGCGGGCTCGCGCTCGGCGCCTGGGGCGGCATCGGCGGGCTCGCGATCGCCTTCGGCCCGCTCGTCGGCGGCGCCGTCGTGCAGGGCTTCTCGTGGCAGTGGATCTTCTGGCTCAACGTGCCGATCGGCCTGCTGCTCGTGCCGATGGCGCTCTCGCGCCTGCAGGAGACCCATGGTCCGCAGGGCAGGCTCGACCTGCCCGGCGTCGGCCTTGCGAGCGCGGGGCTGTTCGGAGTCGTCTGGGGCCTCGTGCGCGGCAACGGGCAGGGCTGGGCGAGCCCCGAGATCACCGTCGCGCTCGCTGCCGGCCTCGTGCTGCTGGCCGCGTTCGTCGTGTGGGAGCGGCGCGCGCCCTCGCCGATGCTGCCGCTGCGCTTCTTCCGCAACGCCGCCTTCTCGCTCGCCAACATCGCCTCCCTGCTCATGTTCTTCGGCATGTTCGGCTCGATCTTCCTGCTGACGCAGTTCTTCCAGACGGTGCAGGGGTATTCGCCGCTCGGCTCGGGCCTGCGGATCCTGCCGTGGACGCTGGCGCCGATGTTCATCGCCCCGCTCGCGGGCGCGATGTCGGACCGGATCGGCCCCAAGCGGATCCTCGGCGTCGGCCTCGTGCTGTAGGCGATCGCGCTCGGCTGGATCGCAGCCGTGTCCACGCCGACGACCCCGTACTCCCGGCTCGTGCTGCCGTTCGTGATGGCCGGCGTCGGCATGGCGCTGTTCTTCGCACCGATGGCGAACCTCGTGCTGTCGGCCGTGCGCAGCGAAGAGGAGGGCCAGGCCTCGGGCGCCAACAACGCGATCCGCGAGCTCGGCGGCGTCTTCGGCGTCGCGGTGCTGGCGTCGATCTTCTCCCGCTACGGCGGCTACGGCACGGGCGGGTCGTTCGTCGACGGGATGACGCCCGCGCTCTGGCTCGGCGCCGCCGCCGTCGCGCTCGGCGCGCTCGCCGCCTTCCTCGTCCCCGCGCGCCGCGGCGCCGCGGAGGTGACCTCCGGCGTGCGCATGTCGCCCGAGCTCGCCGATGCCGCGCCGCCCGTCCTCTAGGGCACAGAGGCGCGTGCGCGGGCGTGAACCGCGTCCCCGCACGCGCCTGCGCTGCTTATCTGGTGCCGTGTCAGCGCTGATCGTCTCTCGCGCGCGGCTCGTGACGGTGGTCGCGGCGCTCGCGATCGTGGTCGCGTTCGCCGCCGGCAACACGGTCGTGCCGCGCATGAACGCGGGCGCCGACCAGTTCGCCGACCTCTCCTCCGAGAGCCGGCTCGCGAACCGCGAGGTGGAGCGGCGCACGGGCGTCGAGGCCGACCCGGGCATCCTCGCGCTCGTGCGCGGCGGCGCCGGCGAGGTCGCGCGCGTGCGTGCCCGCATCGCCGCCGACCCGTCGGTCGCGCTGACCCTCGTCGACGACCGCGGCGTCGTGCTCGTGTTCCTGCGCTCCGGCGCCGGCGAGGACTCGAAGGCCGCCGCCGACCGGCTCGCCCGCGCCTTCGCCCGCGACGCGAACGTGCGGCTCGGCGGCGGCGTGATCGCGTCGCGGCAGGTGACCGAGGCGATCCAGAGGGATCTGCGCCGGGCCGAGCTGATCGCGTTCCCGCTCGTCCTCCTGCTCTCGTTCTGGGTCTTCCGCGGGCTCGTGGCCGCGTTCCTGCCGCCGCTCGTCGGCGCCGGCGCGATCGCGCTCACGCTCCTCGGGCTCCGCGTCGGCGTGGAGGTGCACCCGCTCTCGGTGTTCGCGCTCAACCTCGTCACGGGCCTCGGCCTCGGGCTCGCGATCGACTACTCGCTGTTCGTCGTCTCGCGCTGGCGGGAGGAGGCGCGCCGCACCGGGTTCGGCCCCGAGGCGATGGCGCGCACGCTCCGCACGGCCGGCCGCACCGTGCTCTTCAGCGCGCTCACGGTCGCCGCGTCGATGGCGTGCCTGCTCGTGTTCCCGCAGCAGTTCCTCTACTCGATGGGGCTCGGCGGCGTGCTCGTCGCGCTCTCGGCCGGTGTCGTCGCGCTCGTGCCGCTGCCGGCCTTCCTCTACTGGCTCGGCCCCCGGATCGACGCGCTCGCGCCGCGGCGCCTGCAGCAGCCGCCGTCGGGCGGTCGCTGGGCGCGGCTCGCGGCATGGGTGATGCGGCGTCCTGGGCGGGTCGCCGCGCTCTCCGCGGCGGTGCTCGTGCTGCTCGCCGCCCCGGCGCTCGGCGTGCACTTCGTCGGCGTCGACGCGAGCACGCTGCCGGCGTCGGCGAGCGCGCGTCAGGTCGCGGAGGCGCTCGACCGCGGCGGGGTGAGCGGGCGCTACGCCCCGATCACCGCGGTCGCGGACGCGCGGCCGGGCGACGTCGCGGTCGCGCGCATCGCGGCGCTTCCCGGCGTCGCGGCCGTGCTGCCCGCGCGCGAGGCGGCTCCCGGCCTCTGGCGTCTCGACGTGCTGCCGCGCGAGAAGGGGCTCGCCGCGTCCACGCAGCGCGTCGTCCGCGAGGTGCGCAGGCTGCTGCCGGACGCGCGCGTGACCGGCCAGACGGCGGCGTTCGTCGACCAGCAGGCGAGCCTCGCCCGGCACCTGCCGTGGGCGCTCGGGATCCTCGCCCTCACCACCGCGCTGCTGATCTTCCTCTTCACCGGCTCGCTGCTGCTGCCGTTGAAGTCGCTCGTCATGAACGTCTTCACGCTCGGCGCCTCGTTCGGCATCCTCGTGCTCGTGTTCGAGCGCTGGCGCGGCCTCGACGGCCTCGAGTCGACGCAGCCGATCCTCCTCGGCGCGACCGCGTTCGGCCTCTCCACCGACTACGCGATCTTCCTCTTCTCGCGCATCAGGGAAGCACGCGACCGCGGCCTCCGCAACCGTGCCGCCGTCGCCGACGGGCTCGAGCGCACGGGACGCATCGTGACGGCGGCGGCGCTGCTGTTCTGCGTCGCGATCGGCACGTTCGCCACGTCCGGCATCTCGTTCATCCTGGAGCTCGGCGTCGGCACGGCCGCCGCCGTGGCCCTCGACGCCACGATCGTGCGGGCGCTGCTCGTGCCGAGCCTGATGGCGCTGCTCGGCGAGTGGAACTGGTGGGCGCCCGCGCCGCTGCGGCGGTTGCACGCGCGTCTCGGCCTCGCCGCGTAGGCGCGTCGAGCCAGCCGCAGGGCGGCCCTGCGGCGGCGCAGCGCCCGCCGGGCTCCCATGCGCGCCAGTGCCGCCACCAGCGCTCGTCCGGCTCCGGGGTCACGGCGACCGCGGCCCGAGCTCGCCGGGCCGGGAGCGGGAGGTTACGCTGCCCCTTCCGATGTCCGAGATCCAGGCGCTTCCGGGGGCCGCGCGCGAGCAGGGCGCGGGCGCCGTCCCCGAGCTCTCCGTCGTCGTCACCCTCTACGACGAGGCCGGCACGATCGACGAGCTCTACCGCCGCACGGTGCAGGCGCTCGACGCGCTCGGGCGGCCGTTCGAGCTCCTCTTCGTCGACGACGGCTCGACCGACGGCACCTTCGCCGCGCTCGAGCGCCTCCACGCGGCCGATCCTCGCGTGCGCGCGATCCGCTTCAAGCGGAACTTCGGCCAGCACCCCGCGATGCACGCCGGCCTGAGCCGCGCCCGCGGGGAGATCGTCGTCACGATGGACGGCGACCTGCAGAACCCGCCCGAGGACATCCCGAAGCTCGTCGCCGCCATCGAGGCCGGCTACGACGTGGCGAGCGGACGGCGGGCGGCCCGGAGCGACTCGTGGGGACGCACGCTGCCGTCGCGCCTCATCAACGGCATGCTGCGCCGCTTCACGCGCGTCGACATCTCCGACTTCGGCTGCGCCTTCAACGCCTACCGGCGCACCGTCGTCGCGCCGATGCTCGGCTCGATCGGGCGGCAGAAGTTCACGAAGGCGCTGATCCTCTCCGGCGGCGCCTCGGTGATCGAGGTCGACGTCGGCCATGCCGCCCGCCAGGGTGCGTCGCGCTACTCGCCTCTGCGCTTGACGCGGCTCGCCCTGCACGTGCTCGCCGGCTTCTGGCCGCAGCCGATCCAGTGGGCCGGCGTCATCCTCGGCTTCACCTGCTCGCTCGCGGCCGCCGCGCTCGGCGCCTACGGGGTCGTGTACTGGATCGGCGAGTCGGACTTCCCGGGCCCGCTCTTCCTCGGCGCCGCGGTGATCTTCGTGCTCGGCGTGCAGGGCTTCGTGCTCGCCCTCGTCGGCGAGTACCTCGGCCGCATCCAGCGCGAGGTCGAGGGGCGCCCGCTCTACGCGATCGAGCGGGAGATCTGACGGCGCGCCGCTAGGATCACCCCGTCGTGAGCAAGCGTGTCCTCGTCACCGGCGGCGCCGGGTTCATCTCGTCGAACGTGATCCGCCACCTGCTGGCGCGGACGCCCTACGAGGTCGTGTCGCTCGACGCGCTCACCTACGCGGGCAACCTCGAGAACCTCGCCGACGTGATGAGCCACGAGCGGCTCTCGTTCGTGCACGGCGACATCCGCGACGCGGCCCTCGTCGCCGACCTCGCCGCCGGGGTCGACGTGATCGTGAACGCCGCCGCCGAGTCGCACGTCGAGAAGTCGATCGCGGAAGGCGCTTCCGAGTTCGTGACGACGAACGTGGAGGGAACGCAGATCCTGCTCGATGCGATCCGGCGCACGCCCGTCGAGCGCTTCATCCTGATCTCGTCGAGCGAGGTGTACGGCACGGCGGAGACCGACCCGATGGACGAGCGCCACCCGCTCGAGCCGCGCAGCCCCTACGCCGCGACGAAGGCGGGAGGCGACCGGCTCGCCTACAGCTACTTCGTCACGTACGGGCTGCCGATCGTGATCGTGCGCCCGTTCAACAACTACGGCCCGCGGCAGCACCCGGAGAAGGCCGTGCCGCGCTTCATCACGCAGGCGCTCGCCGGCGAGGCGCTGACGATCCACGGCGACGGCCACGCGAGCCGCGACTGGCTGTACGTCGACGACCATGCCGAGGCGATCGAGGCGTTGATCGAGGCGCCGCTCGACGCGGTCGCGGGCGAGGTCGTCAACGTCGCCACGGGGGTCGACATCTCCGTCGCCGAGATCGCCGACCTCGTCCTCGACGCGGTCGGCAACCCGGAGGCGACGAAGGAGTACCTGCCGGAGCGGCCCGGCCAGGTCGACCGGCACATCGGCTCGACCGGCAAGATGGAGCGCCTCACGGGCTGGCGGGCGCGCACCGACTTCGCCGCCGGGCTCGAGCAGACGGTCGCCTGGTACCGCGAGAACGAGGCCTGGTGGCGGAGCGTCCTCGGTCGCGCCGACCGCGTCTCCTCGTCCTAGGCGCCGGCGCCGCCCAGCTCGGGCTGCTCGAGGCGGCCCGCGCCCGCGGCGTCCACGTGATCGCGGCCGACAGGGATCCGCAGGCGCCCGGGTTCGCGCTCGCCGACGAGCGTGCCCTCATCTCGTCGGAGGACGAGCAGGCGATCGAGCGGCTCGCGCGCGCGCGCGACGTCGACGGGCTCGTCTCCCCCGGGGCCGACTGGCCCGTGGGGATCGCCGCCCGCGTCGCCGCGCATCTCGGCCTGCCGCACCCGATCGACGGCGCCGCCGCGGTGCTCGCGACGACGAAGACGCGCCAGCGGGAGCGCCTCGCCGCCGCCGGGGTGCCGCAGCCGCGCACGTTCGCCGCCGGCGACCCGGAGATCGCGTTCCCGTGCGTCGTCAAGGCGCCCGACCGGCAGGGCCAGCGCGGTCTCACGCTCGTGCGCGAGCGCTCGGCGCTGGCCGCCGCGATCGAGGCCGCCGTCGCAGAGTCGCGAGGCGGATCGGCCCTTGTCGAAGAGCTCGTCGACGGCCCCGAGGTGACCGTGAACGCCGTCTCGGTCGACGGCCGCTTCGTCCCGCTCACCGTCACCGACCGCCTCACGGCGGAGCCGCCCGCCTTCGGTGTCGCGCTCGCGCACGCCTGGCCGAGCGCGATCGACGAACGGCCGCCGATCGAGGTCGCGCGGGAGGCGGCGACGGCGCTCGGGGTGCGGAACGGCCCCACGTACACGCAGATCCGCGTCGGCGCCGACGGCCCGAAGGTGGTCGAGGTCGCGGCGCGTCTCGGCGGCGGTCACGACGCCGAGCTGTGCCGTGCCGCCGTCGGCGTCGATCTCAACGATCTCGCCGTCTCGTTCGCCCTCGGCGAGCCGCCGACGGCAAGCGGCTCGGATCCGCAAGCGCTGCCTTCCGTCGGCGGGGCGTGCGTCCTCTTCCTCGTCGCGCCCGAAGGGGTGCTGCGCGCGGTCGAAGGGGTGGAGGCGGCCGAAGCCGTCGAGGGAGTCGAATGGGTGCGAACCTACCGGCGCCCCGGCTGGCGCTTCGGGCCGCTGCGGCGCGGCGCAGACCGTGCCGGTGCCGTGCTCGCGGTCGGCGCGGATCGCGACGACGCGCTCGGGCGGGCCCGCCGTGCCGCGCAGGCCCTACGCTTCCTGGTCGATGCAGACGCGTCGTAGCTCCCGGCTCGGCTTCCAGCCGCCCGCCGTCGGCGAGGAGGAGGTCGCGGCCGTGGCCGACGCGCTCCGCTCCGGCTGGCTCACCACGGGGCCGCGGGCGGCGCTGCTCGAGGAGCGCATGGCCGCCTATCTCGAGGCGAAGCACGTCCTCGCGGTCGCCTCGGGCACGGCGGCGCTGCACCTGTCGCTGCTCGCGCTCGGGGTCGGGCCCGGCGACGAGGTGATCACGAGCCCGATCACGTGGCCCGCGACCGCGAACGTGATCGAGCATTGCGGCGCCACGCCGGTGTTCTGCGACGTGCGGCCCGGCGACCTCAACATCGACCCCGCGCTCGTGCCCGGCCTTCTCAGCGAGCGCACGAAGGCGATCATGCCCGTGCACCTCGCCGGCCAGCCGGCCGACCTCGACCCGCTCCTCGCGCTCGGGCTGCCGGTCGTCGAGGACGCCGCCCACGCCGCCGAGAGCGCCTACCGGGGCCGCAAGATCGGCTCCATCTCCGACGCCGCCTGCTTCTCGCTGTACGCGACGAAGAACATCGCCGCCGGCGAGGGCGGCCTCGTCGCGACCGACCGCGACGACGTCGCGCAGGCGATCCGCGACATGCGGCTGACCCGGCGCGGGGACGGCGCCCGCTACGACCAGGTGAGCGCGGGCTTCAAGGCGAACCTGCCCGACGTGCTGGCGGCGATCGCGCTCGTGCAGCTCGACCGCGTCGAGGAGCACGCGCGCATCCGCGCCCGGCAGTTCGCCCTCTACGACGAGGGCCTCGCCGGCCTCGCCGGCATCGAGCCGCTCGAGCGCGACCCGCGCGACACGCACGCGCTGCACCTCTACATCGTGCGCATCGACCCGGCCGCGGCCGGCGCCTGCCGCGACGACTACCAGCGGGCGCTCGACGTGGAGCTGATCGGCACGAGCATCCACTTCCTGCCCGTGCACCGGCTGACGTGGTTCCGCGGCCGCTACCCGTCCCAGCCGCCGCTGCCGGTCGCGGAGCGGGCAGGCGACGAGGTGCTGTCACTGCCGCTCTCGCCCGCGCACTCCGAGGCGGACATCCTCGACGCCGTCGACGCGATCCGGCGCGTGCACGCGCGCTTCACCGCATGAGCGCGCGCAGGGCGATCCGCGTGGCCGCGACGGTGGCGTTCACCGCGCTCGCCGCCGGCTACATCCTGTGGAAGATCGACCTCGGCAAGACGGCCGACACGCTCGCGTCGGCCAACCCGTGGTGGTTCGCGCTCGCCTGCACGATCATGATCGTCACCGCCGTGCCGATGGCGCTGCGCTGGCAATGGCTGCTCGCGGCGCAGGGCATCCACGACCGCTTCGCGTGGCTGACGCGGGCGTACTTCGTCTCCTACACGGCCGGGCAGATCCTCCCGACCGCGATCGGCGGCGACGCCGTCCGCATCTACGAGACGGCGAGGCGCCATCCCGGCCGCACCGCCGACCTGACCGCGATCGTGGTGCTCGAGCGCGGCCTCGGCGGCGCAGCCACGGTGCTGCTCGGCGCCGCCGGCTTCGTGCTCGCGATCGGCCGCTACGACGTCGGCGCCTACCTGTGGCTCGAGGGGGCGTTCGTGGCCGGCACCGCCGTCGCGATCGTCGTGTTCTTCTCGCGCGCCGCGCGACCGCTGCTGCGCCGGCTTTCGCCGCTGCTTGCGCGCGTGCGGCTCGAGCGGCCGCTGCGCGGCTTCTACGAGGGCGTGCACCACTTCCGGGGCCACCCGCGCCTGCTGCTCGAGGTGTTCGTCTTCACGACCGTGATCCAGGCCGTGCGCATCCTCGCCATCTGGGCCGCGTGCCGCGCGGTGGGGATCGAGCTCGGGCCGCGCATCTACTACGTGATGGGGCCGCTCTTCTTCCTCGTGCTGCTCGTGCCGTTCACCCTCAACGGCTTCGCGGTGCGCGAGGCGTTCTTCGTCAGCTTCCTCGGCAGCGTCGGCGTGGGTGCGGACGCCGCGTTCGCCGCCGGCTTCCTCTTCTTCCTCGTCACCGTGGCGCTCGCCCTTCCGGGCGGCGCCGTCCTGCTGTGGGAGGGCGTCCGCGGGGGGGCGCGGCCGCGCATCGAGCATGGCTGACGTCGCCGCCGTCGTCGTCACCTACAACGCGCTGCCGTGGATCGAGCAGTGCCTGGCGAGCGTGGAGGGAACCGAGGCCGTCGTCGTCGACAACGGCTCCGGCGACGGCACCGTCGCCCTCGTGCGCGAGCGCTTCCCCCGCGTGCGGCTGCTCGAGCAGCCCAACCGCGGCCTCGCCGCGGGATGGAACGCGGGGCTCGCCGCGACGGAGAGCAGGTGGGTGCTCATCCTCAACGCCGACGCATGGCTCGTCGGCGACGCGCTTGCGCAGCTCGTCGCGGTGGGCGACGCGCATCCCGACGTCGCGGTCGTGGGGCCGAAGCTGCTCGACCGCGACGGCTCCCTGCAGCGGTCGGTGCGCGGCTTCCCGACCCGCTGGCGCCTCGCCACCGAGTACCTCTACCTGCGCAAGCTCGCGCCGCGCAGCCGGCTGCTGAACGCGTTCTACGCCGGGGGGTTCGATCACGAGAGCGAGCGCGAGGCCGAGTTCGTGATGGGCGCCTGCATGCTCGTGCGCCGGGCCGCGATCGACGAGGTGGGGCCGCTCGACGAGGGCTTCTTCCTCTTCAGCGAGGAGGTCGACTGGTGCTACCGCTTCGCCCGGGCCGGCTGGAAGACGCTGTTCACCCCGGCCGCCAGCTGCGTGCACGTCGGCGGCGCCTCGCACGGCGGGCGGCTCCTGCGCGAGAACGTGCGCGGGCACCTGCGCTTCTTCGCCAAGCACCACGGGACGGACGAGGCGGAGAAGGTGCGCAAGCTGCTGCGGGCGGCGCTCGCGCTGCGCGGCCGGGTCGTGCGGGGCGAGCGCGGCGCGCTCTACCGCGATACCGCGCGCTGGCTCGCCTCCGGCGACGTGGCGACGCTGATCGAGCGATGAGCTCCCTGCTCCTGTTCCTGCGCCTCGCGCTCGCGACCGGCATCGTGCTGGCGCCCGGGGCGATGCTCGCGCGGGCCGTGGGGGTGCGCTCCACGTCTGCGACGCTCGCCTGGGGCCTCTCCGTCGTGTTCGGGGCGATGGGCGTCACGTTCCTCGTGCACGGGTCGCTCACCCTGACGCTCGTGCTGGCGGCCGCCGCCGCGCTCGTCGCGGCCCCGCTCGCGGCGCGGAGGGCGACGGGGAGCGGCGTGCCGGGCCGGCCCGTCGTGTGGCTTGCCGGCATCGTGCTCGGGGTCGCGCTCTGGCACGTGGCCGGAGAGATCGGCGGCGACGGCCTCTTCCACCTCGCCCGCGTGCGCAAGCTGCTCGCCTTCGACGATCTCTCGCTGTCGTCGCCGAACGAGTTCGCCGACGGCGGCCTCCACCCCGGCTACGCGTTCCCGCTCTGGCACGGCTTCCTCGCCCTCGTCGCGCGGGTGGCGTTCGTCGACCCGTCGCAGGCGCTGCTGCACGAGCCCTCGATCCTGGCCCCGCTCGCGCTGCTCACCGCCTACGAGGCGGGCTACGCCCTCTTCCGCCGCTCCGTCCCGGCGGCGGCGGCCGCGGCGGCGAGCGTCGCGCTCGTCGCGATGGCCCCCGGCGGCGGCGGCGCGTACACGGCGCTGTCGCTGCCCGCGACCGCGTCCCGTCAGATCCTCGTTCCCGCCGCCCTCGCGCTCGCGCTCGCGGCCGTGCGCCGGCCCTCGCCCGGGCTGCTCGCCTCCGCCGGCGCCGCCTCGCTCGTGCTGGCGGTCGTGCACCCGACGTACGCGCTCTTCCTGTGGATCCCGTTCGGCGGCTTCCTCGCGGTGCGCTGGGCCTGGCACGGGAAGGACGTTCGCGGCGGCGCGCTCGCGCTCGCCGCGCTCGTCGTGCCGGCGGGCGCCTTCCTCGCGTGGCTTGTGCCCGTCGTGCGCGGCACCGCGTCCGTGAGCCCCGACGCCGCGGAGCGGGCGCGCGCCTTCGCCCAGTATGCGGGCCAGGTGCGCGGCACGGTCGACCGCTTCTCGCTCGCGCCCGAGCTGTTCGGGCGCGCGGGCGCCGTGGCGGTCGCCGCGCTCCTGCTCGTCCCCCTCGCCGCGCTCGCGTCGAAGCGGCGCTGGGCCGCCTACGTCGTCGGCGGCTCGCTGGCGATCTTCGCGCTCACGCTGCTGCCGCCGCTGTTCACGCCGTTCTCGGACGCCGTCTCGCTGTCGCAGTCGCGCCGGCTCGCCGGCTTCCTGCCCTTCGCCTTCGCCTTCGCCGGCGGCGTCGGCGTGCTGGCGCGCCTGCTCGGCCCCGCGGCGGCTCCCGTCGCGCTCGCGGCCGGCATCGGCCTGCAGTGGCGCGCCCCTGGCGACTTCGGCTACCGGCTCGAGCACGGCGGGCCGGCATGGGTGACGTGGGTCGCGGCCGCCGGCGCCGCCGTCGCGCTCGCCCTCGGCCTCTGGCGCGGCCTCGAGGTCGAGACGACCGCGGCGCTCGCCTCCGCGCTGCTGCTCGCGCCCGTGTTCGTCCACGGGCTGTCGCACTGGTCGCCGTCGAGCGAGCGGCGGCCGAGCCCGCTCACGCCCGGCCTCGTCGCGGCCCTGCGCGACGCCGTCCCCGCGGGGGACACCGTCTACTCCGACCTCGAGTCGAGCTACCGCATCGCCGCCTTCGCGCCCGTGTACGTCTGCAACGCTCCGCCCGGCCACGTCGCGGACACGGAGAAGAACCGGCCGTACGTCCGCCGCGAGCGCTGGCGGCGCTTCAACCGCACCGGCGAGCTCGGGATCCCGCGCCGCTGCGGGGCGCGCTGGCTCGTCGTCGATCGCTCGCGCTTCACGACGGCGCCGAAGCTCCCGGTCGTCTACCGCGACGGCCGCTACACGCTCTACCGCCTCGCGCGGTAGCCGCTGCGGGCGCGGCTTCGGTCGGCGCGGCCGCCGCCGCGCGCCGGCTCGGGGCTCGATCGCGGAGAACGGACGGCCCCGCGACGGGGGTCTCCCGTACCATCGCCCGGGTGAAGGTCCTGCTCGTCAGCTTCTACTTCCCGCCTGCCGGCGGCGGCGGCGTGCAGCGGCCGCTGAAGCTCGCGCAGTACCTTCCGGGGCTCGGCATCGAGACGCACGTGCTCGCGCCCGACGACCCGCAGTGGATCCACCGGGACGAGGGCCTGCGCGTACCGACCCAGGCATGGGTGCACCGGGCCCGCTACCTCGGGCCGGGCGGTCGCAGGCCGGCCGAGGAGCTGCACGGCAAGCAGGGCCTGGCCCGTATCACCACCCAGGCACGGCTGTTCGGACGGCGTGCGCTCGTGCCCGACGAGAACGTGCCGTGGAGCCTGACGGCGATACCGGCGGCGATCCGGCTCGTGCGGCGGCACGGGATCGACGTCGTGATCACGACCTCGCCGCCGAACTCGATCCATCTCGTCGGCGCCGCCGTCAAGCGCGCCACTGGCGCGAGGTGGGTGGCCGACCTGCGCGACTCGGCCGTCGCCCACGTGCACCGCCGCTCCGAGAGCGCGGCCGTCCGTGCGAAGGAGAAGGTCGACCTCGGCGTGGCGAAGCTCGTCGCCCGCTCGGCCGACGCGATCGTCTGCGTCGCCGACTTCATCGCCGACGAGGTGCGCGCGCTCGGGCCGCGCGGTGCCGTCGCGACGATCCCGAACGGCTCCGACTTCGACGACTTCGACGGTCTCGACTACACGCCGGGCGAGCGGCTGCGGATCACGCACACCGGCAGCTTCTTCGGCAAGCGCGACCCGCGCCCGTTCCTGCAGGCGCTGCACGACGCGGGCGTGGACGCGACGGCGCGCTTCCTCGGCGACTTCCGCAGCGCCGACCGCGAGTGGGCCCGCCGGCTCGACCTGGGCGAGAAGCTCGAGCTGATCCCCTATGCCCCGCGGGCGACCTCGCTCGCCCTGCAGCGCGACTCCGAGGCGCTCCTGCTGCTGATCCCGGATGCCGGCGGCCGCGGCCAGGGCGTGCTGTCGGGGAAGGTGTTCGAGTACCTCGCCGCCCGGCGGCCGATCCTCGCCGCCGTGCCGCCCGGCGGCGCCGCCGCCGAGCTGATCCTCGCAGCCGGCGCGGGCGTCGTCGCGGCGCCCGACGACGTCGACGGGCTGCGCGAGGCGATCGTCGAGCTCGACCGTCGCTTCCGCTCGGGCGGGCTGCCCGACGTCGATCTCTCCGACGAGTGGATCGACCGCGTCTCGCGGCTCTCCCGCGTCGAGGAGACCGCCGAGCTGCTGCGGGCGCTCGCATGAGCCGGCGCCAGCCCGTTCTCGACGCGCTGTTCTTCGCCACGGTCTTCACCGTCACCTTCGCGAAGATCTACTGGACGCTCGCGGGCGACCTGTCGCTCTCGGACGTGCTGACGGCGCTGTTCCTCGTCGCGTTCGCGGTCAACCGGCTCGAGCACCTCGACGCGCGCGTCGCGCGCTGCGCCGCCGTCACGCTCGGGTTCTTCGCGGCGTTCCTCGCCGTCTACCTGCTCGGCTTCTTCAACCTCGACACGGCCGAGGCGCTCGCCCAGTGGGCGAAGGGGATGGTCAAGTTCCTGCTGCACTTCCTGTTCCTGTTCGCCGCCGTCGCGCTCGTCGCGCGCCGCGGCGAGCGCTTCTACTGGTGGGCGCTCGGCACCTTCTGCGCGGGACTGGTGTTCAACGCCCTCTACGGCCTGCTGCAGCTCGGCGTCGCCCAGGCGAGCGGCGCGAACCTCGACGCGGCCGTCCTGTCGCCGCTGACGGGCGGGGCGAGCCAGATCAACGTCTACGGCGCGATCGAGGGCGCGAACGTGTACCGGCCGAACGCGCTCACCGGCGACCCCAATCACCTCGGCATCGAGCTCGTCGTCCCGCTGCTCGTGCTGCTGCCGATCTACCTGCGGCTCGAGCGGGGCCACCGGCTGCGCACGCCGCTGATGCTCACGCTGATGTTCCTGTTCCTGACGGAGCTCGCGACGCTGTCGCGCAGCGGCTTGCTCGGCCTCGCCAGCGGGCTGCTCGTGCTCGCCCTCCCGTACGGGCGCAAGCTCCTCTCGCGGCAGGTCCTGCTGCCGCTCGCGGGAGTGGGCCTCGCGCTCGCCGCCGTCGTCGCACAGCGCGCGGACTTCTTCCGCACGGTGCTGCGCTCGCGCGTCGACACGGGCGCCAACGGCACGTCGACCCACTTCGCCGTCTACGGGTTCATCCCGGACGTGCTCGCGCAGAACCCGCTGCTCGGCCTCGGGCTGAACAACTTCGCCGTCTACTACGAGTTCGTCACCGGGCGCACCAACTTCGGGCCGCACTCGTTCTACGTGGCCCTGTTCGTCGAGACCGGCCTCGTCGGCGCGGCGCTGTTCGCGGTCTTCCTCGGATACCTGTTCCGGCGGCTCTCGCTCTGCCGCCGCATCGGTCGCGCGCTCGCCGCGGGCGGAGACGCGGCCGCCGCGCGCGTGAGCCCGCTCGCGTGGGGGCTGACCGCCGCGCTCGTCGGCACGATGGCCGCCAATCTCTTCTACCTGACGATGTCGTTCTACTACTTCTTCGTGCTGGCGATGCTGATCGTCGCCGCGCCCGCCGTGTTCGGCAGGCGGCTCGCGCCCACATGAGGGTCCTCGTCCTGACGACGTCGTACCCGCGAGATGCCGGCGACGTCGCAGGCCGCTTCGTCCAGGACGCGGTCGAGCACCTGCGCGCGGAAGGAGTGGAGGTCGCGGTCGTGTCGCCGGCGTCGTTCCGCCACTTCGGCATCGCCTACGGGGACGGCATCGCCAACAACCTGCGTGCGGCGCCGTGGCGGCTGCTGCTGCTGCCGCTGTTCTTCCTCTCGTTCGCGCGTGCGGCGCGGCGGGCGGCGGGCGGCGCCGACGTCGTGCACGCGCACTGGCTTCCGTCCGCCGTCGCCGGCCTCGCGACGCGGAGGCCGCTCGTCGTGCAGCTCTGGGGCACGGACGTCGAGCTCGCGAAGAGGCTGCCGTGGCTCTTCCGGCCCGTGCTCCGGCGTGCACGCGTGGTCGTGTGCGCGTCCAGGGCCCTGGCCGCGGACGCGCGTGCCCTCGGTGCAGGTGACGTCCGCGTGATAGCGAGCGGTGTCGACATTCCCGCGGCCGTCGGCGAGCCCGACGAGCCGCCGCACGTGCTCTACGTCGGCCGGCTGTCGGAGGAGAAGGGGGTGCGGGAGCTTGCCGAGGCGGCGGCCGGTCTGCCGCTCGCCGTCGTCGGCGACGGGCCGCTCCGGCATCTCTTCCCTCAGGCCGTGGGCTTCGTGCCCCGCGACGAGCTGGGGGCGTACTACGAGCGTGCGGCCGTCGTGGTGGTGCCTTCGCGGCGTGAGGGCTACGGCGTCGTCGCCCGCGAGGCGATGGCGCACGGGCGCGCCGTGGTGGCGACCCGCGTCGGCGGGCTGCCCGACGCGATCGAGGACGGCGTCACGGGGCTGCTCGTGCCTCCGTGCGAGGTCGGTGCGTTGCGGGCGGCGCTGGAGCGGCTGCTTGGCGACGCGGAGTTGCGCGCGCGGCTCGGCTCGGCGGCGCGGGAGCGGGCGCGGGCCGCGTTCTCGTGGGACGCGGCGGCGGCGGCGACGCTTGCCGCCGACCGCGACGCGCACACTCCCGGGTAGCCGCCCCTGCAACGGGTTGGGGTCGATCGCATGGAGTAACGGCTCGACCCTTCGATGCTGTGACCGGCGATGGAGCACGCGATTGAGGTTGACTACAACCTCGAGACGCTGGTGGCAAAGCGCGTTGTCGGCAAGGCTGAGATCCTCATCGAAAGGTTGGACAACTGAGCTGTGACTGCTATTCTCCGCGTACGAGCCGTAAGGCCCGTGACTAACTGGGGCCCTCTACGGGCCCTTTCCTATTCTTGGAGGTCGCCGGATGGATCGCTTTGGCGTCTTTGTCGATGCGGGATATCTGTACGCGGCGTCCGGGAAGCTCCTCTTCGGAACGACGGACCGAAAGAAGTTCTCACTGAACTTCGAGTCCATCGTCGAGCGGCTGATCGCTCTTGGCAAAAAGGATTCAGGGTCATCGTATCTGCGTACCTACTGGTACGATGGCGCCAGAAACGCGGTACCATCTGCGCAGCATCTCATTGTTGCCAATCTCTCCGGGGTGAAGCTTCGTCTCGGCCGTCTGACCCCTCATGGTCAGAAGGGTGTCGACTCACGGATCGTGCGAGATCTCATCGTTCTCGCCACGCAGCAGGCGATCTCGACCGCGTACCTCATTGGCGGAGACGAGGACCTACGCGAGGGAGTCAGCGAGGCACAGGAGCGCGGAGTTCGCGTTGTCCTCGTGGGCGTCGAACCACTGAATGAGCAGAATCTCTCACCAACGCTCGCGATGGAGTCCGACGACGTGCTCGTTCTCAAACGTGACTTTGTAGAACGCCACTTCCGCCTTCGTGATCCCGAGTTCGTCGAGGTGATCGAGCCGGCGGATCCGACCGACGTCGAAGCGCACGGCGGCGTGTTCGCACTCGCCTGGAGCGAGAAGGCGTCGCCCGAAGAGCTAGGAGCGGTGATCGAGCAGATCTCTCGATCGATCCCACCCGAGATCGACCGACAACTTCTCGCGTACGGTGCCGGCGCGCTCAAGGTCGGAAGGCTAGCGGACGAGCCGAAGCGGCAGCTCCGGCTAGGGTTCGGCAATACGCTCAAGAGTTTGGGCGCGTCGGCGCCCACGGACGAAGAGGAGGACACGTAGTGGAACGTATGCTCCGCACCGCTTGGGCGAGCGCGGTCTGAATGAGTCCCGCGAGTACGACCGTGCGTAGCTCTGCGGTGATTCAGTGATGCGATTCGTCTCACCCATCTCTTTCCTCTATCCTGAGCGCCTGGCTGGAGCGCCCTCCGCGTGGATCCCGCATGTCCCATTTGCGTTCTGGCTCGTCGAGGCGCTCAGGCCGTCTTCGATCGTTGAACTCGGCACGCACACAGGCGTCTCGTACTTCGCGTTCTGCCAGGCCGTTCAGCACCTCGGGCTCGATACTCGCTGCCGCGCTATCGATTCGTGGCTCGGTGACGAACACGCGGGATATTATGGCGAAGACATCTACGAGGACGTGCGCGCCTATAACGATGCGCATTACTCAAAGTTTTCCGAGCTTCTACGTATGACCTTCGATGAAGCAGCATCGCGCTTCGCCGATGGCTCCGTCGACCTTCTCCACATCGATGGGTGCCACATGCACGAGGCAGTGCGCCACGACTTCGAGACATGGTCACCCAAGCTTTCCCAGCGTGCAGTCGTTCTCTTCCACGACACCAATGTGCAGGAGAGAGGATTCGGAGTCTTCCGCCTCTGGGATGAGCTCAGGGAACAGTATCCGCACTTCGAGTTTCTGCACGGATCTGGGCTCGGCGTGCTCGGCTGGGGACCGACAGGCTCCACGGATATAAATGCTCTCCTAAGCCTGAATCAGAACGCGGTGCTCATAGCTAAGACCAGGGCCGCGTACGAACGTCTCGGGGGGAGTCTCCTCGACTGGCATGGGATTCGCGATGTAAGTGCGGAGCCTGTCGCGCGCCACACTGGCGCGGATCGATCCCGGATCGACATCGCAGCCCGGGACGCCGAGATAGAGCGCCTTCAGCACGAGACGTTTGTCCTCCGCAGCGACCTGGATCGGACGGCCGCCGCCCTTGCGGAGCTCCGGCAGAGTTCTACGTGGAGGGCCACGGCGCCCGTGCGTTCTTTCCTTGCCTCACGACCTCGGCTGACTCGCGGACTGAGGCGCACGGCGAAGCTGGTGTGGTGGACGGTGACGTTTCAAGTCATCAGACGGCTCCGAGAGCGGCGGGAACGTGGGCGGGCTCGGCACGGTGCGCGCGGCTACGCCGACTGGATTCGCGCATACGACACCATCAGCCACGAGGACGTGGAAGCCTTGCGCAACGCCAATGCCCTCTTGACGACGCAGCCGTTGATCTCGGTCGTCATGCCTGTGTTCGAACCCGAAGAGCATTTTCTTCGTGAAGCGATCGAATCCGTCCTTGCGCAGACGTACGAAAATTGGGAGCTGTGCATTGCCGATGACGCCTCCGCCCATGCCTGCGTTCAGCGGGTGCTCGACGAGTTGCAGATATGCGATGCTCGGGTGAAGATGGTAACCAGGAAGACGAATGACGGTATTTCTGCTGCGTCGAACGATGCTCTCGAGCTCGCCTCGGGCGAATGGATAGCGCTCCTCGACCACGACGGCATACTGCGTCCACATGCTCTATTCATGATTGCTCGAACGGTCGAGAACCACCCGGGTGTGATGTACATCTATTCTGACGAAGATAAGATTGATGAGTCCGGTGCGCGGATCGATCCCTATTTCAAACCCGATTGGAATCGGACTTTATTCTATTCGCAGAATTACATATGTCATGTCTCGGCTTTCAGACGGCACCTCGCCACACGGTGCGGCGGATTTCGCGCTGCCTTCGACGGCTCTCAGAACTGGGATCTGTTTCTCCGCATGACGGCGGCTATCACACCGGAGGCAATTCATCACATTCCTCATGTTCTCTACCATTGCCGGGCGCTGCCGTCCGCTACGGACTCGATCGTAGACGCGAAGACCTGCGCAGTCGACGCGGCGACACGAGCGCTGAAGGATCGTCTGACCGCTGACGGGGTGCAAGCGGACGTGCACACCATCCGTGGGAGCTACAATCAGGTTCGCTATCGGCTGCCTGCCGACCCTCCGGGCGTGAGCATCGTCATACCGACCACAGGCAAGCTGCGATTCCTCGAGCAGTGCATCGAGGGCGTGTTGCGTCGTACCGATTACCCCAATCTTAAGGTCTTGCTCGTGCTGAGCAAGGATGCGATGAACGTCATCGAGCAGCGGTCGTACCTGGAGGAGATCGCCACTGACCCACGCGTGCGGTTGCTCCTCCACGACGACAGGCCGTTCAACTTCTCGTGGGTGAACAACTGGGCGGTCTCTCAGGTAGACGACAGCATCATCTGCTTCCTGAACGACGACACAGATCCGATCAGCGAGGGCTGGCTTCGGTCGATGGTCGGGCATCTCCTACAGGAAGGCGTCGGGGCAGTCGGTGCGAAGCTCTACTACCCCGATGGCACCATTCAGCACGCCGGCGTCGTGCTCGGACTCGGTGGTGTAGCCGATCACCTCTACCGATCGCTCCCTCGCGAGTCGGACGGCTACTTCGGACGGGCGAAATTGGATCAGGATCTCTCGTGCGTGACCGCCGGTTGCATGCTTATGAGAAAGGCTGTGTTCGACGATCTCGGCGGGTTCGACGAGTCCTGGGGCGTTGCCTTCAACGACGTCGATCTCTGCATTCGTATTCGAGAGGCCGGATGGCGGATCGTCTGGACGCCCTCTGCCGAGCTCTATCATCGCGAGTCGATCTCGCTCGGGCGACATGACGCCCCAGCACGGCGAGCGCAGTTCGAAGACGAAGTACGCATGCTCAGGGAGCGATGGGGAGCGATCCTCGACCGCGATCCGCACTACAATCCGAATCTCTCGCTCGAGCGGCAGTGGGATCTCGCGTTCCCGCCACGCGTCGCCTATCCATGGCGAGCAGCAACAGAGGCTGAGGCGATCGATCGGTCTCCCCGGTAGCCTCAGCCGGGTGGAAACGAGGCTCGACGACTCGCCGACGGGACTCGGCCGGCCGGGACCCAGCGGGTTGAGGCTGCGTGTCGAGCGGATCGAGCCAACGACGGTGCCGGCAGGCCGCGGCTGCGTGCTCTACCTCGAGGGCTGGTGCTTCCACCCTGAGCGCAGGATCGTCCGCCTCGACGTCGTGCTCGGCAGCCGCTCGGACCCGGTCGCCGCCTTCCCGTACGCGCGCCCCGACGTGGTGGATGCACTGCGAGAGCCGCGGGCGCGCTACAGCGGCTTCTGCGCGATCGTCCCGGTCAACGGAGCGATGCAGCCGGGCGAGCACGAGATCTCCCTGCGAGCGACGCTCGAGGGAGGCGTTGTGTGCCTGCGCCAGTGCGGCTCCATCACCGTCGAGGATGAGCCGACCAGGGCCGCGCGCGAATCGGATGGCCCGCGGCCTTCCGGCGCCGATCCGCTCATCGCGATCTGTATGGCCACCTACAATCCCGACAAGGAATCGATCGAACGCCAGGTCGAGACGATCCGTGCGCAGACGCACCAGCGATTTGTCTGCCTCATCAACGACGACGGATCAGATCCCGGCGCCTGGGAGTGGATCAAGGGCGCAGCCGGTGACGATCCGCGTTTCGTCTGCTCTCGCAACACGCATCGGCTCGGGTTCTACCGTAACTTCG
Organism: Gaiella occulta; assembly: GCF_003351045.1. Classification (GTDB taxonomy): domain Bacteria; phylum Actinomycetota; class Thermoleophilia; order Gaiellales; family Gaiellaceae; genus Gaiella; species Gaiella occulta. The sequence goes on from NZ_QQZY01000004.1 coordinate 54,403, forward strand.
AGCGCTGCCTCTCTCTCGTCCCTACGGATGCAGCGTATGTCGCCCTCGCGGATCAGGACGACATCTGGCACCCCGACAAGCTCGCCACCCTGGTGGAAGCGATGCACGACAGCACCGTGCAGCTCGCATACAGCGACATGAACATCGTCTCGGCCACGGGCCTGCTCATCGCTCCTACTGCCTGGGCGAACCGGCCGAACAACTTCACTCGGCTCGGCTCGCTCGTGATCATCAACACGGTTACCGGGGCAGCATCGCTCTTCCGTCGCGAGCTGCTGGACGACGTCCTGCCGTTCCCACCGGATGTCGGGCACGCCTACCACGACCATTGGATCGCCTGCGTGGCACTTGCGCTCGGTCGGCTTGCTTACGTCGATCGAGCACTCTATGACTATGTTCAGCACGACTCGAACACCGTGGGCCACTACTCCGGCAACCTCAAGAGCGGGTTGCTATACATGCTCGTCCGTTTCCTGAAGAACCCTTCGCTCAGACTGCGAAACACGGTCGCTCTTTCCCGAAGCCTGTACCTGACGGAGGTCGTCCGAATGGAGTTGATCGGCCGTACGCTCGAGCTTCGTTTCGCAGGCCGCATGGCTCCCGATCGCGCCGCCGACGTGCGGCGGATCGCGCGCTTGAGCTCCTCGTTCCGTTCGCTCGCTTGGCTGCTCGGAAGAAGTGCGCGCGACGTGCGTGGGGATAGCGTGACCCTTGGATTGGAGAATCAGATCGCGAAGGGCATTCTCTGGCGTCACGGCCAGGCGCTGCGCGCGCGAGCCAGGCGCACATAGACCATCGGTGCCTGACTGTTCGCTCCTCGCCGGTGGAGTCGACCCACAGGTGCTCTCCGGCTCGAGCCGTGCATGCGGGGTACGCTGGCTCCGCTTGTGGCTCCTACGTCCACACCGCTCGTATCCGTTCTCGTCACGGCACGCGACAACGAGCGCCATGTCGGCGCCGCTCTGACGAGCGTTCTCCGGCAAACGCTCACGAGCCTGGAGCTGCTCGTCGTCGACGACGGCTCGGCTGATGCTACTCCTGCGATCGTCGAGTCCCTCCGTGACGAACGCCTCCGGTTCGTCCGCTTCCCGGAGAGCAGAGGCATCTCCGCTCGCCGGAACGAGCTCCTCGAGCGTGCGCGGGGCAGATACGTCGCTCCTCTCGACGCCGACGACGTCTGGCTCCCTGACCGGCTCGAGCGCCACGTGCGCCTCCTCGAGTCGCGCCCCGATCTCGTCGCGGTCGGGAGCGACGTTCTCGTCGTGGACGACGGGGTCGGCGTGGGACGCTATTTTCGCCTTCCTCGCTCGGATGCGGCGATCCGCTGGAACTGCCTGTTCACCTCGCCGCTGATCCATTCCGCCTCCACCATCCGTGCCTCGGCGTTCCACGACGGCGTCCGCTACGACCCGGCCTATCCGCTGGCTCAGGACTACGACCTCTGGACGAAGCTCCTCCGACGAGGGCGGTCAGAGAACCTCGCTGTGCCCTTGACGCTCTACCGTGTCCATTCGGCGCAGGCAAGCCAGCGGCGTGCCTGCGAGAGACGTGCCGAGCAGGAGCGGATCGGTCTGCGGGCGATCGAGGACCCCGCGGGAGGACATGGGCCGACGGGAGATCGCGCCCGGCTCGCGTGGTGTCTCGGTGCGGCCATGGCTGTCGCAGACGAGGAGCTCGAGGACGCGATCGACGCCTACAGAGAGCTCTTTGCCCGCATCGAGAGCGCGTATCGCGGCACGTCAGGTCTCCGCGAGGCTCGTCGCATCGCAGCGACGACGCTCCTCCGCCGAGCCGGCCTTGCGGCGGACGCCGCGGCCTGGGCGCTGCGGCGGGCGGCGCTGGCGATCGATCGGCGCGTCACCGTCTCGGCCGTGGCCGTGCGCGCCGCGAACATCGCGGCAGGACGCCGCTATCGGCGGCCGGCCGCGCGGCTCCTCGCGGATCTCGCCGAAGCGTGAGTCCTCACGTCCGGGCGCCGATGACGGGGTGGACGATCGCGTCGTAGCGACTCAGCACGTCGTCCGGCTTCCCGATCGCCCGGATCGAGCCGTCCAGCAGCAACATTGCTCGGTCGCAGTGATCCCGGATGGCGCCGAGGTCGTGTGACACGAACACGATCGTCTTGCCCGCCTCCCGGATCGCCGCGAGCGTCTCGAAGCACCGCTCCTGGAACTCCTGGTCGCCGACGGCGAGCACCTCGTCGAGCATGAGGATGTCGAAGTCCACCTGGATCGCGATCGAATACGCGAGCCGCACCTGCATCCCGGAGGAGAAGTTCTTGAGCTTCTGGTCGATGAACCGCTCGAGCCCGCCGAAGCCCACGATCTCGTCGAAGCGCTCCCGGATCTGGCGCCGTGTCAGCCCAAGCAGCGTGGCGTTGATGCGGATGTTGTCGCGGCCGGTGAGCTCCGGGTTGAACCCGACTCCGAGCTCGATGAACGGGGAGAGCACGCCGTTCACGCGCACCGTGCCCGCGTCCTGGCGGTAGATGCCGGCGAGCACCTTGAGGAGAGTGCTCTTGCCGCTGCCGTTCGGCCCGATGATGCCGAAGAACTCACCCTCCTCGACCGCGAACGTGACGCCGCTGAGCGCGCGCTGACGCTCGAACGTCGTGTGGCGCAGCGGGTGCAGGAAATACTCCTTGAAGGTCGTCCGCTGCTCGTGGGGAAGCCGGAACGCCTTCTCGACGCCGGCGACTTCGATCGCGATGTTGGCGAGCGAGCTCATGCGCGTTCCGCGAACCATGGCTGCTCGCGCCTGAAGAACAGGTAGCCGACGGCGAGCGTACCCACGGCGATGCCGATCGGGAGCAAGCGTCCAAAGCTTCCAAACGCCGAGGCCGCCGTGATTCGGTTGTCCGGCAGGTCGGGGTAGAAGAGCAGCGAGCGGATGTCCTGCAGCACCTGCGTGAACGGGCTGAGGAACACGATCTGCCGCCCCCAGGGAGGCAGGTAGCCGATCGGGTAGAGGATCGGCGAGGCATAGAAGAAGAGCTGGAGCAGGAGCTCCCAGACCTGCTGGAGGTCGCGCAGCCGGACGTACAGCGCCGACAGGAGCAGGCCGACGCCGAGCGTGAAGGCGTACAGCTCGACCAGGAGGAGCGGGATCAGCAGCCAGTCGAGCCGTGGCACGATCTGCTTGTAGGCGACGAAGGCGCCGACGACGGTGAGGTTGATGAGGAGTGTCATCATCGCCGTGAGCGTGGCGGAGGCCGGGATGATGACGCGTGGGAACGCGAGCTTGCGGATGATCGAGTCGCGCGCGACGATCGAGATCAGAGCCAGCATGGTCGCGTCGGCGAAGAACGTGAACAGGACGATGCCGACGAGCAGGGAGACGGCGTAGTACGGGGAGAGCAGGTTCAGCTTGAACACGCGCCCGAACACGAGGTAGAGGAGCGTGAACAGCGCGAGCGGCTTGACGACCGACCACACGTACCCGAGCGCAGAGCCGGCGTACTTGAGCTTGAACTCCGCCGTCGCGATCACGTAGAGCACGCGCAGCCGGTGCGCGAGTGCCCGGCGCGGCGAGGTGCGGTGCGGGCTCAGGGCGGAGCTCGACACGACCCTCAGCAGCGCCGGAGCACGATCGGCGCGCGGTAAGCGACGAGGATCGCGATTGTCAGTCGACGGCGGTCTGCGACCGGGTGGGTCGGGCCATGCACGCGCGCAACGATAGCGTCCGGGGCGGTGAGCACCCGAGCCCTACGACGGGGCGCCCGAGGACGGCGCCGCTTCCCGGACGTTCTGACCTAGGCTGTTCCCCTTGCTCACCGTCTTCACCATCCCGAAGCCCTTCGCCGGCCGCATCGCGGAGATCCAGCTCAACGCGATCCGGAGCTGGCGCTCACTCCGGGAGGACGTGCAGGTGGTGCTCCTCGGAGACGAGGACGGAGTGGCGGAGGCTGCGCGCTCGTGCCGGGCCGAGAACCTCGCATCGATGCTCCGGAACGAGCACGGGACGCCGAGGCTCGACGATGCGTTCGCGCAGGTCGATCGCGTCGCACGTCATCCGCTGCGCTGCTTCGTGAACGCCGACATCGTCCTGCTGGACGACTTCCTTCCCGCCGTGCGTCGCGCCGCCGCCGTCGGGTCGCGCTTCCTCATGATCGGCCGCACGGTCGATCTCGACATGGTGACTCCCGCCGAGCTCGCCGACGCCGGCAGGCTGCGCGCGAAGGCGCGCGCCGTCGGGGCCGAGCGCGGTGCCGCCGCGCTCGACTACTTCGTCTTCCCGGCCGGGCTGTTCGGCGAGCTGCCGCCCTTCCTCGTCGGCCGCGCGTGCTTCGACAACTGGCTCGTGTGGCGCGCGCGGCAGGTCGGGCCCGTCGTCGACGCGACCGACGCCGTCGTCGCCACGCATCAGCGGCACGACTACGCTCACCTCCCCGGAGGCAAGGACGAGGCGTACTACGGCGAGGAAGCCGCCTGGAACAGGAAGCTCGCCGGCGGGCGCAGCCGCATCTACACGATCCACGATGCGAGCCACAGGCTCACCGCGAGCGGCGGCGTGCGGCGCAACCTCGGCTCGATCCTGCGCACCCGCGAGACGGCGAGGAAGATCGGATGGAAGCTGGGCCTGCGCTGAAGGTCGTCGCCGTCTTCCCGGAGCCGACGCCCTACCGGGCGCCGCTGTTCGACCTGATCGCGGCCCGTCCCGGCGTCGACCTCCTCGTCGCCTACGCGGCGCGCACCGTTGCCGGGCGAACCTGGGAGGTGGCGATCCGGCACCCGCACGCCTTCCTCGGCGGCTTCGCGCTCCCGGGCGCGCGGCGGCTGCTCCGGCACGACTACCCGATCACGCCCGGCATCCTCCGCGTCCTCGAGCGGCGTCGCCCCGATGTCGCCGTCGTCTCCGGCTGGAGCACGTTCGCCGCCCAGGCCGCGATCGCCTGGTGCCGCGCGCGCCGGGTGCCGTACGTCCTCGTCGTCGAGAGCCACGACCACGACCCGCGACGCGCGTGGCGCCGTGCCGTCAAGAGCGCCGTCGTGCCCCGTGTCGTCCGCAACGCGGCCGGCGTGCTCGTCACCGGCTCGCTCGTCCGCGCGTCGATGGTCGCCCGCGGCGCCCGTCCCGACCGGATCGAGACGTTCGCCAACACCATCGACGTCGAGGGCTTCGCAGAGCGTGCCGACAGGCTCGCGGGCAGGCGGCCCGAGCTCCGCGGCAGCCTCGGGATCGAGGAGGGCGACGTCGCCGTCGTCTGCGTCGCCCGGCTCGTCGAGGAGAAGGCGCTCGACGCGCTTCTCCGCGCGGCGGCCGCGGCCGGGCCGCCCGTCGTCCCCGTCCTCGTCGGCGACGGCCCCGAGCGGGCTCGGCTCGAGGCGCTCGCCGCAGAGCTGGGCTCGCGTGTCGTGTTCACCGGCGCCGTCGCCTGGGAGCGGATCGTCGAGATCTATGCCGCGAGCGACGTCTTCGCCCTCGTCTCACGCCACGAGCCGTGGGGCGTCGCCGTCAACGAGGCGGCGGCGTGCGGCCTGCCACTCGTCCTCTCGGATCATGTCGGAGCTGCCCACGACCTCCTGCGCCCCGGGGAGAACGGCGTGCTCGTGCCTCCCGACGACGTCGCCGCCACCGCAGCCGCGTTGCGTGAGCTCGCGGCCGACAGGAGCCTCCGGCTCCGACTCGGGGCACGCTCCCGCCAGATCGTCGCCGGGTGGGGATACGCGAGCAGTGTGCGCGGCTTCGTGCAGCTGCTCGATGCCGTGTGCCGGCACGGCGACGAGCATCGCGCCTCCCCTTCCAGCCCGTAGGCAGCGGGAAGGGCGAGTATCGTCCACCCATGTCCGGCTCGGTGACACGAACGCTGCGGGACAGCCGACCGCTGATCCACGAGGGCGGCCGGACGTGCGCAGGACTGTCGTGGCAGGCACTCGAGTGGCTCGAGGACAGGGTCGCACCGGGGATGCGCACCCTCGAGACGGGAGCCGGGCTGAGCACGGTCGTCTTCGCCGCCTCGGGCGCACGACACACCGCGGTGACGCCCGAGGCTCGTGAGGAGGCTGCCGTCCGTGCCGTCTGTCGAGGCCTCGGAATCGCCGAGGAAGGGCTCGACTTCGTCATCGGTCGCTCGGAAGAGGTGCTCCCCGGACTTTCCGAGAGCAGGCTCGACCTCGTGCTCGTCGACGGAGCCCACGGGTTCCCGTATGCGATTCTCGACTGGTGGCAGCTCGCCCGCCGGCTGCGGCTCGGTGGGACGATGCTCCTCGACGACGCGTACCTGCCCCCGGTTCTCGCGATCCTCGACGGGTTGCGCGGAGTGCCGTCCTGGCGCGTGGAAGGCGCCATCGGCGACAGAACGGTTCTCGTGCGCAAGCTCGCGGACGAGCTTCCACCCGGGGTCTGGCCGGGCGGGCCGTTCGGGGGGCGCCAGAGCTTCCGCTATCTCCCCGTCCGTCGCCGCCTCGTCGCCTCGACGCGGCATCGCATGCTCTCGACGCGGTTCGGCGAGCTGGCCGCCGGCGCCCGCCGCACCCTCCGTAGCCGCCGCCGCTCGTGACCGCACCGGGCTCCGCAGCCGAGCGAGCGCTACCGTCTGCCGCGTGAACAGGCGCCCGCGAATCCTCGTCCTCAACCAGTACTACAAGCCCGGCGTCGAGGCGACCGCGAACCTGCTCGCCGAGCTGTGCGAGGCGCTGGCGCAGGAGTTCGAGATCACCGTCGTCACCGGCCGCCTCAACCCGTACCCGGATCTGCCGAGCGACGAGATGGTCGACGGCGTGCGCGTGATCCGGACGCGCTCGACGGCGTTCGACCGCACGAAGCTCCACCTCCGCGCGGTCAACTACGCCACGTATCTCGCCGACAGCGTCCTCCGCTCCCTGACGCTTCCCCGTCCCGACGCGGTCGTCACCCTCACCGACCCGCCCATGATCGGCGACGTCGGGCTCGCCGTCGCCCGGCGCTTCAGGGTGCCGTTGATGGTCGTCTCGGAGGACGTCTTCCCGGAGATCGCGGTCGAGCTGAAGCGGCTCGAGAACCCCGTGCTCATCCGCATGCTGCGAGAGATGGTCAGCCTCTACCTGCGCAGGGCCGACCAGGTCGTCGCGATCGGCGAGACGATGCGGCTGCGCCTCCAGGAGAAGGGCGCATCCGCCGACCGGATCGCGGTGATCGAGAACTGGGTCGACACAAGGCGGATCGTCCCTCGCTCCCGTGACACAGCATGGGCCCGCGAGCACGATCTCGTCGACCGCTTCGTCGTCATGCACTCGGGCAACATCGGGCATGCCAACGACCTCGTCACCCTGATCCGCGCGGCGACGTTCCTGCGCGACCTGCCCGATCTGCGCCTGGTCGTGATCGGTTTCGGGGCCTTGCAGACCGTCGTACGCGACGTCGCCGACAGGCTCGAGGTCGACGTCGCCTTCCTGCCCTACCAGCCGCGCGACATCCTGCCCGAGTCGCTGTCGAGCGCGGACATCCACTACGTCGGCCTCGCCCGCGGGCTGTCCGGGTTCGTGGTGCCGAGCCGGGCGTACGGGATCATGGCCGCCGGACGGCCGATGCTCGTCTCGGCCGACGAGGACAGCGAAACCGTGCGCATCGCCCGTGCGCAGCGCTGCGGCGTCGTCGTGCCGCCGGGCCGGCCGGAGCTCGTCGCCGGAGCGATCCGCGACGCCTACGAGGGCCGCTTCGACCTCGACGAGATGGGGCGGAGGGGCCGCGCCTACGTCGAGCGCGAGGCCGACCGCGAGGTCGCCGTCGCGCGCTACCGGGATGTGCTGGCCCGGCTCGTCCCCTCGAGCAGCGCCCGGTAGAGCCGGTCGACGTCGTCGACGAGACGCGCGACGGCGTAGCGCCGCAGCACCCGCTCCCGTCCTGCCTGCCCGAGCCGCTCTCCGAGTGCCGGGTCGGCCGCGATCTCCGCCAGGCGCGCCGCCATCACGGCGGTGTCTCCCACCTCGACGAGGAAGCCGTCGACGCCGTCGCGGACGACGTCGGCGACGCCGCCCACGTTCGTGGAGACGACCGGCCTCCCTGCCGCGAGCGCCTCGATGATCGTCACCGGCGTCCCTTCGCTCACCGATGTCAGGACGACGGCGTCGGCCACGGCATACCAGCGTGCGACGTCCTTCTGGTAGCCGAGGAAGAACACGTCTCGCGCGACGCCGAGCTCCTTCGCGCGCAGCTCCAGGCGCTCACGGTCCGTTCCGTCCCCGACGAGCAACAGGCACGCGTCGACCCCACGTCCGCGCAGCGCCACGAGCGCGTCGATCAGGTCGTCCGTCCGCTTCACCGCGGTCATGCGCCCGAACCAGCCGACGACGAATCGTCCGGGAGCGATGCCGAGCTGCCGCCGCGCCTGCGCGCGGTCGACGGTCGTCGCCACGCGCGGCTCGAGGTCGATGCCGAGGCGGACGACGGCGAATCTCCGCCCCGGCGCGATCCCGATCTCGACCAGATCGTCGCGCACCTGCGGGCTGACCGCGACCAGCACGTCGGTGCCGCGGGCGAAGGCTCGCTCCACCGCGCGGAACAGCCACGTCCCGAGGCTGCCGAAGTACCCGCGCAGCACGTGGCCGTGATAGGTGTGGATCACGACGCGCGGCCGGGCGCTCCCGGCGAGGAGGGCCGCCAGGCGCCCGACGGCGCCCGCCTTGGCGGTATGGGTGTGCAGGATGTCGGGCTCCGTGCGGCGGATCTCTCGCGCGAGCCGAGCCGCGGCGACGAGATCGCGCAGCGGCGCGATCTCCCGCGAGAGGCCGGCGACGCGCACGACCTCCACGCCCTCGCTCTCGGCGACGAACGCCATCGATTCCTCGCCCCTGGCGACGTCGCCGGCGACGAGAGTCGTGTCGTAGCCGCGCTCTGCGAGCCCGCGCGACAGGTAGGCGACGTGCAGCGCGGGGCCGCCGACGTTGAGCCGGGCGATCACGCGCAGCACGCGGATGCGGTCGGCGGGCTGATCCACGGCGGCGAGCCTACCGATGCAGTCCACCCGGCGCCCGGGAGCCGGGCGGGAGCCGTGGCCGGCAAGGCTACACTCGCCCGGTGCCCGTCCTGAAGACGCTGTTCTGGGGCTCGCTCGGCGCGCTCGCGTGGACCCACGCCGGCTATCCCCTCGCCGCCGAGATCGCGGCCAGGCTGCGGCCGCGGCCGGTGCGCAAGGACCCGGGAGCGGAGCCGGCGGTGACGGTGATCGTCGCCGCCCACGACGAGGAGACCGTCATCGAGCGGCGCCTCGAGAACCTGCTGGCGCTCGACTACCCGGCGCAGAAGCTCGAGGTCGTCGTCGCCTCCGACGCGTCCGGCGACCGCACCAACGAGCTCGTCCTCGCCGTGGCGGAGCGGGAGCCGCGCGTGCGGCTGCTCGACTGCCCGCGCGGCGGCAAGGTGGCGGCCCAGAACCGGGCCGTGCGCGAGACGGCGAGCGAGGTCGTCGCCTTCTCCGACGCCAACGCGACGTGGGCGCCCGACGCGCTCCGGCACCTCGTCGCCAACCTCGCCGATCCCGACGTCGCCTACGTGTGCGGGCAGCTGCGCCTCGAGGCCGCCGACGGCTCGAACCGCGAGGGGCTCTACTGGCGCTTCGAGATGCGGCTGCGCGAGGCCGAGTCGAAGCTCGGCTCGATCACCGGCGGCAACGGCTCCATCTATGCGCTCAACCGTGCCGACTACGTCGAGGTCGACCCCACCTGGGGCCACGACCTCTCCTTCCCCTACCGCATGGTGCAGGCGGGTCGCCGAGCCGTGTACGAGCCGGCGGCGCACGCGCTCGAGAAGCCGACGCCGACGAACGAGACCGAGTACCGCCGCAAGGTGCGCATGTTCGAGCACTGCTGGGAGATCACGCTGCGCGGCTCGATGCTCCGGCGGCTGCCGCCCGGCTACCTCGTCGAGGTCGTCTCGCACCGGCTGCTGCGCTACGGCAGCGGCGTCCTCCACCTCTCGCTCCTCGCCGCGAACGTGGCGCTCCTCGGCGACGGCCGGGCCTACGGCATCGTGCTGGCCGGGCAGGTGGCACTCCTCGCTGCCGCCGCCGCCGGCGTGCCCATCGCCCGCTACTACGTCCTCGTCACGTGGGCCACGGTCGTGGCGCTGTGGAACTACCTGCGCCGCGGCGTGCCCGCCACGTGGGAGGCGCCCGAGGGGACGCGGTGAACCGCGCGCTCGACATCGCCACGGCAGGCCTCGGCCTCGTCGTCGCGAGCCCGCTGCTCGCCCTCTCGGCGCTCGCCGTCAAGCTCGAGGACGGCGGGCCCGTCCTCTTCCGCCAGACCCGGGTCGGACGTGACGGCGTCGACTTCGAGCTGCTCAAGCTGCGCACGATGGTGGTGGGTGCCGAGCGCACGGGGGCCGGCTACGCGGTCGACGCGGGCGACAGCCGCATCACCCGGGTCGGCCGCATCCTGCGCAAGACGTCCGTCGACGAGCTGCCGCAGCTGTGGAACGTCATCCGCGGAGACATGAGCCTGATCGGCCCGCGGCCGACGCTGCGCTACCAGGTCGAGCGCTACACCGAGCGCCAGCGCAAGCGGCTCGCCGTGCGGCCCGGGCTGACGGGCTGGGCGCAGGTGCACGGGCGCGCGACGCTCCCGTGGGACGAGCGCATCGAGCTCGACGTCTGGTACGTCGAGCACCGCTCGCCCCTCGTCGACCTGAAGATCCTGCTGCGCACGCCGCTTGCGCTCTTCGGCGGCACCTACAGGGGCGGGCGAGGAGGGTGGAGGCCCTCCTGAGGGAGGGGCGGCTACCCTCTGCTTCCGTGACCGCGGTCCTGTTCACCTGCGCCGGCCAGCGCGTCGACATCGTGACGGCGTTCGGGCGTGCGGGAGCCACCACGATCGCCTCCGACGTCGATCGGCTGGCGCCCGCGCTGTACCACGCCGACCGCAAGGCGCTCGTCCCGCGGGTCGACGACCCCGGCTACGTCGCCGCGCTCGCGGCGCTCGTCGCCGAGCACGACGTCCGCCTCGTCGTGCCGCTCACCGACCTCGACCAGGAGATCCTCTCGGAGCACCGATCCGAGCTCGCGCCCGCGCTCGTCCTCGCGCCGGCGCCCGAGATCTGCCGGACGATGGGCGACAAGTACCTCGCGCACGCCTTCTTCGTCGAGCGCGGCATCGACAGCCCGCGTACGTGGCTTCCGGGGGACGTGCCCGCCGATGCCCGTTACCCGCTGCTCGTGAAGGTGCGCGAGGGGTTCGGGTCGCGGCACATCTACCGCGCCGACGACGAGGAGCAGCTGGCCTTCTTCCTCCGCTACACGACCGTCGACTCGATGGTGCAGGAGCTGTGTCTGGGCGAGGAGTTCTCGATCGACGTCTTCTGCGACCTCGACGGCCGCTGCCTCAACGCGATTCCGCGCACGATGATCCAGTCGAAGGGCGGCGAATCGATCAAGGGCATGTCGATCCGCGATGCCGAGCTGGTCGAGCACGGCGCCCGCGTGGCGGAGGCGATCGGGATCGTCGGCCCCGCGAACGTCCAGTGCTTCCGCGAGCCAGACGGGGCGCTGCCCGTCACGGACGTGAACCCGCGCTTCGGCGGCGGCTTCCCGCTGCCGCTCGCGGCCGGCAGCCGCTATCCCGAGCTCGCGCTCGCGCTGGCGCGCGGGGAGCGGCCCGAGCCGCGCCTCGGGGACTACCGTGCCGGCGTCGTCATGACCCGGTTCTTCTCGGATCTGTGCCTCGTCGGCGACGGCGTGCTGCGTCCCGTCGAGGCGAAGGACGCGTGAACCGGACGCTCCTCGCCGCCGCGGCCGCGCTCGCTGCGATCGTGCTCCTCGGGGCGGGCTTCGCCGCCGGCTACGTCGTCGCCAAGCGCGGCGAGAGCGCCGACGTGCGCGGCAACGCGACCCAGGAGTTCGTGCCGACCCAGGCCCCGGCGCCGAAGCCGCTTCCGGGTGTCGCCTGGCCGACCTGGGGCTTCGACGCGACGCGCAACCGCGTCTCGCCGTACGCCCACAAGCCGCCCTACCGCGTCGCGTGGACGTTCCGCGCGCGCACCCTGCTCGAGTTCCCGCCCGCGATCGCCTACGGCAACCTCTACGTGACGAACAACTCGGGCGTCACCTTCGCCGTCGATGTCCGCAGGGGCACGCAGGTGTGGCAGCGTCGCTCCGGCCGCTGTGCCGCCTCGAGCCCGGCGGTCGACGGCAAGGTCGTCTACCAGGCGTTCCTCAACCGGCCGCCCTGCAACTCGTCCCGCTCACCGGAGCGTCTGAGCGGCGAGGTGGTCGCCTTCGACGCGCTCAGCGGCAGGGTGCGCTGGCGCACCGAGATCGGGCCGACCGAGTCGTCCCCGCTCGTCCACCAGGGGCGGGTCTACGTCGGCGACTGGCGCGGCACGATCTACGCGCTCGACCAGCGCACGGGAACGGTGCGGTGGACGTTCCGCACGGGCGGCCGCGTCAAGGGCGCGCTGGCGGCGCTCGGCAACCGGCTCTTCGCCGGCTCCTACGACGGCCGCCTGTACGCGCTCGACAGCCGCACCGGGGCGCTCCAGTGGCGGTCGTCGTCCCAGGATCGGCTCGGCGGGCGCGGCCGCTTCTACTCGACGCCGGCCGTCGCCTACGGCCGCGTCTTCATCGGCTCGACCGACGGCAAGGTGTACGCCTTCGGCGCGACGACCGGCGACCTGCTGTGGTCGCGCTCCACGGGCGGCTACGTCTACTCGTCCCCGGCGGTGTGGGAGCGGCTCGTCTACGCGGGCTCGTACTCGGGCGCGCTGTACGCGATCGACGCCGCCAGCGGCGAGACTGCGTGGCGCTTCGCGGCCGGAGGGCCGATCTCGGGCGCGCCGACGGTGATGGGCGGGCTGGTGTACGTCGCCACCCTCGGCGGCCGCACGTACGCCGTCGACGCGCGCAGCGGACGTCGGGTGTGGTCGTTCCCGGACGGCCAGTACTCGCCGATCGTCGCCGACGCGGACACCGCCGTCCTCGTCGGAAGGGCGAGGCTGTACGGTCTGCGCGCGCGCCAGCCGCTAGAGTCGGCGCGATGAGCGAGACCCGTTCGGTACCCGACCTCGACGGCGAGCGCGAGATCGACCTGCGCTCCGCGTGGGAGCGGGCGGCGGCACGCTGGTGGCTGCCGGTCGGCGGCCTCGTCGCCGGCGCCGTGCTCGGTGTGCTGCTCTCGGTCGGCGGCGGCGACGTCTACAGGGCGAAGACGCTGCTCTACATGGGACAGCCGTTCACGACCTCGGGCGGAGGGCAGATCCAGAGCCTCGCCACGAACCCGAAGACGGTGAGCGAGATCGTGCGCTCGGAGTCGGCGCTGCGCCGGGCGGCCGCCGCCAGCGGCCTGCGCGTCGGGCAGCTGCGCGGCAACGTGACCTCGCAGGCGATCGTGAGCACCGGCCAGGGGAAGAACGTCTCGCCGCTCGTCGAGATCACGGTGCAGGCGCCGGCCCCCGGGAAGGCCGCGAAGGCCGCCGACGCGCTCGCGACCGCGGTGATCGACCAGGTCTCGACGTACGTCGACGAGAAGATCGCGCTGCTGCGGCGCCAGATCACGTCCAGCAACCTGGAGCTCGGGCAGATCGACGAGCGCGTCAGCGGCGCGGAGAGCCAGCTGCAGCAGATTCGCGCCGACAAGACCCTTTCGTCCGTCGAGAAGCTGATCGCGATCGGGAGCCTCAACTCGACGATCGGCTTCGCCGAGCAGCGCCGCGGCACGGTGCAGCAGGAGCTGTTCCAGAACCAGCAGCTGCTCTCGCTCGCCGAGAACGTCGAGAAGAGCAAGATCGTGCAGCCGGCGCTCGCCGTCCGCACCACCGCGACGAGCCGGCGCAACGCCGCCGCCGTCGGCGCGCTCCTCGGCCTTCTGCTCGGCGCGCTCGCCGCGTATCTCGCGGATCCGCTGCTCGCGCGGCGGAACGCGCTGCCGCGGGTCTGACGGATGCTCGAGGGCAAGCGCGTCGCGGTCGTCGTCCCCGCCTACGCCGAGGAGCATCTCGTCGCGGAGACGCTGCGCGGCATCCCCGACTTCGTCGACCGCGTCTACGTCGTCGACGACGCCTCGCCCGACGCGACCGCCGCGCGCGCGCGCGAGGTGGGCGACCAGCGTGTCGAGGTGATCGTGCGCGAGCGCAACGGCGGTGTCGGCGCGGCGATCGTGACCGGCTACGAGCGGGCGCGCGACGAGGGCATCGACGTCACGTGCGTGATGGCCGCCGACAACCAGATGGACCCGGCGGAGCTCGTCGCGATCGCGGGCCCGGTGGCGCGCGGCGAGGCCGACTACACGAAGGCGAACCGCCTCATCACGGGCGAGGCGTGGAGGCTGATCCCCCGCTCCCGCTACCTCGGCAACGCGGTGCTGTCGCTGCTCACCAAGGTGGCGTCCGGCTACTGGCACGTGGCCGACTCGCAGGCCGGCTACACGGCGATCTCGCTCGACGCGCTGCGCCGCCTCGACCTCGAGCGCGTGTACCGCCGCTACGGCTTCCCGAACGACGTGCTCGTGCACCTCAACGTGATCAGCGCCCGCGTGCGCGACGTGCCCTCGCGGCCGATCTACGGGGTGGGAGAGCGCTCCGGCATCCGCATCCGCTCGGTCGCGCCCCGCATCGCCTGGCTCCTGTTCAAGGGCTTCTGGTGGCGGATGAAGGAGAAGTACGTGATCCGCGACTTCCACCCGCTCGTGTTCTTCTACGTGCTCGGCGCGCTGATGAGCGTGCTCGGCGTGCTGCTCGGGCTCGTCGTCGCGGTGTCGCGCCTCTTCTACGGCAACGAGATCACGACCCCGACGATCGTGCTCGTGGCGCTGCTCCTGATCTCGGGCACGCAGTTCACGCTGTTCGCGATGTGGTTCGACCAGGAGTCGAACAAGGAGCTGCGCTGACGCAGGCTCGGGTGCGGCGGCGGCGCGCAGCCGTGCCGGGGTGCCGGCGTCCGTCCGCGGCGGTGCGGAACGTCACCTACCCGGGGGGATCGGTGCGGCAGGGCAGAAGCCGCAGCGAGACCGTACGCGGAGCGTTGCCGATCTTGACGACGATGCCCCGTCGCCGCGAGGTCTCGACCGTCCACCCGGACGGCACGAGCGGCAGCCGCGCCGCCGTCCGGCGGGTCAGCGTCGACGATCCGCTCTCGACGCCGCACGTGCGCCTCGCGCCGAGGACGACGAGCTGCTGCTCCCTGCGGGCGCGCGAGATCGTGACGCGGGTGACGCCGTCGCCGTCCGTGCGCGCGGTCAGGGTCGAGCCGCGGTCGGCGGCGCGCGCCGTCGTAGCGGCGGCCGGCGCCAGGAGCCACCCCTGCCGGTCGCCGCGGACGAGGTCGTCCACCCGCCACGGGTCCTGCCACAGAGCCGGAGTGCGGGCGTTGAAGGCGAGCGCGCTCCCGCGCCGCAGGTAGAGCGGGAAGTCGGCCCTGCCCGAGGTCCGCTCGACGGTCGCCGGCCCGCGGGTCGCCGCTCCGGTGAACATGTCGACCCACGTGCCGGCAGGCAGGTAGACCGAGGTCGTCGTTCGGCCGTCCGCGCCGCCGCTCGTCGTTACCGGCGCCGCGAGCAGGCCGGCTCCGACGGTGAACTCGAGATCATGCTTCCACGCCCGCTCGTCGGCGGGCCAGGTGAGGCCGAGCGGCCGGATCACGGGGATCCCCGTGCGGCTCGCCTGCCGGGCCAGCTCGTAGAGCGCGGGAACGAGCTCGTAGTGCAGCGTCGCCGCTGCGCGGAAGGGCTCGACCGCGTCGTCGCCGAGCTCCCAGAACCTCGCGTTCGGGCCGTCGCCGCCCACCTCGAAGATGGGGGTCAGCGCCGCGAACTGCGCCCAGCGGGCGAAGACCTCCGCCGTCAGCGTGCCGCCGCTGTAGCCGCCGACGTCGGATCCCCAGACCGGCGCTCCCGCGACGCCTGCGGTCTGGGCGGCCCGTATCGACGCGGACAGGCCTGTGAACGTCTGCGGCGCGTCCGGCCCGACCACGCCGGGCAGCAGCGACGAGGAGCCGGGCACGAAGGCGCGGAAGAGGGAGCCGAACGGACGTCCGCCCATCGCGTCGCGGGCGGCGCGGGCATAGAGGAGGGGGTACTGCGCCTGAATCGGCCCCCCGGGCCCCGCCGCGAGCCGCGCGTCCTCGAGGTCGACCTCGTCGCCCCGGTCTCCCTTGAAGCCGTCGACGCCCAGCTCGACGAGGCGGCGGAGGCTCTCCGTGAAGTCGGCCCGTGAGGCCGGCAGCGTGAGGTCGCGCAGGAAGATCTGGTCGTCACCGGTCAGCCAGCCGTCGGGGAGCGAGGGCTCGGCGCAGGAGGGGCGCCTGATCTGCGGCGAGATCCACAGCATGAAGCGGACGCCCGCCGCGTGCACCGCGTCGATCATCCCCTTCGGGTCGGGGAAGACGACGGGATCGAAGCGCAGGGCGCCGTAGCACGTGCTCGCGTTGGCCCCGACCTCCCACGGATTGTCGAGCAGGATCCAGCCGAGCGGCAGCTGCCGTGACCGCATCTGCTCGATGTCGTCGAAGAGCTCGCCGGGCCCCGTCACGCGGTCGCGCCACTTGATCAGCGCGAGCTGCGGCAGCCACGGCGCGCGCGGCCGTCCGACCTGGGCCGCGTAGCGCTCGATCACGCGCGCGATCGTGCCGGGGACGATCTCGAACGAGAGGGACGCGGCCTTGAGGCAGAGGCGTACCGCCTCGATCGCCCGCCCCACCGAGCACGGCGGCTGGCCGAGGTCACAGGCGAAGTTCGCGTCGTCGACGGCGCCTGGGAAGCCGATGCGTCCCACGGCGTGCGTCGAGAACCACGCACCGAAGCCACCGCTCGAGGCGAAGAACGGGCTCGGGGAGGAGCTCCCACAGGCGCTCCAGACCTTCAGCGGCACGACCGTGCGGCGCATGTCGACCCAGCGGGTGCGCTGCCCGGTGCCGAGGAAGTGGTCGCGGCTCGAGGCTGCCAGGGTGACGCGGACCGCCTGCACCCCGGCGGGCGACGAGAAGCGCCAGCGGACGGCGAGCCCCGGCCCCACGCGGCGCACCGTCACGATCGCGGTTCTGCCGCCGGGCTCGTCCGTCGCGACGGTGTAGGTGCTCCCGCCCGAGAACCCCTTGCGGGTGAGCAGGCGGGTGAGGCGGTGCTCGACGCCGTCGGAGGTGACGTAGACGAGCGGCGTGGTAGCCCCCCCGAAGGCGGTGACGTGCTTCCCGGCCGCGATCGCGACGACGCGGAAGGGCGCGGCCTCCACGCTCCAGGTGGCTTCCTCCCTCGTGTCTGCGCTCCCCGAGCCCCCGTCGGCGAGGGCGAGCAGGAAGAGGGCGCCGAGCGCGCTCGCGAGTCGATGGATACGCGGCACGGCTCAACGATCGTCGTCCCGGGTGTGGATTCCGTAAGGAGCGGCGGTGTCTTCTGTAAGGAGCAGCGGCGCCGGCGCCCGCGGACGCCGAGCGTGTACGTGAGGATGCTGTAAGGATCTTCGCGCGCCGCCCGACGGGCCGGGTAGCATCGCCGAGATGCCCACGTCCGTGGTCACCGGCGGTGCCGGCTTTCTCGGCTCGCACCTCTGCGAAGCGCTTCTCGCCCGCGGTCATCGTGTGATCTGCGTGGACAACCTCGAGACCGGATCGCTCTCGAACATCGAGCACCTGCGCGGCTCCCAGTTCGTCTTCCGCCCGCACGACATGACGGTGCACGTCCAGATCGACGAGCCCGTCGACTTCGTCTACCACCTGGCGAGCCCGGCGAGCCCGATCGACTACCTGCGCCTGCCGCTGCAGACGCTCAAGGTCGGCTCGTACGGCACCCACAACGCGCTCGGCCTCGCGAAGGTGAAGCGGGCGCGCTTCCTGCTCGCCTCGACGAGCGAGGTGTACGGCGACCCCCAGGTGCACCCGCAGCCGGAGACGTACTGGGGCCACGTCAACCCGATCGGGCCGCGCGGCGTCTACGACGAGGCGAAACGGTACGCCGAGGCGCTCACAATGGCATACCACCGCCAGCAGGGCGTCGACACCGCGATCGTCCGCATCTTCAACACCTACGGGCCCCTGATGCGCCCGCACGACGGCCGTGCGATCCCGACCTTCATGCGCCAGGCGCTCGAGCAGAAGCCGCTGACGGTGTTCGGCAGCGGCTTGCAGACGCGGAGCTTCTGCTACGTCGACGACCTCGTCCGCGGTCTCATCCTGCTCGCGGAGTCGGGCGAGCACCTGCCGGTCAACATCGGCAATCCGACGGAGATGTCGTTGCTCGAGCTCGCCGAGACGGTCATCCGCGTCACCGGCTCGACGAGCCAGATCGTGTTCGAGGCGCTTCCCGTCGACGATCCGCAGGTGCGCCAGCCCGACATCACGCGCGCGCGGCAGCTGCTCGGCTGGGAGCCGCAGGTCGGCCTCGAAGAGGGGCTGCAGAAGACGCTGGCATCGCTCGGCAGGGAATCGGCGCGTGCGTAGAGCCGCTCTCGTCGTGGCGACGCTGACGGTCGCCGGCTCGATGCTGCTCGCGTCGACGGCGCAGGCGTCGAAGTTCATCCAGCCCGGCATCCTCGACGACGCCCAGATCCTGTACGGCAACCCCGACAAGGTCTTCCCGATCCTGCAGCAGATGAACACGAAGCTCGTCCGCGTCAATCTCTGGTGGGGCGGGCCCGCACTGACGGTGGCGAGCCGCAGGCCCGCCAACCCGACCAACCCGAACGACCCGGCGTACGACTGGGCCACCTACGACCGCACCGTCACCTACGCGGCGAAGTTCGGCATGAAGGTCGTGCTCTCCATCCTCGGCACGCCGCGCTGGGCGAACGGCGCCAGGGGGTGGAACGTCGCTCCGACCAACGCCTCCGACCTGAGGAGCTTCGCCGTCGCCGCGGCGAGGCGCTACAGCGGCCTCCACGCCGGCCCCGACGGGACGCCGCTGCCGCGGGTGCCGTACTGGCTCGTGTGGAACGAGCCGAACAATCCCGTGTTCCTGAGACCCCAGTACGCGAAGGTGCGCGGCTCCTGGCAGATCGTCAGCGGCCGCGCGTACGCGCAGATGTGCAACGCGGTCGTCCAGGGTGTCCACTCGGTCAGCCGCGACCTCAAGGTCGGCTGCGGCGTGACGGGCCCGCGCGGGAACAACAACCCCAACTCGCCGCGCCCGTCCGTGTCGCCGCTGCCGTTCCTGCGGGCGATGCACGCAGGCGGCGCGCGCGGCTACGACGCCTACGCGCACCACCCCTACTACGGCTCGGTCAAGGAGACGCCGGCGACGCCTCCGCCGCCGCCTCCGCGCGGGCAGCCGGCGACCGCGGTCACGCTCGGCAACTTCCAGCTTCTCACGCGGGAGCTCGCGAGGCTCAGGATCCGCGCGCGCATCTGGGTGACCGAATACGGCTACCAGACGAACCCGCCCGACAGAGTGCTCGGCGTCTCGTGGGCCGATCAGGCCACGTACATGAAGCAGGCCTACGCGAAGCTCAAGGCCAATCCGCGCGTCGACATGTTCATCTGGTTCCTCCTGCGCGACGAGACCCGCCTCAACGGCTGGCAGTCCGGCCTCTACACCGCATCCGGCGCGCGCAAGGACGCCCGCGAGGCCTTCGAGGGCCTCGCGAAGAAGAAGTAGGAAGGGCTACCCGCCGAACGACGCGCGCCGCTCGAGATCCCCGGGATCCACGAGGTGGCCGTCGCGCTCCACGTACCCGTCCTTGCCGCCGACGACGACGAGCACGAGATCGTCGTCGCCGACGTTCGACACCTTGCGCGGCGTCGTGGACTCCACGTGGCACAGCCCTCCCGGCCCGAGCACGCGCGCCTCTCCGTCCACCTCGAAGCGCGCGGTTCCGCGGTGGACGAAGTACAGCTCGTCCTGGTGGTCGTGGTAGTGCAGGAACCCTTCCTGGCCGGGCGGGTAGACGATCGCGTTGACGCCGAACGCGGTCACCCCGAGCTCGCGCCGGATCTTGCGGAACCCGGGGCCCTCGCCCAGCTCGTCGATCGTGCCGAAGCTGTGTCCCATCCTCACTCCTCTCCGAGCAGTGTCTCGATCGTCCGTCGCAGGCCGTCCTCGAAGCCGACCGTGGGCTCGAAGCCGAGCAGATCTCTTGCCGCCGTGACATCGGCCCACGAGGCGCGCACGTCGCCGGCCCGCTCCGGCGCGTGCTCCTTCAGCACCGGGCGACCGAGCAGCCGGCCGATCGTGTCGGCAAGGTCGTTCACCGTCTGCGAGCCGCCCGTGGCGACGTTGAGGATCTCGCCGCTGACGACGGGGGCGTCGCCGGCGAGCAGGTTCGCGCGCACGACGTTCTCGACGTAGGTGAAGTCGCGCGACTGCTCGCCGTCGCCGTGCACCGTCACGGGCCTGCCCTCCACGATCGCGCGGATGAACCGCGGCACGACCGCCGCGTATTGGCTGTTCGGGTCCTGGCGCGGGCCGAACACGTTGAAGTAGCGCAGCGAGATCGTCTCGATCGCGTAGACGCGGCTGAAGCTCGTGCAGAAGCGCTCCGCGGCGAGCTTTGCGACCGCATACGGCGAGATCGGGTCGGGCGCCTGCCCCTCGGTGCGCGGCAGCGCGCCACCGTTGCCGTAGACCGACGACGACGAGGCGTTGACGACGCGCCTGACGCCCTCGTCTCGCGCTGCCAGCAGGACGTTGAGCGTCCCCTCCACGTTCACGGCCGTCGTCGTCAGCGGATCCTGCACCGAGCGCGGCACCGACGGGAGAGCGCCGACGTGGAAGACGAGCTCGGACCCGCGAACCGCCGTGTGCACCCGCTCGTACGAGCGCAGGTCGCCCTCGACGACCTCGACGTCGCCGGCGATCTCGGCGAGGTTGTCGCGATTGCCCGTCGCGAAGTTGTCGAGCACGCGCACGTGGTCGCCGCGCTCGAGCAGCGCACGGACGAGGTTCGACCCGATGAACCCCGCGCCGCCGGTGACGAGCACCGTGCGGCTCATGCCGGGCGCTCCGCGACCACGTGGAAGTTCGCGAACAGCGTCCCCGGGCCGGGCTCGCGAAGCTGGGCCGAACGGCGGTCGACGGCGGACGCGACGGAGTTGATCGCGGCGACGAGGGGCCGCGCCAGGATGCCCGCGTGGGCCCGGCGGGCGGCGAGATCGAGGTAGAGCGAGGCGATCATTCCCAGGCAGGCTGTGGTGCCGGAGGCGGGGGTCACCCTAACCGAAGCCCAGTCCGCGTTGTCGCGGAAGAGCTTCTCGAGCCCCGTGTGCGTCCAGCGCCAGTAGTCGGCCGGCGACGGGTGGTATGCCATCACGCCGTGCGTCGAGACGAGCACGCGGCCACCCGCTGCGGTGACCCGCGCCAGCTCCGAGACGGCCCTGGCCGGGTCGTCGCAGTGCTCGAACACCTGGATGCAGATCGCGACGTCGTAGGCCGCGTCCTCGACCGGAAGCTCCTCCACGGAGCCCTCGAGCTCGGCGCGCGGGTTGGGAGCCGGGTCGACGCCGACGTAGGCGCTCGCGTAGGGCGCGAACAGGGGCTCGTAGGGCTTCTGGCCGCAGCCGACGTCGAGCAGTCGATACGGCCCGAGATCGGCGTGGGCTCGTGCGGCCTCCTCGGCGAGCCAGCGGGCGAGCGGCGCGCGCACCGCGTACGTTGGCATCGAGCGCGACGGGTGCAGGCGGGGATCCGAGCCGTCACTCAAGGACGCACGCGAGGCCGAAGGCCATCCAGGTGAGAGCCGCCAGTGGGATGCCCGGGACGAGACCCAGCCCGCCCCAGACGCCCGCGGCAACGAGCAGCCAGGCGACCCCGACGAGGGCGAGCGGTGTCGCGCGGGAACGACGGAGGCCCTTGACGAGGGCGGTCGCGAACGCGGCGGCGAGGGCTGCAAAGCCGACCAGGCCGAGATCGGCCAGCGTTTGCAGGTACGCGTTCTGCACACCCCACCGGTGCTCCGGGGACGGGAAGGCCTCGGCCGGCACGTCCGGGAAGCGGCGGTGCGCGGAGCTCAGGTACGGCGTGTAGGCGAAGTCGTCGGAGGAGGCCTGCCAGCCCACGCCGACGATCGGGTGGTCGAGGAAGATACGCACGCCGATGTATCCAAGCAGGGTTCGGTGCGCGTAGCTCTGTACAGCGGTCGACTGGGCGGCGCGATCGCGGAGGCCGATGAACTCGGCGAATCGCTCCAGCGCCGTCGCCCGCATCGCGGCCGTGCCGGCGGTGACGGCGAGGACGACGCCTGCAACGGCTGCCGCGTCGCGCAGCCGCAGACTCCGACCGCGCAGCGAGACGGCGAGGATCGCCGCCCCCGCGAGCCAGAGCCCGATCACGCCGCTCATCGCACCGGAGAGAACGAGTCCGAGGGACCCGCCGGCCAGCGCTGCGGCAGACCATGGCCCTCCGAGCGGCGCCCTGCGCAGCGTCAGGCCGACCAACCCCACCGCGAGCGCGGCCCCCGAGAGCGCGGCGAAGTCGTGGATCCCGAGAAACGACGGCTCTCGCTGCCCCGGGCGCTTCCCCTCGAACTCGCTCACGAGCCCCGCGAACTGAAGAGCTCCCCATGACGATGCGACGAGGCTCCAGGCGACGAGGGCACGCAGCAGGAGCACCCCGTCCCGCCGCGAGGCGACGAGGACGATCGTCGCGGGCGCGAGAAGGGCGTACCAGCCGAACTTCGCCGCGCTCACGAGATGCGCTGCGAGGGCGTAGTCGTCGCCGCGGGCTATCGGCGCGAAGCTCTGCAGGACGATGATCGCAAGGAACGTACCCGCGGCCGCGAGGGGCCATGCCGAGGCGCGCAGCGACCCGGGCCCCTCTCGCGCGAGCCGGACGGCGGCGGCGACGACGGCAGAGGCGATCGCGGCGTCGGCGAGGGTGACGTCGATCGAGGTCGAGCGAAGCCCGATCGAGAGCGTCGGCTGGTATCTCGCGTGCAGGAAGACGAGCGGGACAGCCGCGGCGAGGATCAGCGTCCCGCCCGAGGGCCGCCGGTCGACCGACGTGGTGCCGGCGGTCGGAGCCGGGGTCGAGACCGTCTGGGACGCCAACGCCGCCAACTATACTGGCCGGTCGTCATGCGCTCGCGGCTTCTCTGGCGTCGTTCGGCGACGGCCGCGGGGCTCTACTCCGCGGTCGCGCTCGGTATCGCGGGGACGGTCGTCGCGTCGAGGGTGCTCGGCCTCGAGCGCTTCGGCCTCTACGCGACCGCTCTCGCCGTGGCGTCGTTCCTCCAGACCTTGCTCGACCTCACGGTCGAGGAGTCGCTGACGAAGTACGGATTCCGCTACGTCGCCGCCGAGGACTGGGGGCGCCTCCACCGCCTGTTCGCACGTGCGCTGCAGCTCAAGCTCGCCGGCGGCGCGCTTGCCGGCGCGGCGCTCCTCGCGCTGGCGCCGCTCGCGGACGTGGTGTTCGGCGCCGAGGGGCTGACGGCCGCGGTGCTCGTGTCCGCGGGGCTCCCTCTCGTGCAGGCGCCCGAGAACGTGGCCGCGACGGCCCTGCTGCTGCGTGGGCGCTACGACCTGCGCGGCGCCTACATGGCGTTCGCGATGGGGCTGCGGCTGGCCGCGATCGCGATCGGCACGCAGTTCGGGATCTGGCAGACGGTCGCCCTCATCGTCGCCGCGCAGGCGATCTCGACGGGCGCCGTCGGCGCCGTCGGCCTCGCCGCGTACCGGCGCTTCCCCGCCGCGCCGCAGCGGCCGCTCGGCGACGACCGGCGTGAGATCGTCTCCTTCGTCGCGCAGTCGAGCCTCGCCACCGGCATGCTCTCCCTCCGCACCACGCTCGCGCCGCTCTTGCTCGGCGTCGTCGCCGGGCCGACCCAGGTCGGCCTCCTGCGCATCGCCCAGGCACCGCAGAGCGGCCTCACGGCCGCGAGCTCGCCGGTGCGCCTGGTGCTGCTGACCGAGCAGACGCGCGACTGGGAGCGGGGACAGGAGCGCGACGTCGTCGCCGGCGTCCGCCGCTACATGCTCGCCGCCGGAGCGCTGATGACCGTTGCGGTGCCCGTGTTCATGCTCGCGATGCCGTGGCTCGTACGGGTCGTCTTCGGGTCGGACTACGCGAACGCGGTCACCGCGGCCAGGGTCATCCTCGTTGCGGCCGCCGTGCAGCTCGTGCTCGGCTGGACGAAGTCGCTGCCGGTCACGATCGGCCGGCCGAGGCTGCGCATCCTCACGCACGGGATCGAGACGGCCGTCCTGCTCCCGCTCGTCGTCGCGTTCGGTGCGATCTGGGGCGTCAGCGGCGCCGCGATCGCGATGCTCGTGGCGACGATCGTCTTCGCCGCCGTCTGGGCGGTCGTGCTCGCGCGGCTCGCGACCGAGGTGGAGGAGCGCCACGCGGCGGCGGCGAGCGGGAGCGCTCCGGCGGCGTGAAGGTGCTCATCGTCTCCGGGATCTGGCCGCCGGACGTCGGCGGGCCGGCGAGCCACGCGCCCGAGCTGGCGGCGTTCCTCCGCGCCCGGGGACACGGCGTCGAGGTCGTCACCACGGCCGCCGCCGATCCGGCGCCGCAGCCCTACCCCGTGCACCACGTCAGCCGCTCGCTGCCGCCCGCGGCGCGCCACGCCGCCGTGGCGGCGCTCGTCGCCCGCCGCGCCCGGCACGCCGACGTCGTCTACGCGACGACGATGCTGCGGCGTGCCGCCGTCGGCGCGGCGGCGGCGCGGCGGCCGCTGGTCGTCAAGGTGACGACCGACGAGGCGTACGAGCGAGCACGCCGAGCGGGCCTCTTCGCCGGAAGCCTCGTCGACTTCCAGTCCGCACGCGGCGGTGTGCGCGTTCGCGCGCTCAGGCGCACGCGGACGCTCGCGATCCGCCGCGCCCGCCACGTCTTCTTCCCGAGTGCCTTCCTGCGCGCGCTCGCGCTCGACTGGGGCCTCGCGCCGGAGCGGACGTCGGTGCTCCCCAACCCTGCCCCGCCGCTGCCCCCGTTCGAGCCTCGCGCGCAACTGCGCGCCCGGCTCGGGCTCGACGGTCCCACCCTGGCGCTCGCCGGACGGCTGACCGCGGCAAAGGCCGTCCCCGTCGCCCTCGAGGCGCTCTCGCGGGTGCCGGGCGTCTCGCTCGTGATCGCCGGGGACGGGCCCGACCGCGACGCGCTCGAACGCGCCGGCGCCGCACTCGGCCTCGGCGACCGAGTCCGCTTCGTCGGCGGCCTGCCGCGCGACGACGTGCTGCGCCTCTTCCACGCCGCCGACGCGGCGCTCCTGTCGTCGGCCTGGGAGAACTTCCCCCACACGGTCGTCGAGGCGCTGGCCGCGGGCGCGCCGGTGATCGCGACCGCGGTCGGCGGGGTGCCGGAGGTCGTGCGGGAGGGAGACAACGGGCTGCTGGTGCCGGCCGGCGACGCGGCGGCGCTCGCCGCGGCGATCGAGCGCTACTTCGCGGACGACGCTCTGCGCGCGCGGCTGCGCGCCGCCGCGGCACCCTCCGTCGCCGACCATGCGCCCGAGCGCCTGCTCGGCCGGATCGAGGAGGCGCTGCGGGAGGAGGTCGCACGCGCGTGAAGCGGAGACTGCTGATGGTGGGGCGCACCCGCTATGCGCTGCCTCTCGACGGCTCGCTCGCCCGCAAGTTCGATGCGCTCTCGGCCGAGCTCGACGTGCGCGTGCTCGCGGCGAGAGCGCGCGGCGCGGGCGCTCACGACCCGCGCTTCCGGCTCTACGGCCCGGTCGCTCCCGGCAAGCTCGAGGGCGCAGCGTTCTGGTTGCTGCTCCCGTTTCGCGTCGCGCGTGAGCTCCGCGCCACGCGTCCCGACGCGGTGCTCTCGCAGGGGGGGCACGAGACGGCGCTCGTGCTGCTCGGCCGCGCGCTCGCGCGCGTCCCGGCGAAGGTCGTGATGGACGTGCACGGCGACCCGGGCGCGGCGACGCGTCTCTACGGCTCGCGCGCGCGCGCGGCGCTCGCGCCGCTGGGAGACCTGCTCACCCGTCTCGCGCTGCGCAGGGCGGACGCGGTGCGGACGATCTCGCCGTACACCACGGGTCTCGTCCGCGAGCGCGGTGTCGAGGCGGCGGCGACGTTCCCCGCCTTCATGGATCTCGATCCCTTCCTCGCCGCGCCGGCGCAGCCGCCGCCGCAGCCTCCGACCGCGCTCTTCGTCGGCGTGCTCGAGCGCTACAAGGCGGTCGACGTGCTCGCCGACGCCTGGCGCGTCGTGGCCGAGCGAGTCCCCCGGGCACGGCTGCGCATCGTGGGCAGGGGCTCGATGGCGGCGGCGGTGGAGGAGCTCGTCGCGGAGCTGCCCGGCAGCGTCGAGTGGACCCCCCGCCTCTCGACGCCGCAGGTTGCCGCGGCGCTCGACGATGCGACGGTGCTCGTGCTGCCCTCCCGGTCGGAGGGGCTCGGTCGTGTCGTGATCGAGGCGTTCTGCCGCGGCCGTGGCGTCGTCGCGAGCCGCGTCGGCGGCATCCCCGATCTCGTCGAGGACGGCGTCAGCGGCCTGCTCGTCGAGCCCGGCGACGCGGACGCGCTCGCGGACGCGATCGTGCGGGCGCTCACCGAGGCGGGCCTCGCCGAGCGGCTCGGCAAGGCCGCCCGCCTCGCCGCCGATCCGTGGCTCGCGTCCCCGCAGGAGTACGCGCGGCGCGTGCGTCGCCTCGTCGACGACGTCGTGGAGGGAAGGTGACGCGGCTCGTCTTCATCACGCAGCAGGTCGATCCCGAGAGCCCCGTGCTCGGCGCCACGGTGGCGAAGATCCGGGCGCTTGCCGGCCTCGTCGACGAGGTCGTCGTGATCGCCGACGGCGCCGTCGAAGGCGCGCTGCCGGCGAACTGTCGCGTCCGCACGTTCAGGGCGCCCTCGCGCGCCGGCAGGGGAGCACGGTTCGAGGCGGCGCTCGCGCGGGAGCTCGGGCGGCGGGCGCGGCCCGCGGCGCTCGTCGCGCACATGTGCCCGATCTACGCGCTGCTCGCGGCGCCGCTCGCCCGCCCGCTCGGCGTCCGCGTCCTCCTCTGGTACACGCACTGGCGCGCGAGCCGGCTGCTGGCGGCGGCGGAGCGCGTCGCGAGCGCCGTCATCACCGTCGACCGCCGCTCCTTTCCGCTCGCGTCGCGCAAGGTCGTGCCGATCGGCCACGGCATCGACCTCTCCGGCTACCCGTGCGTCGACCGGCCCGCCCGCGACGCGCTCGCGCTGCTGATGCTCGGGCGCACGTCTCCGGCGAAGGGCATCGCCACCGTGATCCGGGCGGTGGCGAGCGTCCCCGACGTGGTGCTCGCCCAGTACGGCCCCTCGCTGACCGACGAGGAGCGCCGGCACCGCGTCGAGCTCGAACGTCTGGTCGCCGAGCTCGGCGTCGGCGACCGGGTCGCGATCGGGGACGGGGTGGCGGCAGGCGAGGTGCCGGGGCTGCTCGCCGCCGCCGACTGCCTCGTCAACAACATGCGCTCCGGCGCCACGGACAAGGTGGTGTTCGAGGCGGCGGCGACGTGCCTGCCGGTGCTCGCGTCGAACCCCGCCCTCGACACCCTGCTCCCGCCTCATCTCCTCTTCCCCCGCGACGACGCGGCGGCGCTCGCGGCACGCATCGGCGAGATCGCCCGCGCCGACCGCGCCGCGATCGGGCGGGAGCTGCGCGCAAGGGTCGAGCGTGCCCACTCCGTCGAGAGCTGGGCCGAGCGTGTGCTCGCGGTGGCGGCGGCGTGACGCGCGCTCCGGTCGTGCTCCACGTGGGCAAGGTCTCCGGCATCTCCGGCTCGGAGAAGCACCTGCTGCTCCTGTTGCCCGCCCTGCGCGCGCTCGGCGTCGACGCGCGCTTCGCGCTGCTGCACGAGGACGAGCCGGGGGCGATGGAGTTCGCCCACCGGATGACGGCGGCCGGTGTGCCCCTCGACGCGATCCGGCTCCCGTCCGCCGCCGATCCGCGCGCGTACCGGCGTCTGCTCGCGCTGATTCGACGCGACCGTCCCTCGATCGTGCACACCCACCTCGTGCATGCGGACTTCCTCGGGCTCAGCGCAGGCCGTCTCTGCCGTGTGCCCGTCCTCGTCAGCACGAAGCACGGCTTCAACTCCTTCAGGGAGTCGCGCCTGTTCGCGCGCGCCGATCGCGCCGTCGGCCGCCTGGCCGAGCCGCACATCGCGATCTCGCACGGCCTCGCGCGCTACCTCGCCGAGACGGAAGGGTTCCGCGAGGACGCGTTCACCGTGATCCACTACGGCATCGAGCCGGGCCCGCCGCCGCCCCCGCCGCAGCCGGGCTCGGCGCCGCGGCTCCTCTGCGTCGGGCGCCTCGTGCCCATCAAGGGCCACGACGTGCTCCTGCGCGCGTTCGCTCTGGCCCGCGACGCCGTCCCGGGCCTCGAGCTCTCGCTCGCGGGCGCCGGGCCGCTCGAGGGCGCGTTGCGGCAGCGGGCCGGCGAGCTCGGGCTGGCCGGGGCCGTGCGCTTCCTCGGCCTCGTCTCGCCGATCGGGCCTGCGATGGAGGAGGCGGCGATCGTGGTCGTCCCCTCCCTCGGCGAGGGGTTCGGCATGGTCGCGCTCGAGGCGATGGAGAGGGGGCGCGCCGTGATCGCGAGCGACGTGGGAGGGCTGCCCGAGATCGTCGGCGACGGCGAGACGGGCCTGATCGTCCCGCGAGGAGACGCCGCCGCGCTCGCCGGCGCGATCGCTCGACTCGCGGCAGACCCCGAGCGCCTGGCCGCGATGGGCGCTGCGGGACGCGCGAGGGCGCTCGCCGAGTTCGGACAGGAGCGGTGCACGGAGCTGACGGCCGAGCTCTACGGCAGGGCGCTCGGGCGTGCGGGCGCGTCGGAGTAGCCCCGGGCGCGCCGCCAGAGGCGCTCGACGGCGAACGCCGCGAGCAGCGCGAGCAGGAAGTCCCACGGCACGCGGTAGCGCACGGTCCCGGCGAACACCATCGCCATCAGCGTGTTGTACGACTCGAGCAGCACGGCGAGAGCGAGGAAGCGGCGAGGCGCGAAGAAGCAGCCGGCGATCGCGAGCGCGTAGATGACGATCATGTACATCGGTTCGACGGAGCGCCGCGCCGTGTCGGCGATCCCCTTCCGGCCTGCGTCGTCGGTGGCGACGCTGAACGTCGGCTGCCACAGCAGCCAGGTCGCCTGTGCCGCCAGCCTCGCCTTCTCCCCGGGATGGTCGCGCCAGAACCGCAGCACCTGGCGCTGGTAGAAGCGCGACTGCGCGCACTCGTCGACGTGCACCGGCCTGCCTGTCCGCAGCGCGATGTCGGCCGCGCGTTCGGGCCACGGCGGCACGCCCGCCAGCTCGGGCACGTCGTCGATCCACTGCCCGCGCTTCAGCACGTCGTACGTGGCGAGGTTGTTCGCCTTCCAGAGCGCGCGCGTGTCGGTCGTGATCGCGAGGCAGCCCACCCGTTTCTCGTTGCGAACGGCCCACGGCGCCACGACCGCCGCCGCCGCGACGAGGACGGCGAGGCTGCCGAGCAGCGCGGCCCGGCGTGTCCGCGAGGGCCAGGCCACGTATGCCGCGAGCACGAGCGGGAGCAGAGCAAGGCGGGAGTTGCCGAGCACGGCCAGGCCGACGACGGCCCCCGTCGCCGCGGCGAGCAGACGCGAGCGCCGCTCGTAGGCCAGCAACGCGAGCAGCGTGATCGCCGCGAGCAGGAAGCCGTCGAGGATCTCCCGGTTGACGTGGACGTCGTGCCAGACGACGTACGGGTGCAGCGTCGTCAGCAGAGCGGCGACGAGGCCGACGCGCGTCGAGCGCAGGCGCCGTCCGATCTCGAGCACGAGGAGCGCGGTCGCCACCGCGACGGCGGTCTGCGCGAGGCCGACGGCGAGCCATGCATGCCCGAAGGGCCAGTACAGAGCGGCGAGGAAGAAGGCGTAGAGCGGCTGCGTGTAGCCGGACGGCACGCCCGGCAGAAAGCCGAACGTGCCGCTGTGGACGAGCGTCAGCGCGAAGCGGTCGCTCTTCTCGACGAAGTTCTCGAGGATCGCTCCGCGCTCGAAGGCCAGGACGAGCAGCCGAGGCAGCGCCGCAGCCAGGGAGACGATCGCGACGGCACGAGACCGGGGCACGGGCTCAGGCCCGCGATACTTGTCGGTGAATGCCCGGCACAGCGAAACCGTACGCGGTGCTCTCGTGTCACGTCGAGCGCATCCTCGACGACCGCGTCTGGCATGCCTACCTCGAGCTCGTCCGCCGCCGGCCCGGGGGCTTCGTCGTGGCCTCGCTCGTGCGCCCGGCCGACGCGGCGCACGGGGAGAGCGAGCGAGTGTGGCTCGAGCGCGCGCGCCTGCTCGCCGCGGAAGGCCCGTTCGGCCATCACACGCACTGGACGAGCCCGGATCACGCCCGTCCGGCGGACGACGAGGACACCGCCGCGAGGGTCCTGCGCGAGGGAGCCTGGCTGCGCGGGCACGGCCTCGAGCCGACGGTCTTCTGCGGCGGCGGCTGGTACACGGACGCGTCCGTCGCAGGGGCGTGCGCCCTGCTCGGCTATGTCGACTGCACGCCGCGCATGGCGCGCCCCACGTACCTTCCCGAAGGGGCTCCGTGGGCACAGCTAGGCGCGCCCGCCCGCGTCGAGACCGCACACGGCGACGTGCTCGCGATCCCGACCACGCGCTCGCTCGGCGATCTCGTCCGCGCGGCCGCGCGCCCGTCCCGGCTGCCGGAGCCGGTGGTGCACGGGTACCTGCACGACACCGACCTGCTCGATGCTCGCCGGCGCCGTGCGCTCGTCGTCGCGCTGACGGCCCTCGGCCGCCGCTACGCCGTCGGCGAGATCGACGGGTGTGCCGCCCGCGTGGCCGAGTCGGCCGTCCGCGTGCCGTGGCAGGCCGTCGCGCGCGGTCGGGCGTCTGGCGGGGAGGAGTAGAATCCCGGGGTGCCGACCAAGGCCGCGCCGCCGGCGCCGACAGAGCGCCCGGAGCCCGCCCCGGAGTCCCCCGCCGCGGCGGACGCCCGCTCGTCCCGCATCTACATCCTCTCCCGCGGACCTCTCCTGACGCTCGTGCGCCGGCTCTTCAGCGTCGTGTCGCTCGCGGCGCTGGACGTCGTCGGGCTCGCGCTCGGGATCTACATCGCTCTCGTGCTGCGCTCGTTCCTCTACGGCAAGCCCGTGTTCTGGGCGCTGCTGTGGCGGGAGGGGCCGGCGCAGTGGCTCAAGTTCCTCGCCCCCGTGTGCCTGCTCGTGTTCTTCCAGGCCGGCCTGTACGCGTCGCGGGAGCGCCGGCCGGGGAGCGGGCGCGTCGTCTCGTCGCTCGTGCTGGTGGCGTTGATCGTGCTCGCCTTCGGCCTCGGCACGAGCTACGACTTCACGACGACGGGTCTGATCCCGACCGCGGTCGTCACGTGCGCGATCATGATCGGGCTTCTGCGGGCGGCGTACGAATCCCTCTCGCTCGAGCTGATGAAGCTGTCCGGGATCCGCCGGCGGGTCGTGCTCGCCGGGGCGGGTGAGAGCCTGCGCCGGCTGCAGCGTGAGCTCGGCGCGTCGCGTGGCGGCATCGCCTACGACCTCGTCGGCGCCGTCTCGGCCGCCGCTGAGACCGGCCTCCCGCAGCTCGGGACGTCGCTCGACGACATCCCCGCCGTCCTGGAGCGCGAGCGTCCCGACGAGCTCATCTTGACGGAGTCCGACTTCGACGAGCGCACCGTCCTCGACGTGGTCGAGCGCGCGCACCGTGCAGGAGTTCGGGTGAGGCTGGCGCCGAACACGACGGAGCTCCTGGTGCAGAAGGGCGAGTACGTGCCCGGCACCGGGGTGCCGCTGTTCGAGCTGCGCCCGCCGATCCTGACCGGCTGGGACTGGGCGCTGAAGCGGGCGTTCGACCTGATCGCCGGTGCGACCGTCGCCGTCGTCGGGCTTCCGCTGTGGCTGCTGATCGCGGCGGCGATCAAGCTCGACTCGCATGGCCCCGTGCTCTACGTCGACCGGCGGGTCGGTGTCGGGGAGCGCGAGTTCGGCATGCTCAAGTTCCGGACGATGGTCGAGGACGCGGCGGCACGGCAGAGCGAGCTGGAGCAGCTCAACGAGGCCTCGGGTGCGCTGTTCAAGATCCGCGACGACCCGCGCGTCACCCGCGTCGGCCGCGTCCTGCGCCGCCTCTCCCTCGACGAGCTGCCGCAGCTCGTCAACGTCCTGCGCGGACAGATGAGCCTCGTCGGCCCGCGGCCGCTCCCGTTGCGGGACTACGAGCGGCTGCAGGACTGGCACCGTGCCCGCTACCGGGTGCTGCCCGGCATGACCGGACTGTGGCAGATCTCCGGCCGCTCGGGCCTGTCCTTCGACGATCTCGTGCGGCTCGACTTCACGTACCTCGAGAACTGGTCCGTCTGGCTCGACATCTCCATCATCGTGAAGACGATCCCCGCAGTGCTCTCGCGGCGCGGCGCGTACTGATCCCTCTCCCGCTCCGCCTAGACTTGCCGGAGTGAAGGCCCCGAAGATCCTCGCCGTCGCCTCCGCCGTCGACCTCGACTTCCGCTACGGCTGCACGCCCGCGTGGTGGCAGCTGTGGAAGGGCATGTACGAGACGGGCGTCGATCTCGTCGTCACGCCCTACAGGGGGCGCCCGGTCGAGAGCCCGTGGTGGCGCACGGCGCCGAACCCGACCTTCCGCGAGGGCGAGGCCTATGCGGCCCTGCGCGACGGGCTCGCACGCCTGAAGGGCGACCGCTACCTGCGCCGCGGCGAGGACTCCCCCGACGAGTCCGCGCTCGACCGGCTCACACGCGAGACGATCTGGCGCGTCGTCACGCCCCGCTGGCGCCGCCACCTGGAGCGGCTCGTCGCGCGGGAGCGGCCCGACGCGGTCGTCGTCTTCACCGTCCCGATGGCGCACTTGCGCGGCATCCCGACGGCGCTGCGCGAGCGCTTCGGCATCCCCGTCGTCTTCTACGACGGCGACGTGCCGATGAGCCTGCCGGAGTTCGGCGGCATGGACACCGGCTTCAACTACTACCACGGCGCCGACCCGTCGGAGTACGACCTCGTGCTCTCGAACTCCGAGGGCGGCATCCCGCGCCTGCTCGAGCTCGGGGCGCGCCGCGCGGAAGCGGTGTTCTGGGGCGCCGACCCGGAGCTCTTCGCGCCGCAGCCGGTGGAGAAGGAGATGGACGTCTTCTTCTACGGCTACGGCGACAAGTTCCGGCGCGAGTGGACACAGGCGCTGGTCGGCGAGCCGAGCCGGGCGGCGCCGGAGATCGACTTCGCGCTCGGCGGCCGCGACTTCCGGGGCGACAGCGGGAACGCGCGCGAGATCGGCGACGTCCCGTTCAACGTGTTCGCCCGGGCCATCTCCGCTGCGCGCATCAACCTCAACGTGACCCGGCGCTCGCACGCGACCGTGCCGCTCTCCTCCACCTGCCGCCCGTTCGAGCTCGCCTCGGCCGGCGCGGCGATCGTGTCCAACCCGCATGCGGGCATCGAGCGGTGGTTCGAGCCGGGCAGCGAGATCCTCGTCGTCGAGGACGCCGCCCAGGCGCTTGACGCCTACCGGCTGCTGCTCGGCGACCCCGCCCAGGCTCAGGCGATGGGAGCCAGGGCGCGGGAGCGCGTCCTGGACGAGCACAGCTACGCGCACCGCGCGCGCCTGGTGCTCGACCTCGTCGGGCTCGATGCGCCGGTGGCCGCGTGAGAGCCGCGCGCGTCATCGCGGTCGTGCCGGCCCACAACGAGGCCGGGGCGATCGGCGGCGTCGTCGACGGGATCCGCTCGCTCCACCCGCACTTCGACGTCGTCGTGATCGACGACGGCTCGACCGACGACACGGCTGCGGTCGCCGCGGCGCGGGGTGCCGCCGTCGTCTCGCTGCCGTTCAACCTCGGGATCGGCGGGGCCGTCCAGACCGGCTTCAAGTACGCGCTCGAGCAGGATTACGAGCTTGCCGTGCGTCTCGACGGCGACGGTCAGCACGATCCGGCCGAGCTGCCGAGACTGCTCGCTCCGATCGAGCGCGGCGAGGCCGACATCGTCACGGGCTCGCGCTTCGCGAGCGGCGACGGCGACTACCGGCCGCCGCTCGCGCGCCGCATCGGCATCAGCTGGTTCGCCGGTCTCGTGTCGTTGCTGACGCGCCGGCGCGTCACCGATACGACGTCCGGCTTCCAGGCGATGAACCGCAAGGGCATCGCCCTGTTCGCAGACGACTATCCGAACGACTACCCGGAGGTCGAGGCGACGGTGCTCGTGTTCAAGCACCGGCTCCGGCTCACCGAGGTGCCCGTACAGATGCGGGAGCGCGAGCACGGGCAATCCTCGATCACGGTCGTCCGCTCGATCTACTACATGGTCAAGGTGACGCTGGCGCTGTTGATGGCGATGATGCGCAAGGTCGCGGCTCCGGCGGAGGAATCGCGCCGATGACTCCGATCAGGGTCTCGATCGCGGCGTCGATCGCGTCGCTGCTGCTGCTCCTCGTCGTCCTGGAGCTCATCCGCGGCCGCAGGCTCAAGGAGAAGTACGCACTCCTGTGGCTCGTGACCGGGATCGTGTTGCTCGTGCTGTCGGCGTGGCGCGACGGCCTCAACACCATCGCCGGATGGCTCGGAGTGGCCACGTACCCGCCCGCGATCCTGTTCGCGGTGGCGACGCTGTTCGTGATCGTCGTGCTCCTGTACTACTCCACGGTGCTCTCGCGGCTGGCGGACCAGAACACGATCCTCGCCCAGCGCGTCGCCCTGCTCGAGCAGCGGCTGTCTGCCCGCTCCGGCGGCGGGCCCGGCGAGGTTGACGGCGGGCCGCCGCCGGCGGTCTCCGAGACGAGGTAGAGCGGTCGCCCCTGCGCCTCGTCGCTCGTTCACGTTCCGAGCATCAGGATGGACACGAGGCGGCGACTCCGAGGCTCGTGGCGAGGACCGCACGCCGTCCGGGTCGCGTGCTCGTCACGGCGCGCGCACCGGCGGGCTGATCACGAAGATGTCGCCGGCCGAGGGGTCGTCCTTCGAGTTCGCTCCTGCCGCGACGCGATACGTGACGCCCGGCTCCGGTGAGCCGTCGAGGTAGGCGCCGGCTCTCGTCGTCTCGACGACCGTCGAGACGAGCGAGCACCTGCTCGCGCCGAAGCGCTCGCAGCTCACGTCGGCTCCCGGTCGCAGCGTGCGAAACACTCTGTAGAAGACGGGGCGGAAACGTCCTCTGTCCTCCCATGTCAGGTGCACGGACTTGCCGACGCGCTGCGCGCGCACCTGGAGGTACGAGCCGTCGACGGGCGTCAGCAGGCCGTTGATCTCGACCGCTCGCTCGGGCCCACGTTGGGGCGCGGCCGTGGCGAGCACCACGATCGGCACGAGTCCCAGCACGATTCCCCAGACCACGACGACCGGCGTCCTGAAAGGCGCACTCTGCGGAGCGGTGAGGCGGCCGCCGAGGCGACGGCTGAACGTGGGAACGAGGAGTGGAATGCCGGCGAGGAGGACGAGGTATGCGGGCCAGGCCGGCATCACGAGCCGCCAGAAGCTTCCTGTTTCCACACTGGCGACAGCCGACGACCCCTTCACGAAGACGTAGGCGAGCGTCCAGGAGAGGAGCAGCCCCGCCGCAGGCACGGAGCGCCGCGCCACGGCGACCGCTCCCGCGAGCGGCACCCACTGCGCGAGCCTGGCGCTCCAGAAGAACTCGCGCAGGTTGGACATGTTCTGCTTCCACACTCCCCAGTCGATGTGCGTGTAGCGGTCGATCGACGCCTGCACGGCGATGCTCCCGGCGCCGGCGGCCTCGTGGGCGGCCCCGAGCGAGAAGAGCGGTATCTGGCCGAGACCGCGCTGTTTCCACAGTGCGAGCGTGATCGCCGCGGGTGCCAGGGCGACGGCGAACGCGAGTCCCTGCCGCCAGCGTCGCGCGAGGAGATACGCGAGCAGGGCGCCGGCGAGGAAGAGCGCGTTGGCGGGCTTGAGCGCGAGCGCCCAGCCGGCGACGAGACCCGCCAGGCAGCCCTGCGAAAGCCGGGGCGACTCGAGCGAGCGCAGCACCAGGGCCGCCGCCACGACCACCGTGACCAGTGAAGGGTAGTCGGCGAGCTGCGTGAGCCCGAGTGCCTGCGGGAGGAACTGGTCGACCCACTGCTCGTGATAGCGGTCGATGAAGAGCGGGATCGATGCGAAGGGTGCTGCGACCCACAGGGTCGCAGACCACAGACCGAGGATCCGGCCTCCGATCCGCTGGCCGATGTCGAAGACGGCGAGCAGCGCGATGGGCCCGAGAACGAGGACGTCGAGGGCTATCGTCGCCGGCAGGGTGCTCACGAACGCAGAGCCGCCGACGACCGAGAAGGGCGCGAGCATCAAGGGCCAGCCGTAGCCGACGAGTGCGTACGGCAGCGTTCCGCCCTGGAGCAGCCAGCCCGTGGTGTAGAGCCAGATCTGGTCTCCGCCCTGGTAGGTGAGCCAGCCGTTGTGCTCGATCGACCGGAAGAACAGCGCTGTCGCGAGGATCTGTGTGATCGCGAGGGTCACGAGCACCGCCTTCCAGCGCGAGACGAGCGCGTCGCACAGCCGCGTGCCGAGCCGGACGGCGGCCCTCATCGATGCCGGGCCCGGTACCACTCGACCGTTCGCGCGATCCCCTCGCGCAGCGGCACGCGCGCCCGGAAGTCGAACAGCTCCTCGGCCCGCGTCGTGTCGAGCTTGCGGCGCGGCTGCCCGTTGGGCCTCGACGTGTCCCAGACGATCTCGCCGTCGAAGCCCGTCGCCTCGCGGACGAGCTCCGCGAGGTCGCGGATCGAGATCTCCTCGCCCGTGCCGAGGTTCACCGGGGCGGCGCCGTCGTAGCGCGCCGCGGCCAGCATCAGCCCCTCGACGCAGTCGTCCACGTAGAGGAACTCGCGCGTCGGCGTGCCGTCGCCCCACAACGTGATCGAGCCCTCGCCTCGCCCCCGCGCGTCGATCATCTTGCGGATCAGCGCGGGGATCACGTGCGACGTCTCGAGGTCGAAGTTGTCGCGCGGCCCGTACAGGTTCACCGGCAGCAGGGTGATCGCGTTCGTCCCGTACTGCGCCCGGTACGACTGCGCGCCGACGAGGATCGCCTTCTTGGCGACGCCGTAGGGGGCGTTGGTCTCCTCGGGATAGCCGTCCCAGAGGTCGTCCTCCCGGAACGGCACGGGCGCGAACTTCGGATACGAGCAGATCGTCCCGGCGACGACGAGCTTCGGCGTCGCGTGCAGGCGCACCTGCTCGAGCACGTGCGCCCCCATCATCAGGTTCGCGTACCAGTAGCGGCCCGGGTTCGCGCGGTTCGCGCCGATGCCGCCCACCTCGGCCGCGAGGTGGAAGACGAGCTCCGGCTCCACCTCGTCGAAGAGCCGGGCCGTCGCGGCCATATCGGTCAGGTCGGTGTCCGCTCTGCGGGGTACCACGACGTCGTGCCCGTCGGCGGCGAGACGCTCCACGAGGTGGGAGCCGAGGAAGCCTGCGCCGCCGGTGACAAGAACGCGCACGCCGCAAGGCTACCGGCGCGTCCGGCGAGGCAGCGCTCGCTCAGGTCAGCGTGGGAGCGCCCGTCGGCAGCCAGTCGACCCTGCCGATCCAGCGCTCGCGGTTCTCGGCGTACCAGCGGATCGTCTGCAGCAGCCCTTCCTCCCACGACACCTTCGGCGCCCAGCCGGTCTCGCGGGTGAGCTTCTCGTGGCCGACGCGCAGCGCCATCACGTCGCTCGCGCCCGGCCGGTAGCGCTTCGGCGTCGTCGTCACGGTGCGCCCGGCGGGCCAGAAGCCGTGCTCCTCGCCGATGCGGAGGATCATCTCGACCCAGCCGGCCATCGAGATGTTCTCACCCTGCCCGTAGACGTAGACGTCGCCCGGCTTGCCGTGTGCCGCGACGGTGAGGTGCCCGCGTACACCGTCGCTGCAGAAGCAGAAGTCGCGCAGCGGCTCGAGGTTGCCGAGCTCGATCGTCTCGCGCGTGAGCGCCTGCGTGATGATCGTGCCCGTCACGTAGCGCGGGTTCTGGCGCGGCCCGTAGTTGTTGAACATGCGCGTGACGACGCCGGGCACGCCGAACGCGTCGTGGTAGTTCATCGTCAGGAAGTCGGCCGCCACCTTGGCGGTGGCGTAGATCGACTTCGGGTTGATCGGCGAGCGCTCGTGCAGGATCAGGCCGCCCGCATCGTCGAAGTCGTGGTGGTGGGAGACGTCGTCGCGCACGTTCCCGTACTCCTCCGAGGTGCCGGCGGTGTCGAACTTCTCGAGCTCGAGCCCCCAGTCGACGATCGACTGCAGCAGGTTGAGCGTGCCCACCGTGTTCGCCATCACCGTCTCGTAGGGGCGATGCCACGACTCGCCCACGTGCGCCTGCGCGCCCAGGTGGAAGACGTAGGGCCTGTCCGGCGCCTGCTTCAGCTCGCGGACGAGGTAGTCGATCGAGGTGCGGTCGGTGAGGTCGGCGAAGTGCACCTCGAGCCGGTTGCGGAGGTGCCCGATGTTGTTGAGCGCTCCGCTCGAGGTGGCGCGCACGAACGCGTGCACGTTCGCCCCGAGCTCGACGAGCGCGTCGGTGAGGTGGGAGCCCATGAAGCCGTCGGCGCCGGTGACGAGCACGGTGCGGCCGGAGTAGGCGTCCCCGAAGTCGGCCCGGAGGTGGTCGAGAGCCTGCCGGCTCCAGATCATGTTCGTGGGCACGCGGGCAAGCGTAGCCGGTTCGGCGTCCCTCCTCCGGCTGCGATACCTTCGCGCGATGACCGCGGAGGGCCGTTGACTTCCCACCTGAGGGCGCTGTGGGTGCTCGAGCGAGTCGCCGGCGCGCTTCGGCGCGTCGGCCTCGGCGCGATGGTCGACGCGGTCGGTCGGCGCATCGCTCCGACCGTCGGCACGTTCGACGTCGAGATCGACGGGCTCCGGCTGCACGGCGATCACATCGGCCAGCTCTACTACGTGCGTGAGCTGCTCCAGTCGGATCGGGAAGGGGCGTTCGTCGAAGCGCTCTGCGCCTCGATAGAGCGCGGCGCGACGGTCCTGGAGGCAGGTGCGCACATCGGGTACGTCACGCTCCAGGCCGCACGAGCCGTCGGCGGGAGCGGCAGGGTGATCACGTTCGAGCCCAATCCCCGGACGGTTCCGCTGATCGAGCGGAGCCTGGCCGCCAACGGGCTCACGGACCGTGTCACCCTCGTGCCGCTCGCGCTCGGGGATGCCGCCGGCCGGCACGTCTTCCACATCAGCGGCGGCGGTGACACGAGCAGCCTGCACCGGCCCGACGGAGATTCGCAGCAGGTCGAGGTCGAGGTCACCACGGTGGACGAGTGGCTCGATCAGGAGGTGCGCGTCGACGTCGTCAAGCTCGACATCGAGGGCGGGGAGGTCGCCGCACTCCGGGGCATGCGACGAACGCTCGAGCGCGCCGGGCCGGGACTGATTGTCTTCGCGGAGTGCAACCCCGGGATGCTCGAGCGGGCCGGTAGCTCGAGCGAGGAGCTGTTCGCGACGCTTCGCTCCCACGGGCTCGAGATCATGTGGATCGACGAGAGCCGGAGGATGCCCCGACCTCTCGAGGAGGCGGACTGGTCGCACGGCTACGTCAACCTCTTCTGCCGGCGCGCCGCAAGCGGTCGCGGCCGCGACTTCGGTCCCGATCGGGCGGCGAGCCGTAGCTGAGGCTGCGGGTCGCTGATGCGGAGCGGGAGTCGGTCGAGGTCGCGGCGGTGCAGCTCGGTACGGCTGACTATGGTCTGTGCCGTGACGCGGCATCCGTCCGAACCCTGGGCGGGGGGCTACTACGGCCAGAGCCGGCCGGAGTTGGTCGCCCTCCTGCCTCGTCCGCTCGGGCGGGTCCTCGACGTCGGCTGTGGCGAAGGCCGAGTCGCAGCAGGCCTTCGAGCCGCGGGCGCGTCGTGGATCACCGGCGTCGAGATCCACGCTCCCTCTGCCGAGCGGGCGGCGCGCTCGCTCGACGAGGTCTTCGTCGGCCGCCTCGAGGAGCACATCGGCGGATTCGACGGGGTGTTCGACACGATTCTCCTCTACGACGTCCTCGAGCACCTGCCCGATCCCGCCTCGGCCCTGGTGGCGCTGCGGGGCGTCGCGGCGCCGGGGGCGCGCGTGCACGTGTCGCTCCCGAACGCCCGCCACTGGTCGCTCGTCCGCGACCTGGCCCTCAGGGGCACGTTCGGCTACACGGACGCGGGGCATCGCGACCGCACCCACCTTCGCTGGTTCACCCGACGCGACATCGTCTCGTTGCTGGAGCAGTGCGGGTGGCACGTCGAGCGTGTCGACCACCTGCCCCTGCGGCGCGTATCGGCACTCGCCTCGCGACTTACCTCGGGGCTGACGGCGGAGTTCCTCGTGTACCAGTGGTTTCTGCTCGCCCGGTCGCGTGAAAGTGCGCCGGAAGGCGCCCGCTGAGGCGCAGCACGAGCAGCCCGTACTGGCGGCGGAGCGCGGTCGCGAGCGAGACGGTTGCCAGCTCGAACGGAGCGCGCAGCGGCGCTGCTCTCCGTCCGGCACGCCGTCCCCTCGCGCGGGCGCGGATCGGGCCGAGCTCGCGGCGCACGACCAGGTGGATGGCGAGCACGGGCCAGTCGAGCAGCGCGATCCGCATGCGTGTTCCGATCCCCCGCTGTGCGACCCGATACTTCGCGAGCACGTACGCGCGACCGAACGCCTCGAGGCGACGCTGCAGGGGCGAGCTCGCCCCCAGCGTCGCACTGTGAGCGTGCAGGGCACGCGCGCTCGGGGCCCGCTCGCAGCGCCAGCCGGCGAGTCGCAGCCGGAGTGCGAGATCGACGTCCTCCCAGTAGGCGAAGAGGGTCTCGTCGAAACCGCCGGCGGCGCGGAACGCGTCGATCCGGTATGCGGCCGCCCCGCCGCACGGGCCGACGGGCGCCGGCGCCTCGGCCACGCGTGCAACCGGTTCGTTCCAGAGGACGTCCCAGGATCGGAGCGTCGCGTCGAGCTCGATGCCCGCCGAGTCGACGAGCTCCGGCGCCGACGCCTGCAAGAGCACGCCGGCGACCATTCCGACCTGCGGATCGGAGAACGGCTCGAGTATCCGCTCGAGGAACTCCGGCTCGCAGATCGTGTCGTTGTTCACGAGTACGATCACGTCCGCATCCTGTGCGCCGGCGACGCCCCGGTTGACGGCGCGGCCGAAGCCGAGGTTGCGATCGTTCCGTACGAGGCGCGCGTGCGGGAAGCGGGACGCCATCATCTCCGCCGTCCCGTCGCGGGAAGCGTTGTCGACGACGACGACGTCGTGGGGTACGGTCTGCTCCGCGAGGCTCGCGAGGGCCCGCTCGAGCAGATCGCGGGCGTCGAGAGTCGGGATGACGACGCAGGCCTTCACTAGCGTGTGACCTTACTGTGAGCGCCGAGAACACACCCGTGGACGTCCTGCGCACACCCGAGGCCGGAGGCCGGGTGATTCGCGGGGGCGCGCTGCGGGCGGCCGGCTACGGCGCGGGCATGGTAGTCGGCGCGCTCACGGCGGTCTTCCTCACCCGCGGCCTCGGCGTCGACGATTTCGGCCGCTACGGCACGGTGGCGGCGCTTCTC
Source organism: Gaiella occulta (assembly GCF_003351045.1). Taxonomy (GTDB): domain Bacteria; phylum Actinomycetota; class Thermoleophilia; order Gaiellales; family Gaiellaceae; genus Gaiella; species Gaiella occulta. The sequence continues at coordinate 95,653 of NZ_QQZY01000004.1, forward strand.
GGCATCGTGTCGACGATCACCGACGCGGGGCTGACGGCCGTCGGCAGCCGCGAGCTCGCGATCCGCCCGCCCGGGCGAGCCCGTCAGGAGCTGTTGCGGCAGCTCGTCGCCCTTCGCGTCGTCGCCAGCTTCCTCGCCGTGCTGGCCGCCGCCGGCTTCGCCGTCGTCGCCGGCTACGACGCGACGATGGTGTGGGCGACCCTGCTCGGCGGCCTCGGCGTCCTGCTCGTCAACACGCAGGCGACGGCAATGATGCCGCTCTCCGTCGAGCTGCGGCTCGGAGCCGTGACGGCGTTCGAGCTGCTCAAGCAGGCCCTGACGCTCGCCGGCGTCGCGGCACTGGCCCTGGCCGGTGCGTCGCTGCTGCCCTACTTCGCCGTGCAAGCGATCGTGGGCGGGCTCGTGTTGCTTCTGACGCCGCCGCTCGTCGGTGGCGTCCGCGTGCTGCTGCCGCGGCTCGAACGGGCGTCCGCGCTCTCGCTGCTGCGCGAGGCGCTGCCGGTCGCGGTGGCGATCGCGATGAACGTGCTGTACCTGCGCCTGCTCGTGATCATGGTGTCGCTGCTCGATGGCGACACCGAGACCGGCTACTACGCCACCGCGTTCCGCGTCTTCGAGATGCTCGTCGGACTGCCCACGCTCGCGCTCTCCGTCGCGCTCCCCCTGCTCGCGGTCGCCGCTGCCGAGGATCTCGAGCGGCTGCGCTACGGGTTGCAACGAACGCTGGAGCTGGCGGTCGTCGCCTCCGGCGGCATCGCGCTCGTGACGGTCGCGCTCGCGCCGGCCGTCCCGCTCCTGTTCGGCGACGAGTTCGCCGGAGCAGTGCCGATGCTCCGGATCCAGGCGTGGGCGCTCATTCCCCTGTTCGCCGGGCAGGTGCTCGGGCTCGCGCTCCTGTCGCTTCGCCGGCAGCGGGCGCTCGCGCTCGGGAACGCGCTCGCCGTGGTCGTCGTCGTCGCGGTCGGGCTCGCTCTCATCCCTCCCTACGGCGGCGTGGGGGCGGCGATCGCCGGGATCGCCGCCGAGGTCGCGCTGTGCGCGACGCTCGTCGCCCTCCTCGTTCGGGCCGCTCCCGCGACCGCGCCCGGCTTCGGCTTCCTGTGGAGACCGGGCCTGGCGCTCGGCGCCGGGGCCGCGCCCCTGCTCGTGCCGGGGCTCGGCGCCGCGGTCGCAGGTGTTCTCTCGGTCGCCGCGTTCGCCGTCGTCGCACTCGTCGCGCGCGCGGTTCCCGTCGAGGTGTTCGAGGCGCTGGCGCGGCGCGATCCCAGCTCCCGGGGCGGCTCGTGACACGGCCCCGCGTCGTCGTCCTGCGCGGGCACAGCGCCAACCCGTGGGAGCTGCGGCCGTGGGAGCTGCTCGCCGACCGCTTCGACGTCGTCGTCGGCGTCACCGGGTCGAACGCCTATGACCTCTCGGCCGGCAACGTGCAGCGGCTACCGGTCCGTGCGCTGCGCGACCGTCTGCCCGCCGGGCGGATCGGCGATCTCGCCGTGCTCGCGCTCGGCGACCGCTACCTCGGGCTGGAGGAGGCGCTGGCCGGGGCCGCCATCGTCCACAGCGCCGAGCTCGGCGTCTGGTTCAGCGGCCAGCCCGCGGCGCTGAAGCGGAAGCTCGGCTACCGGCTGGTGCTGACGGTATGGGAGACGATCCCGTTCCTCGACACGTATCGCCGCTCGCGGGGAAGGCGGTACAAGCGGCTCGCGGTCGCCGAGGCCGACCTCATGCTCGCCGCGACCGACCGCGCACGACGGTGCCTCCTGCTCGAAGGCGTCCCGGGGGAGCGGGTGGTCGTGTCGCCGCCCGGAATCGACGCCGAACGGTTCAGCAGCGCCGCCGGCGCCGCCGGGACCGGTGCCCTCGTCGTCTCACCGGGACGGCTCGTATGGGAGAAGGGTCATTACGACGTCGTCAGGGCGCTCGCGGCGCTCGACGCCGACGTTCGCCTGTTGATCGTCGGAGCAGGGCCGGAGCGCGAGCGGCTGCTGCGCTACGCCGCAGAGCTCGGGCTCGCAGGACGCGTCGAGATTCGAGCCGTCCCCTACGGCGAGATGCCCGGGGTCTTCGCGTCGGCGGCGTGTGTCGTGCTCGCCAGCCTTCCCGTGCCGCTGTGGGAGGAGCAGTTCGGGATGGTGCTGGCGGAGGCGATGGCGGCCGGAGCCCCGATCGTCGCGAGCTCGTCGGGGGCGATTCCCGAGGTGCTCGCCGGCTCCGGGGCGGCGCTGTTCTCTCCCGGCGACTGGCCGGCACTGGCCGGGCTGATCGGCGAGCGGCTCGGCGGGGGCAGGCTTTCCTACCCGCGGGCGATCGTCGAGCGCTACTCCGCGCGCGCGGCCGCCGAACGGCTTGCCGCCGCCTACGAGCGCGTGCTGAGCGACCTGTAGGCGTCTTCGTGTCGCTGTGCTGCCGCGTCCCACGTGAAGGCGGCCGCCCGCTCGAGACCTCGCCGCGCGAGCTCGTCCGCCCGCGCCAGCGCCGCCTCGACGCCGGCCGCGATCGCGCGCGGATCGTCAGGCTCGAACAGCACGGCGGCGTCGCCGCACACCTCCGGCAGAGACGCGGCATTCGATGCTGCCACGGGCGTGCCGCAGGCCATCGCCTCGAGCGGCGGCGCGCCGAACCCCTCGTAGAGGCTCGGGAATACGAGGCAGGCGGCCCGCCGATAGAGCCCGACGAGCTCGGCCTGCGGCACGGCCCCTCGTGCCTCGACGCCGGGCGGGCCGGCAAGCGCCTCGCTGCCGCCGCCCGTGAGCACGAGCCGGAGCTCGGGGCGATCGCGCCGCAGCAGGGCGAACGCCTCGAGCAGACGCCGATGGTTCTTGTGGGGCCATGTGCGCGCCGGGTAGAGCAGAAACGGCTCGCGCTCGCTTCCGTCGGGGCGGAACTGCGCGTGGTCGACGCCGTGGTGGATCACCCGCACCCGGCTCTCCTCCAGCCCGAGCTTCTCGAGCGCGCGGCCGCGCACGAACGCGGTCGGCACGACGACGATGTCGGCTCCGCGTGCGGCCCGGTCGTACGCGACCTTCCGGTATGCGCGCTCGGCGCGCGAGAACAGGCCGGGTACGTCGAGGTGCTGGACGTCGTGCAAGGTGATCACGACGCGCGCGGGCAGCCGCGGCAGCGGCACCGTGAACGGGTAATGGACGACGTCGATGCCGCGGTAGCGCAGGCGCATCGCGCCGGGCGATGCCAGCGCGCGGGCGACGCCTCGCAGCTTCGCGGCCGCCGTCGTGCCCGAGCGGTACTCGTCCACGACCTCGGTCGGCAGCCCCTCGCCCGCGTCGCGTGCGATCGCCGGCACGAACGCGGTCACGTCGAGCAGCCGCCGCGCGGCGAGGGCGCGGCAGAGCGAGCGGGCGTAGGTCTCGCTACCGCCCATCGCGCCGGGCACGAGCGTGAGCATGGAGAGGGCGACACGCACGGGGAAGCATCCTATAGCCGGGGCTAGAATGGCCCGATGCCCGGCGAGAGCGACGAAAACGACGCGGCTGCAGGGGTTTCGGCTCCCGAGCCGGTGGATGTCGAGGCGCTGATCGAGGCGCTGCGCGAGGAGGTGCGCCGCTCCGGCGCCGATCCCGGCGGCGCACACGGCGACGGCTCCGACCGCCGCGCCGCACGCGACGAGGCCGAGCGGCTGTGGCCCGTCTCCGCCGACCGCTCCCTGCGCCTGCGGCCGGGGGTGCGCGGGGGTGTCGGAACCCCGGTCAAGGCGGTGCTGCGCAAGCTCATGCGCTGGTACGTGGAGCCGCTCGCCTACGACCAGCGCTCGTTCAACGCCGCCGTCCTGCGCCTGATCGACGACCTCCAGGAGCAGGTCGAGCGGCTGCAGGCCGAGGTGGCGCTTCTTCGCGATGCGAAGAGCCGCTAGCGGGTGCCTTCCGTGAGAATCGCGGTCTGCAGGCCCCAGGTGCCCTTCGCCCACGGAGGGGCGGAGATCTTCACCGACACCCTCGTCGAGCAGCTGCGTGCCCGCGGCCACGAGGCCGAGATCGTGTCCGTGCCGTTCAAGTGGTACCCCGGCGCCCGCGTGCTCACGCAGGCGTTCACATGGCGCCTGCTCGACCTGACCGAGGCCGACGGCAGGCCGATCGACATGGTCGTGGCGACGAAGTTCCCGTCCTACGTGGTGCGTCATCCCGAGAAGCGCGTCTGGCTCGTGCACCAGTTCCGGCAGGCGTACGAGCTCGACCGCAGCGAGCTCGGACAGTTCGGCGAGGCGCCCGAGGAGCGCGCGCTGCGCCGCAAGGTGCAGGAGCTCGACCGCGTCACGCTCGGCGAGGCGACCCGCCTCTTCGCCACCTCGCGGAACGTGGCCGGACGGCTCGAGCGCTCGACGGGGCTCGTCGCCGAGGTGCTTCCGCATCCCGCGCAGGCACTCGCGTACCGCAACGACGGCCACGGGGACTTCGTGCTGTCCGTCAACCGGCTCGACCGGGCCAAGCGCGTCGACCTGCTGGTGGAGGCGGCGGCCGCCGACCCGTCGCTGCGGGTCGTGATCGCCGGCGACGGGCCCGAGCGCGCGCGGCTCGAGCAGCTTGCGCACGCGCGCGGCGTGGGCGGGCGCGTCCGCTTCGCGGGCCGCGTCTCCGTGGAGGAGCTCGCGGACCTCTACGCGACGTGCTTCGCCACCTTCTACGCGCCGGTCGACGAGGACTTCGGGCTCGGCCCGTACGAGTCGTTCCTGTCCGGCAAGCCCGTGATCACCGCCACCGACGCCGGCGGGCCGCTCGAGGTCGTGCGCGACGGATCGACCGGCGCCGTCGTCGACCCGGAGCCGGCGGCGGTCGCGCGGGCGGCGGCATGGCTCCGCGACCATCCGGACGAGGCCGCCGCCTACGGCCGCACCGGCAACGCGATCGCCGTCGAGGTGACGTGGGAGAGAGCGATCGCAAGGCTGCTCGCGTGAGCGCCGCCGCCCGGTGTTCACGGCTCCGTGCTGAACGAGCTTCGTGGCGCTCCGTCGAGAGGAGGACGGCGCGGTGAAGGTGGCGCTGTTCACCCCGATGCCGCCGGAGCGCTCCGGCATCGCCGACTACTCGGCCCTGCTGCTCCCGGCGCTGCGCGAGCGCTGCGACGTCGTGGTCGCGAAGCGCGGCGGCAAGCGGGCGCCGCGCGGCACGGATCTGTGCGTCTACCACGTCGGCAACAACCCGGACGCGCACGGCTGGATCGTCGAGGCGCTGCGCCGCACCCCCGGGGTGGTCGTGCTGCACGACTTCGTGCTCCACCACCTCGTCGCCGGGCTCACGATCGGCCGCCGCGACGGCCACGGCTACCTCGACGCGATGGAGCGCGAGGGGGGCGTCGTCGGGCGCCTGCTCGGCCACGCCGTGCTCGACAAGCGCATCCCGCCGCTGTGGGAGAACCGCCCGCAGGACTTCCACCTCGCCGGCGAGGTGCTCGACCTCGCCACCGGCCTCATCGTCCACTCGCGCTACGTGCGCGACCGCGCGCGGGAGGCGGGCTACGGCGGGCCGGCGTGGGTGATCCCGCACCCGGCCTTCCCCGTGCCCGGCGGCCCGGCGGCGACCGTCGCCGGCGAGCCGCTGTTCGGCACGTTCGGCAACGTGAACGCCAGCAAGCGCGTCCCGCAGCTGCTCGAGGCGTTCTCGCGCGTCCGCAGGGGGCGCCCCCGCGCCGGGCTCCTGCTCGTCGGCGCCGCCTCTCCCGGCTTCGACCTCGACCGCCGCCTGCAGCGGCTCGGGCTCGACGGCGGCGGCATCGAGCGCGAGGGCTTCGTCGACGAGAGCCGCCTGTGGGCGCTGATGAAGGCGGCCGACGTGCACGTGAACCTGCGCTCGCCGACGATGGGCGAGACCTCCGGCACCGCGATCCGGGCGCTCTCCCTCGGCAAGCCGCTCGTCGTCAGCGACGTCGGCTGGTTCGCGGAGCTGCCGGACGAGGTGGCGCTCAAGGTGCCGGTCGGCGAGCGGGAGGTCGAGCACCTCGTCGTCGCCCTGGAGCTGCTCGCCTCGCGGCCGGACGTGCGCGACGCGATGGGAGCGGCCGCGGCGGAGCTCGCCCGCCGCGAGCACGACCTCGACCGCGTCGCCGAGCTGTACGTCGCCGCGCTCGAACAGGCGGCAGGCGGGGGCGCCGTCGCGGACGCGGTGCTCGGTGACGTCGCGCGCGCGGCCGCGGAGGTCGGGATCGGCGCGGACACGCCGGAAGCCGCCGAGATCGCACGTCGACTGTCCGAGGTCGAGCTTGGGCGCTGAGCTCGCGCTCAGGCTGCGCGCCGTACCGCCGTGGATGTGGCTCGCCGCGATCGTCGCCGCGTCGTTCGGCATCCGTGCGTGGCTGGCGCGCGGGATGATGTCCCCGTTCATCGTCGTCGACGAGATCATCTACTCGGAGCTCGCGCGCAGCTTCGCGGCCGGCGGCGACTTCCTCGTCCGCGGTGTGCCCACGAGCGGCTACGGGATCGTCTACCCGGTTCTCATCAGCCCGGCCTACGCGCTGTTCGACGCGCTCCCGAGCGCGTACGGCGCCGTGAAGACGATCAACAGCCTGCTCATGTCGCTGGCGGCGATCCCGTCCTACCTGCTCGCGCGGCGGATGCTTCCCGTCGGGCTCTCGCTCCTCGCCGCCGTGCTCGCCGTCGGGCTGCCGTCGCTCGTGTACACGGCCACGGTGATGACCGAGAACGCGTTCTACCCGCTGTTCCTCCTTCTCGTCTGGCTGCTCGTGCGCATGCTCGAGCGTCCGAGCGCCGGCGCTCAGGCCGCGCTGCTGCTCGTGCTCGCGATCGCCTTCGAGACACGGGTGCAGGCGCTCGCCCTCGTACCCGCCATTCTCGCCGCGCCGGCGCTGCTCGTCCTGTTCGAGCGGCTCCCGCTTCGCTCGGGGCTGCGTCCGTACCGGCTCGTGTACGCGCTGCTCGTCGGCGGCGGGATCGCCCTCGTCCTGCTCGAGGTCGTGCGCGGCCGCTCGCCGCGGGAGCTGCTCGGAGCCTACGGAGGCGTCGGCGACGGCAGCTATCCGCTCGGCCCGGTGCTGCGGTACGCGGCGTGGCACCTGGAGGAGCTGACCCTGTACATGGGCGTGTTGCCGCTCGCCGCATCGATCGTGCTCGTCGGCCTCGTCCGGCGGCAGCCGCGGCCGGTGCAGGCGTTCGTCGCGGCGGCGCTCCCGGCTGCGCTGTTCATGACGGTCGCGGTCGCGGCGTTCGTCTGGGAGAACATCCCGACCCGCATCCAGGAGCGGAACCTGTTCGTGATCGTGCCGCTGTTCGTGCTCGCGACGCTCGTCTGGGTGCACCGCGGCGCTCCGCGGCCGCCCGCTCTCGCGCTGCCCGCCGCCGTGCTCGCGGTCGCGATGCCGCTGTTCTTCCCGTACCCGCGCTTCATCGAGACGGGGGCGATCTCCGATGCGCTGGCCCTGCTCCCGATCTGGGCGATGTTCGGGCACCTGCTGTTCGACTCGATCGACTGGACCATTTTCGCCGCGTCCGCCGCCGCCGGCCTGCTCTTCCTGCTCGTGCCGGTGCGCTACGCCCTCGCGGTGCCTCTCGTCGTCCTCGCCTGGTGGGTTGCGGCGATGAAGCCGATCTGGTTCGGGCCGTATCCATACGGCTTCAAGCAGGCGGGCGCCGGGGCCCTCTTCCAGGGCATCCGCGTGCCCGACCGCGACTGGATCGACGCCGCCCTGCCCGCGGGCGCGACGGCGGCCGCGGTGTGGACGGGCAGCCCCGACCGGTTCGTGGTCAACGTCAACGAGTTCTTCAACCGCAAGCTCGCGCGCGTCTACTACACGGGCGCGCCGACGCCCGGCAACCTGCCCGAGACGAAGCTCGACTTCGACCCGGCGACGCGAGCATTCACGCTCGCGGGCGGTACGCCGTTCGCACCCAGGTACGTGCTCGTCGACAACTCGATCGACCCGGGCGGCGAGATCGTGGCCCGCGACGGGGAGCGCGGGATGACGCTCTGGCGGCTCGACGGGCCGTTCGCCTCGGTCTCGCGGGTCGAGGGCCTGTACCCGAACGACACCTGGTCGGGCGAGACGGTGGTGTACACGCGCGGGCGCTGTCGCGGCGGCACGGTCGCGGTCGGGATCTGGACCGATCCGGGTCTCTTCAAGGAGCCGCAGGTCGTGACGGCGACGCAGAACGGGCGCGTCACGGGCCGATTCACCGTCGACCCCACGGGGCGCCGCGGCACCTTCCGCGTGCGGCTCGAGCCGGTCGACGGGCGATGCCGTGTCGAGTACGCGGTATCGCCGACGGCGAACCCCGCCGTCGTGCTCGGCAACGGCGACGACCGCGTGCTGGGCGCCCACTTCGACGGCTTCGTCCTCGAGCGATGAGAATCGCCGTCGACGTCTCGCCACTGTCGCATCGGCGCACCGGCATCGGCAACTACATCCGCGGCTCTCTGGCGGGCCTCGTCGCGGCTGCCGGCGCCAGCCACGAGGTCGTCGCCTTCGCACCCACGAGCCTCGCCGGGCCGCCGCGCATCCGGACGGCCCTCGACGGGATCGCCGTGCGGCAGCTGCTCTGGCCGCTGCCCGCGTCCCACGCCGTCCGTACCGCGTGGAGCCGTCTCGGCCATCCGTGCGCCGAGCGGCTTCTCGGGCGCTTCGACGCACTCCAGTTCACGGACTGGATGTACCCGCCGCAACGCGCGGGTGTGCGCTCGACCGTCATCCACGATCTCGTCCCGCTGCACTACCCGGAGCTCGTGACGCCGCGCACGCGCTCGATGCACACGCGCAAGTACGAGAACGCGGCACGGACCTGTGACGTGATCTTCACGAACTCCCGCTACACCGCCGCTGACGTGTCCGCCACGCTCGGGGTCGCGGCCGACAGGATCGTCGTGGCGCCTCCCGGCCTCGCGCCGGGCCTCACGGCGGACGGGCCGGCGGCCGACCGCGGCCGACCGTACGTGCTCGGGATCGGCACGCTCGAGCCGCGCAAGAACCTGCGCAGGCTCGTCGAGGCATGGCGCTTGCTCGACGGCGAGCTCGCTCTCGTGCTCGCCGGCGGCGCCGGCTGGGGCGAGCGGGAGGGACTCGACGACCCGGGCATCCAGCGTCTCGGCTACGTCACAGACGACGAGGTCGCCCGCCTCTACCGCGGCGCCGCCGTCTACGTCTACCCGTCGCTGTTCGAGGGCTTCGGGATGCCGATCGTCGAGGCGATGGCCTGTGGCGCGCCGGTCGTCGCGTCGGCGCATCCGTCGCTGGACGAGGCGTGCGGCGACGCGGCGGTGCGCGTCGACCCGCTCGATGCGGAGGCGATCGCCGCCGGGATCCGCGACGCGGTCGAACGGCGAGAGGAGCTCGTCCGGCTCGGCCTCGCCCACGCGGCGGCGTTCGCCTGGAGGACGACCGGCGAGATCATGCTTCGTGCCTACGAGGAGCGGACGTGAGAGTCGGGATCGACGTGGCACCGCTGCAGCAGGACGCTGCCGGCACGTCCCGCTGGATACGCGGCCTGCTCGGCGAGCTGGAGAAGAGAGACGGACTCGAGCTGCGACGGCTGACATGGGGCGGCCCGGGCCGCTGGACGGCCGTCGCGCGGGATGTGCTCTGGTACCCGGTGCTGCTCCCGCGGGCGGCGCGTCGAGCCGGGATCGACGTGCTCCACTGCACCATCTTCCGCGCGCCGAGGCGCTCCCGCGCGCCGGTCGTCGTCACCGTCCACGATCTCGCCGTGCTGCGCTACCCGGAGGCGTTCCCGGCCTGGACGCGCCTGTACGCGCACACCGGCCTGCGCCCTACGATCCGCGCCGCGCGCCGTGTGATCGCCGTATCCGAGTTCTCGCGGCGCGAGACGGCGGAGCTGTGCGGCGTCGATCCCGACCGCATCGACGTCGTCCCGAACGCGGTCGACCCCGTGTTCACCACCGCCGGCCGCGCCGCCGAGGGCGACTACGTGCTCGCCGTCGGCACCCTCGAGCCGCGCAAGAACCTGCCGCGGGCGATCGAGGCCGCGCGGCTCGCCGGCGTCGAGCTGCGCGTGGTCGGCGCGCGCGGCTGGGGCGGCGTCGAAGCGGAGGGCGCGGGAGTGCGCTGGCTCGGCCGCGTCGCGGACGAGGAGCTCGCAGCGCTCTACCGCGGCGCCCGCTGCCTCGTCTACCCGTCGCTGTACGAGGGCTTCGGCATCCCCGTGGCCGAGGCGATGGCCTGCGGCGCGCCGGTCGTGACGAGCCGGGACAGCGCGATGGCCGAGGTCGCGGGGTCGGCGGCGGTGCTCGTCGATCCGCTCGACCCCCGCTCGATCGCCGCCGGGATCGGCGAGGTGTCGGAGCGGGGCGACGAGCTGCGGCGGCTCGGGCTGGAGCGCGCTCCGCTGTACACATGGTCGCGGGCGGCCGAGGCGGCCGTCGCGTCGTACGAGAGGGCGTGCGCGTGAGCGTCCCGCTCGTCGTCATCGACGCCGACGTGCTCGGCCGCCGCCGCACCGGCGACGAGACGTACGTGCTCAACGTGTTGCGGGAGCTGCCGGCGCTCGCCGGCGCGGCCGGGCTGCGGCTCGCGGCCGTGACCCGCGCGCCCGAGCTCGTCCCTCCCGGCATCGAGGCGATCCGCCTCGACGTGCCCAGCCAGGAGCTGCGGATGGCATGGGCGCTGCCGCGCCTGCTCAGGCGCTCCGGTGCGTCGCTCGTGCACACCCAGTACGCGCTGCCGCTGCGCAGCCCGTGCCCGGCTGTCGTCACGATCCACGATCTCTCGTTCGAGCGCCGTCCCGAGTTGATGCGTCGCCGCGACCGCCTCGTCTTCCCGCGCATCGTGCCGCGATCCGCCCGGCGCGCCGCGCGGGTGCTCACCGTGTCGGAGCGCTCGAAGCGCGACCTCGTCGAGCTGTACGGCCTCGCGCCCGCCGCGATCGTGGTGACGCCCAACGGCGTCGATCCCGCGTTTCGCCCCGGCAGCGGGGGAACGCGGGACTACGTGCTGTCGGTGGGGGCGATCCAGGCGCGCAAGAACCAGCTCGCCGCTCTCGAGGCGGCGCAGGAGGTCGGACTGCCCTTCGTCGTCGTCGGGCCCGAGAAGGATGCCGCGCTCGCCCGGGAGCTGCGCGAGCGAGGCGCGACGCTGCGCGGCTACGTGACCGTCGAGGAGCTTGCGGCGCTCTACCGCGGCGCCGCGTGTCTCGTGCAGGCATCGAGCTACGAGGGCTTCGGACTGCCCGTGCTGGAGGCGATGGCGAGCGGGACGCCGGTCGTCACCGTGCCCGACCCGGCCTTGCTCGAGGTCGCCGGCGGCGCGGCGGTCGTCGTCGAGGGCGGCGCTCTCGCCGGCGGTATCCGGCAGGCGCTCGCCGACCATGATCGCCTCGTCGCCGCGGGGCTCGAGCGCGCACGCGCCTACTCGTGGACGGCTACCGCGGAGAGGACGCTGGCCGTGTACCGCGAGGTGATCGGGCGGTGAGCGTCTCCGCCGTCGTCGTCTCGCACGGCCACGCGCGCGAGCTCGAGCGGTCGCTGCCGGCGCTGCTGCCGCAGGTGGACGAGCTCGTGCTCGTGGCGAACGTGCCCGGGTCGGCCGGCGACGTCCCGGCCGGCGTCAGGGTGATCGAGAACCGCCGTCCGCTGTCGCTCTCGGCCAACGTGAACCTCGGGGTCGCGTCCACCTCGGGCGAGCTCGTGCTGTTCTCGAACCCGGATGCGCTGGCGGCGCCCGACGCGGTCGCGATCCTGGCGTCGTTCATGGCCGAGCATCCGCGCTGCGGCGTCGCCGGCCCGCAGCTGCTGTGGCCCGACGGCAGCCGGCAGCCCTCCCGCCGCCGCTTCCCGACGGTCGGGGGCACGATCGTGCGCCGCACGCCCCTGCGGCGCCTGCGCGGACCTTTCGCGCAGCGCGACCACTACCTGCTCGACGAGCGGCCGGCCGCGCCCGTCCCCGCCGACTGGATGCTCGGCGCCTTCCTCCTGCAGCGACGCGCGATGCTCGACGAGATCGGCGGCTGGGATCCGGGCTTCCGCCACTACGTCGAGGACATCGACCTCCAGTACCGCGCCGCGCGGGCCGGCTGGGAGCGCTGGTACGTGCCCGCTGCCGTCGTCACCCACGATTACGCGGCGGTGATCGACCGCACCTTCTTCTCGCGGCACACGTGGTGGCATCTACGCGGGATGGCGCGATTCGTGCGCAAGCATCCCGAGCGGCTCACGGCGCTGTGAGCAAGGCGGACCAGTACGCCCGCAGCGCCGCCGGCTGGAGCGACGCGCAGTACGCCGACGCGCGCGCCTACCTCGCGCAGCGGGCACGGCTGGTGGTCGGCCTCGGCCCCCGTCTCGTTCCCGGAGAGACCGTGCTCGACCTTGCCTGCGGCGACGGAGGGCTCGGCTCGCACCTGCGTCGGGCGGGCCTGCTCTACCGCGGCGTCGATGCCACGCCGGAGATGGCGGCCGAGGCCGAGCGGCGGCTCGGCGCCGGCGTTGCCGTCGGAGACCTGAACGAGTTCGTCCCGGCGGAGCCCGTGGCGGCGACGACGCTCTTCCGGGCGCTCTACTACGTCGTCGACCGGCCTGCGTTCTTTCGCCGTGTCGCGGGCTTCACGAGCCGCAAGCTCGTGTTCGACCTCGATCCCCGCCGCTACGAGCCCGCCACGGTGCTCGCCGAGCTACGGGCGGCAGGCTTCGACCGGTTCGCGCTGCGCCCGTTCTTCGTCCCGCAGACGCGTGCTCTGCCGCGGCCGCTCGGCGCGGCTCTGCGCGGCGTGGGGAGGGTCGGCCCGATCGCCCGCCTCGTGCTGCGCCGCCGCTTCACGTACGTCGTCGCCGCCTGGCGGGATGACGACCGCTAGCGTGGCTCGAAGCCGAACGAGACCTGCACGCCCAGCTCGCGCCGGTCGCTGAGACGCGGGTCGACGTTCGCGGGGACGAACGTGTCGGCCGTCACCTCGACGCGCCAGGGGCCGCGCGGGGCGGGCAGCAGGACGGCCTGCTCCCCGCCGGGGCAGGGCCGCACGCGCACCTGGCGCTGCGCGGTGACGGCGGCGAGACGAGGCTGTCTGTCGGCACCGATCGTGAGCGGGCCGATCTTGACGATCACCCCGCCCGGGATCGGGGCGTTCGTGCAGAAGGCGGCGCGCGAGAGCTCGACCCGGGCGCTCCCCGCACCGTCGCTGGCCGACGTGAAGCGGTTGTATGCGCTCGTTCGCCCCATCCAGCCGTCCGAGAAGACGCCGCTCTGCGAGTAGGCGAGCTTGAGCGGCGCGCCTCCGAGCCGGTACAGGATCGTCGTGCCGATCTGCTCGACCACGGGCGCCTGGAGCGTCACCCCGTTCAGGGCCAGCGCGAACTGCGTGCCGGGAGAGGGCGTCAAGGTTCCGTCGCTGCTCGACAGGTCGGGGGTCAGAGTTGGCCCCGGGCCGGGCGCGGGGGCAGTGGGGTCGACGCTCCACACCTTCTTGATCGACCGGTTCCAGAACTCCGTCAGCCAGAGCCCGGTCGGGTCGGTCACCTGCTGGCCGACGATCACGACACTGCCGTTCCCCGTGGCGCGATCGACCCAGTTGTACGGCCTGGTCAGGTTGAGGGCCATCCGCTCCGAGAACGCGCGCTCGCCCCGGGCCGCGTAGATCTCGTTCGTCAGGTTCCAGCCGAGCACGAGCGCCGCGAGCGCGACGACGCCGGCGCGCGCCCACTGCGCGTTGAAGCGAGCGAGCGGGCGCAGGCCGAGCAGGAGGAGCGTCGAGACGGCGGCGATGAGGACGAGCGCCGTGTCGATGCGGCCGGACGTCCAGCGCAGCTCCCGGTTCGCGAGCGCGAGGATCGAGAGCCCGTGCGCCTCGTAGTAGGGGTACTGGTCGAGCTTCGTCGGTGTCGAGGAGACGAGGTAGAGCACGGCGGCGCCCGCCGGCAGCACGGCCCACCAGCGCGCGTCGCGGCGCGCGAGCAGCACGGCCGTGCCGGTGAACAGCAGCGGGCACAGGTAGATGAGGTTGCGCTCGACGACGAGGCTCGAGAAGATCGTCGACAGGTACGCGCCCTTGACGGCGGCGTACCACCAGAGCGCGACGAGGCTCGTCGCCGTGACGATGCCGAACGCACGCAGGCCGGGATCCTGCCGGTCGCGGCGGTGGCGGATGAGCACCGCGAGCGTGGCGACGAGCGGGACGACGCCGACGCCGATCGCCAGGGCCCCCATCGCCCACACCCCGTAGTCGAAGATGCGTCCCTTCCAGAAGGCCGTCGTCGTCGCCCACTCCTGCGAGCGCCAGCCCATGAACGACGAGAACGCGAACACGGCGCCGAGCGCCAGCAGCGCCGCCCCTGTCCAGTCCCAGGCGTCCCACGTGGAGCGCCAGCGTCGCATCGCGTCGGCCTGCCATCCGAGCACGAGCAGCGAGAGCAGGAAGGCGCCGACGAGCGCCACGAGCTGGGAGCGGGTCGCGGCGGCGAGGACGCCTCCGCCGAGCGCGAGCGCAACCGTCGCCCGGGTCGGCCGGCACACGGCGCGGACGAAGAGGTACAGCGCGAGCGTCGCCGCAGGGTAGGCGAACGGCTCCTCGACGAGGATCGGCGCGTACGAGAGGGCCGGCGCCGCGATCGTCGCGACGGCGGCGAACATCGCCCACGGGCGGCTGACGGCGAAGCGTGCGATTCCGTACGCCGGGAGGATCGCGAGGGCCATCACGAGCGCCTGCACGTACTTGACCGTGTCGTAGGCGCCGGACACGGACTGGATCCGCCACGCCGGTGCGGTCAGGTAGGGAACGAGCGACATGAACCCGTACGGCTCGCCACGGCGCGCCGGGTGGCCGGTCTCCGCGATCGCGCGCGAGATCTGCGTGAACTCGAGCTCGTCGGTGAAGATCGTCGGCGTCTCGCGTCGCCACGCCTGCCAGGCGTAGAGCAGCGAGAGAGCGAAATAGGCGGCGAGGAGGGGAACGAGGGTGTCGAGCGGCAGCCGCTCGAGCAGGCGCGAGGCGCGTCTGGCGGCGGAGGTCACTCGGCGGTTGCCTCGGCGCAGGGCGCCATCGTCTCGGTACGGCGGTGCACGAAGCGGCAGGGCACAGCCGCGTCCGCGCACGCCAGGACGATCCGCTCGAGGCGGTCGTCGGGGGCGTTCGGGATCGAGACGAGCACCTCGCGCGCCCCCGTCGTCTCGAGCGCGGACGCGATCTCGTGCGTGCCGCCGATCACCCCGACGCCCTGCACGCGACGGCCGCGGAGAGCCGGGTTGTCGTCGATGAAGGCGACGACCCGCGCAGATGTGTCCTCGCGCAGCTCGCGGACGAGGCTGCGGCCCGCTCGCCCGGCGCCGACGACGATGACCCGGCGCCGGGCGCCACGTGCGCGCAGGCCCGCGAGCTCGGGAGCGAGGCGCAGCGCGAGTCGGGAGGCGGAGACGATCGCCGCGCAGACGACCGCGTCGACGGCGAACACCCGCGCGGGGAAGTCGCCGAGCGGTCTCGTCGCGACGACCACCCCGAATGCCAGCACCTCCGAGATCGCGACGGCGGTAGCGATCGCGAGGGCGTCACGGGGCGCGGCGTAGCGCCAGACGCGCCGGTAGACGCGGAAGGCGACGAACACGACGTATCGCATGCCGAGCACGACGGGCAGCGAGCCGAGGAACACGGAGCGCTGGAGGTCGGTGCCCTCTCCGCCGACGACGACGAGGTACGAGAGGAGGAACGACGCGCAGACGGCGACGAAGTCCACGAGCACCTCGACGAGTCGACGCGGCTCGAACGTGAGCGCGCGCCGCAGCGACGTGTCGCCAACCTGGCCGCGGCGCCTGCGCTCGTCGAGGTCGCTCAGGAAGCCGCCGAACTGCACGAGCAGCACGAAGGTCAGCAGGACCCCGACGGCCGTGATGCGCGGATCGTCGAGCACGTTGTAGGCGACGCTCGTCGCCCCGAGCGCGACGGCGATGATCGCGAGGAGCCCGACCGCCTTCCGCTCCGAGAGGCCGAAGTACACGAGCCGGTGCGAGGTGTGATCCTTGCCCCCCTGCGTGACGGGACGGCGCTCGGCGATGCGCACGATCGTGACGAGCGTCGTGTCGAGGATCGGAATCGCGAGGACGAGCAGCGGCAGGAGCATCGTGGCGACCGTCGTCCCGGCGGTCGTCCAGCTCGCGGCGAGACCGAGCGCGGCGAGCAGGAATCCGAGCACCTGGCTCCCCGAGTCGCCCATGAAGACGAGAGCGTCGCCGCCCGGACGCAGATTGAAGGGAAGGAATCCCGCGCACGCGAACCCGAGCGAGAGGGCGAGCACGAGCACGAGGCGGTTGGGGTGCACCGTGACCGCGTCGATCGCGAAGTACGCGCACGCGACGGTGGCGAGGGTCGCCGCGAGGCCGTCCATGTTGTCGAGCAGGTTGAACGCGTTCGTCATGCCGACGAGCCAGACCAGGGCCACGACCGTGGCGACGACGTCGTTCCCGATCAGGTCGACGCGCAGCCCCGAGGAGACGGCGAGCCCCGCCGCCAGGAACTGGGCCGCGAGCTTCGCGGCGGGGCTGAGGTGGCGCATGTCGTCGATCAGGCCGGCGGCGAACAGGACGGCGCAGCCGGCGAGGACGCCGGCAAGCGTCCAGCTCGCCTCGACGGCGCCCGCCGCGACGGCGGCGCCGGCAGCGGCGGCGATGCCGGCGAAGATGCCGGCGCCGCCGAAGGTGGGCGTGGGCCGGTCGTGCCAGCGCTCGCCCGTGGGCGCGGCGACGAGCCGTCCGCGGAACGACGAGCGGAGAAGGCCCCAGAGGACGGTGGACGCGACCGGTAGGGCGGCGATCGTGACGGCCGCTCTCACGCGTCGAAGGGTAGTGCCTGCTGCGGCGGGGTGCCGGGCAAACCCCGCCCCTACAATCCGTCGATGCGCGTCTACGCCGACCTCTACCGCTATCGCGAGCTGTTCGGAAGCCTCTTCCGGCGCGACCTGCGCGCGAAGTACAAGGGCTCGGTGCTGGGGCTCGCCTGGTCGCTCGCGCTGCCCGTGCTGCTGATGCTCGTCTACCTCGTCGTCTTCTCGGTGCTGTGGAAGGCGACGCCGACGAAGGCCGTCGACCGCTACTGGCTGTTCCTCCTCAGCGGGCTGCCGCCGTGGGTGTTCTTCGCGACGTCGCTGCAGTCGGCGTCCCGCAGCCTGATCGAGAACGCGAACCTGATCCGCAAGGTGCGGTTCCCGCGCCAGCTCGTGCCGCTCTCGATCGTCGCCACGCAGGTCGTCGCGTTCGCGGTCATGCTCGCCATCGTGCTCGCCCTGTGCGTCGCCGTGCTGCCGCGCGCGCGCGGCGCCGCCTGGCTCGCGCTGCCGCTCGGCGCGCTGTTCGTGCTCTTCGTCGCGGGGCTCGCGCTCGCCGTCGCCTCGGCGAACGCCGTCTTCCGCGACGTCGAGTTCGTGGTCGCCGCGGCGCTGCTGCCGCTCTTCTTCCTCACGCCGGTGCTGTACGGGCTCGAGGGGCTGCCGGTCGCCGCCACGCACCCGTGGCTGATCGACGTCATCCACTGGGCCAACCCGCTCACGCCGCCGATCCAGGCGATCCGCGCACCCCTCTTCTTCGGCGCCGCTCCCGCGGCCGGCGACGCCGTCTACTTCCTCGTCGAGACGGCGGCCGCGTTGCTCCTCGGCGCCTGGGTGTTCACGCGCGTCGACGACCGGATCGCGGCGGAAGTCTGACCTCGATGCGCCCGTCGAAGAGGCCGTCCTCGCCCAGGTAGGCCGGCAGGCCGAGATGCGCGCCCGGCTCGGCGCCCTCGAGCAGCGAGGGGAGCAGCAGCGGCCGGCCGAAGCGCGGGTTGCGGCCGCCTCCCGCCGCCCATGCGGCGAGCTCGCGGTCCTTCTGCGCCGGGACGACCGCTCCGCCCACGGCCGCCCAGCCCTCGGCATGCGCGTCGAGCAGGCGCCGCGACCAGTCGGGTGCCGGCAGCGCTCCCGCGACGAGATACGCGACCGCCTCGGCGTCGCCGTCGACGACGGGCTCCTCCTGCGCGGCGAGCGCCGCGCTCGTCTGCGCATGCGCGCCGCCCGCGACCCGCACGGCGAGCGTGCGCGCCGCGATCCGCGGTGCCACCTCCACCGCGATGTCGAGCGTGGCGCAGCCGATCTCCGAGAACCAGAAGCGGTGCTCCTCGACGAGGTCGAACGAGAGCCGGTAGGGCCCCGGCGGCCGGGGCGCGCGCACGGGCACGTCGAGCTCGACCGTCTCGCCCGGGGCGACCGGACGCGGGAACGCGGTGCGCTCGCCGTCCCACACGATCGGGTTGCCGAGCGGGTCGAGCCAGTGGTAGGCGAGCTGCACGCCCGTATCGCCGTGCGAGTGCCAGGCGGCGCTGCCCGCGTTCTCGAGCGCGACGCGCGCGCGGCCGGGGGCTCCCGCCCGCGGCGGCTCGAGCGACCAGGCCCGCCAGCGGGGCGCGAGCGGCCCGGGCGGGACGGGATGCTCGCCGACGCGCTCCACGGTGGGGCTACTCTAGCCGTGTGGCCGAGCCCCTCTTGGTGCGCGCCGCCCGGCGCGGGCCCGTCGAGCGAACGCCGGTGTGGTTCATGCGCCAGGCGGGCCGCTCGCTGCCCGAGTACCGCGCGATCCGCGAGAAGCACGCGTTCTTCGAGGTCGCCAGCACGCCCGAGCTGTGCGCCGAGGTGACGCTGCAGCCGGTGCGGCGCCACGACGTCGACGCCGCCGTCATGTTCGCGGACATCATGACCCCCGTGCTCGGCATGGGCCTCGACGTCAGGCTCGTCGAGGGGGTCGGCCCGGTCGTCGACAGGCCGGTGCGCACGATGGCCGACGTGGAGGCGTTGCGCGTGCCCGATCCGGAGGAGGCGTTCGCGCCGGTGCTCGAGGCCGTGCGCCTCGTCCGCGGCGCGCTCCGCCCCGACCAGGCGGTCGTCGGCTTCTGCGGAGGGCCGTTCACCGTCGCCGGCTACCTCGTCGAGGGCAGGCCGAGCCGCGAGTTCGCCGTCACGAAGCGGCTGATGCTGACCGAACCCGCCGTCTGGCATGCGCTGCTCGCCAGGCTCGCCGACACGTTCGCCGCCTACGTGGCGGCGAAGGCGCGCTCCGGCGCGGACGTGATCCAGCTGTTCGACTCGTGGGTGGGGGCGCTGTCGCCGGCCCACTACCGCACGTACGTGGCGCCCTACTCGGCTCGCATCCTGGCGGCCGTCGACGTGCCCACGATCCACTTCGGCACCGGCACGGCGACGCTGCTCGAGGAGATGGCCGCCGCCGGCGGCGACGTGATCGGGCTCGACTGGCGCATCCCGCTCGACGCCGGCTGGGACAGGGTGCCCGACCGCGCCGTACAGGGGAACCTCGATCCGGCTGTCCTGCTCGCCCCCTGGGAGCGCATCGAGGCGGAGGCGCTCGACGTGCTCGCGCGGGCCGCCGGCCGGCCGGGGCACATCTTCAACCTCGGTCACGGCGTGCTCCCGTCGGTCGACGCCGACACCCTGACGCGGCTCGCCGCGCTCGTGCGCGAGCGCTCGGCGGCTCCGGTGCCCGCGTGAGGCCCGGGTCGATCCTCGCCGACGCCGTCTCGCGCCGCTTCCGCGTGCACGCACGCGAGACCCGCACCCTGAAGGAGCTCCTCGTCGCGCGCGGGCGCACCGGCGGCCACGACGTATGGGCGCTCCGCGACGTCTCGCTCGAGATCCGCCCGGGCGAGGCGGTCGGGCTCGTCGGCCGCAACGGCTCCGGCAAGTCGACGCTGCTGCGGGTGCTGGCCGGGATCATCAAGCCGACGGCGGGACGCGTCGAGGTGGGCGGCCGCATCGGCTCGCTGCTCGAGCTCGGCGCCGGCTTCCACCCCGACTTCAGCGGGCGCGAGAACGTGTTCCTGAACGGCTCGATCCAGGGGCTGCGCCGCGCCGAGATCAGCGAGCGCTTCGACGAGATCGTCGCCTTCGCCGAGCTCGAGCATGCGATCGACCGGCCGCTGCGCACCTACTCGTCCGGCATGGCGATGCGCCTCGGGTTCGCCATCGCCGCCTTCCTGCGGGCGGACGTGCTGCTGCTCGACGAGGTGTTCGCGGTCGGCGACGAGAACTTCCAGCGCAAGTGCTTCGGCGTCATCGCCGAGTTCAAGAACGGCGGCGGCACGATCCTGTTCGTGTCGCACGACGCGCGGGCGGTGGAGCGCCTGTGCGAGCGCTCGCTGCTCCTCTGCGACGGCGAGAAGGTGTACGACGGCCCGACGCACGAGGCGATCGTCCGCTACCGCCGCCTGCTCGCAGACGACCTCGACCCGGCCGAGCGCGGCGGCGGCTTGCGCGAATGGGGCAGCGGCGAGGCCGAGATCGTCGGCGCCCGGCTGCTCGGGGCCGCCGGCGAGGAGCGCGAGCAGTTCCTCGCCGGAGAGCCGATCGCCGTCGCCGTCTCGATCGAGGCGCACGAGCAGCTTCCCGCCCCCGCGCTCCATCTCCAGATCCGCGACACGACCGGGCTGCTCGTCGCCGAGGACACGCTCGACACCGCGTCCGTCGGTTGGCCGGCCGCGCCCGGGCGCTTCGACGTCCGCCTCGACGTCGAGCGGCCGCCGCTCGCGTTCGGGCGGCTGCACGTGCGCCTCGGGCTCGTCTCGGCCGACGGTCGCACGCTGCACCAGCTCGACGACGCGCTCGGCTTCCTCGTCTACCCTGACGGGGACGAGCGTGGCCTCGTCCGTCTCGGAGGAACCTGGAGCAGCGACGCGAAACGGTGGAGCCGATGAGCTACAAGACCTGTCCCGACTGGCCCGAGCTGATGCAGATCGCGCCCGACCTGCAGTTCAAGCACATGACCGTCGCGGAGGCGCAGCTGCCGTTCGACGTGCTGTCCAGGATCTCGCACTCCTCGCTCGGCGAGATCGACATCTGCTGCGACCTCGAGCATCACGTCTACAACGCGACCCATACGGATGCCGAGGTCGCGGCCGCTCTCACCGGAACGCACTGGTTCGAGGTGCACGAGTGGGCCACCTCCGGCCCCGGCGCCCCCTCGCACGCAGCCTGACGCCGGCGGCCGCTCCCGCGCCGGGATATCGACCATGCGCGTCACGCGTTCGCGCGACGTCGCGACACGTGACGAGCGTGTGACGACTCTGTGTCTACTCTCAGCGCATGCCCACCGTCGTCGTCCCGTTCCGCTCCGGCGGCAAGAGCCGGCTGCCGGCCGAGCTTCGCGTCGAGGTCGCGCTCGCGATGCTCGGCGACGTGCTCGAAGCGGCTGCCTGCTACGCCGATCGCGTGCGGCTCGTGACCGACGACGGCGCGGCGGCGGTCGTGGCGGAGGCGCTCGCGGTCGAGGTCGTCGCCGACCCGGGGGGCGGCCAGGGGGCCGCGGTGCTGGCGGCGCTCGCGGGAGTCGACGGCGTCTGCCTCGTCGTCAACGCCGACGTGCCGCGCCTGCGGCCCTCCGACCTCGCGGCCCTCGCGATCGCGCCGCGGGGCGGCGCCGTCGCGATCGTCGCGGCCCGCGACGGTACGACGAACGCGCTCGGCCTCCCCTACGCGGAGGCGTTCCGGCCGCTCTACGGGCCGGGCAGCGCCGCGCAGTTCAGGGCCCACGCCTCGGCGCTCGGCCTCGTCCACCACGATCTCGGGCTGCCGAACCTGCAGGACGACGTGGACACGCTCGACGATCTCGACCGGGTGGGGCTCCGCGCGGGGCCGCGCACGCGCGCGGTGTGCGAGGCGGTCGCATGAAGGTCGTGCTCCTCAGCGGCGGCGTCGGCGGGGCCAAGCTCGCCGCGGGCCTCCACGACGTGCTCGACCCCGGCGCGCTGACCGTGATCGGCAACGTCGGTGACGACCTCGAGGTGCTCGGCCTGCACGTCTCACCCGACCTCGACTCGGTCCTGTACGCGCTCGCCGGCCTCAACGACGGCGAGCGCGGCTGGGGCCGTGCGGGGGAGACCTGGAACGCGCTCGCCTCGGCGCGGGCCTGGGGAGGCGAGGGCTGGTTCATGCTCGGCGACCTCGACATCGGCCTCCACCTCGTCCGCTCCCAGGCGCTGCGTGCGGGAGAGCCGCTGTCGGCGGTGACGGCGCGGCTCGTCGAGGCGGCCGGCCTCGCGACGCGGCTCGTCCCCGCCAGCGACGATCGCCTGCGCACCTTCCTCGTCACCCCTGCGGGGACGCTCCCCTTCCAGGAGTGGTTCGTCGCCCGCGGCCATCGCGACGAGGTCGACGCGCTCGTGTTCGAGGGCGCGCGGGAGGCCCGTCCCGCGCCCGGCGTGCTCGACGCGCTCGCCGCCGCCGACGCGATCGTGATCGCACCGAGCAACCCGTACGTGTCGATCCACCCGATCCTGGCCGTGCCGGGGATCCGCGAAGCCCTCGCGACGCGGGCGGTCCGCTGCGTCGCCGTCAGCCCGCTCGTCGGCGGCCGCGCCGTCAGGGGCCCGCTCGACCGTATGCTCACGCGCATGGCCGGCGGCACGACCCCAGCTCATGTAACAAACTGTTACGAGGATCTGCTCGACGCGCTCGTGATCGACCGTGCGGACGCGCCCGGCGCCGGCGAGGTTCCGGTCGTCGTCGCCGACACCCTGATGACAGACCGCGAGGCGGCCCGCCGGGTCGCACTGACCACACTGGAGGCAGCATCGTGAAGATCGGCCTGATCGGCGGTACCGGCGGCTTCGGCACGGCCCTCGCCGTGCGCCTGCGCGAGGCGGGCTACGACGTCGTCATCGGCTCGCGGGACGCCGAGCGCGCGCGCGCGGTCGCCGCCGGCCTCGGCGTGGACGGGGCGACGAACGAGGACGCCGCGCGTGCCGCCGACCTCGTCGTGCTGGCGACCAAGGCGGACGGCGCCGTCGACACCGCACGCTCGCTGCGCGAGGCCATCGGCACGACGCCGCTGCTGTCGGTCGCCGCGGAGCTCGTGTTCAGCAAGGAGGGCGTGCTCCCGACTGCCGAGGCGACGTCGATCGCGCAGCGCATCCAGGATGTCGTCGACGGCCCGGTCGTCGCCGGGCTGCACTCGCTCGCCGCGTCGAACCTCGGCGGCGAGGTCGCCCCCGACGAGGATGCGCTCGTGTGCGGCGACGACGCCGACGCGAAGGCGCTCGCGCTCGAGCTCGCCGGCAAGGTCACCTCCGGCCGGGCCGTCGACGCCGGTCCACTCGCGAGCGCCCGCGCGCTCGAGGGGATGACCGCGGTGATCGTCAACGTGAACAGGCGCTACAAGGCGCACGCCGGCCTGCGCATCACCGGCGTCGACGCTCGCTGAGCGCCGCACGAGACGTCGTCTTGAATCACCACGATGCTCGGGCGCCCGCCGACGTTCGCGTGATCGGCCTCGCCGGCCTGCCCGAGCTCGAGCACGGCGACGACCTGGGACATCTGATCGCTGCGGCGGCGGCGCGGGTGGGCGGGCTCGAGCCGGGGGACATCGTGGTCGTCGCGCAGAAGGCGGTCTCGAAGGTCGAAGGCCGGGTCGTCCACCTGGAGGACGTCGAGCCCTCCGCGCTGGCGGCGGAGCTCGCGGGCGCCGACGGCGATCCGCGCCAGGTGGAGGTGATCCTCCAGGAGTCGGCGGAGATCGTGCGCTCCCGCCCGCCGCTCGTCATCGCGCAGACCCGCCACGGGTTCGTCTGCGCCTCGGCCGGCGTCGATGCCTCCAACGCGAAGGGGCCGGGGACGCTGATCCTGCTGCCCGTCGACCCCGACCGCTCCGCCGCGCGCCTGCGCGAGGAGATCGAGCGGCGCACGGGCGTTGCTCCCGGGGTGATCGTGAGCGACTCCTTCGGGCGGGCCTGGCGGCAGGGGACGACCGACGTCGCCCTCGGCATCGCGGGCATCGCGGCGCTGCGCGACCTGCGCGGCACGCGCGACTCCCGCGGCTACGAGCTGCGCTCGACGCTGATCGCCGTCGCCGACGAGATCGCCGGCGCCGCCGAGCTCGTGATGGGAAAGGCGGCCGGCGTGCCGGCGGCGATCGTGCGCGGCGTGCGGGCCCCGGGCGACGGCCGCGGCGTCGACCTCCTCATGCCGCGGGAGCGCGATCTGTTCCGGTAGCGCTCCACCTGGGGGAAAACCCCCACGCTCGCTCAGCGTGGACACCGATGCGGCCCCTGCGGTGCCGGATCTACCGTCGGGACTGTCAACACCACACAGAGGAGTGCACCACTATGCGCAAGCTTCCGGTACTCGTCGTCGCGGCCAGCGTCGCCGCAGTCTCCGTCGGAGCTCTGACGGCGGGCGCGGTGACCACGAAGAAGACGGTGGCGGTCGGCCTGAACGAGTTCAACATCCTGCCGGCGGCGCAGGGGGCGCCGGCAGGCAAGGTCACGTTCTCGGTCAAGAACACGGGCAAGGTCGAGCACGAGTTCGTCGTCCTCAAGACCGCGAAGCCGGCGGGCAGCCTGCTCAAGGGCGCCGAGGCGGCCGAGGACGGGAACGTCGGCGAGATCGGCTCGGTGAAGCCGGGTGAGACGAAGAAGCTGACGCTGACGCTCAAGGCGGGCCACTACTCGCTGCTCTGCAACCTGCCGGGGCACTACAAGGCCGGGCAGTTCGTCGACTTCTACGTTCGCTAGGTCGTCCGTCGCGCTCGCGGAGGCGCCGGCCGGCGAGCACCGGCCCGGCGCCTCCGCGAGCGATAGACTGCGGCCATGCGGAGATACGCGATCTGGGGAACGGCGACCTCTCCCGGCCACGAGGCCTGGGTGCGGTCGATCGGCGAGGCCTTCGAGGCCGACGGGTTCGTGCGGGTCGACGACCACGCCGAGGCCGACTTCGTGCTCAACATGTTC
Organism: Gaiella occulta; assembly: GCF_003351045.1. Lineage (GTDB taxonomy): Bacteria > Actinomycetota > Thermoleophilia > Gaiellales > Gaiellaceae > Gaiella > Gaiella occulta. Next base: position 120,296 of record NZ_QQZY01000004.1, read on the forward strand.
GACCCCGCCGACCCGAAGGCGTTCCGCCGCTCGTCGCGCGGCACCTATTCGGCGTCCTTCTACGAGCTCGAGGACGAGCCGGAGGACGTGCTGCGCACGAGCTACCCGAACCTCGTCCGCACGCTCGCGAACGTCGTCGTCCTCCACGTGCCCGGCAAGGGCGTCTGGTTCACGACGATGGAGCGCGGCACCTACAAGATCTCCGACGACCCGGCCGAGGTGTTCGAGCGGCTGGCGCCGCTCGCGAAGTCGAAGCTCGTCATCGACAACGAGTTCGTCCCCGATCTCGAGCCCGAGCTGTGGGACGGCGACGAGGTCACGGCGGACATCGCCGCCGGCGGGAAGCGCATGCAGGAGCTCGACCTGCTGCCCGCGCCGTTCCCGGTGCACGAGTACCTCGACGAGCGCGACCTGCGCCACGTGATGCGCCTCTACCAGGTCGGCGGCCTCTCCTACGGCAACCTGTCGGCCCGCAAGGACGCGACGCGGTTCTGGATGAGCGCGAGCGGCGTCGACAAGTCCCGGCTCGAGGTCCCCGGCCGCGACATCCTGCTCGTGACCGGCTACGACGAGCCGAACGCGAAGATGATGATCAGCGTGCCGCCCGGGATCGAGCCGCGGCGCGTGTCCGTCGACGCGATCGAGCACTGGATGATCTACCGGGCGCACCCGGACGTCGGCGCGATCCTGCACGTGCACGCCTGGATGGAGGGCATCGCCGCCACCGACATCAACTATCCGTGCGGAACGCAGGAGCTGGCCGAGTCCGTCGCCGCGCTGATCGCCCGCGAGCCCGATCCCGCGCACGCGGTGATCGGCCTGCGCAACCACGGCATCACCGCCACGGGCGACAGCCTGACGGAGATCCTCGACCGCATCGAGTCGAGCATCCTGCGCCAGGTGCCGATGACCTAGCCCTCGCCGCGCGACCCGGCCGTCCGCAGTCGCAGCAGCGCCAGCACGGCCAGCAGCGGCACGAGCACGACGTCGTTGACGATGCACCAGACGCAGACCGCGTCGATCACGAACAGCTGCAGCAGCACGAGGTAGGCGGCGAAGGCGGCCGCCGACAGCGCGAGCGCCGCGGTGAGCGTGCGCGCGAGCTCCGACCCCCACAGGGTCAGCGCGAGCGCCGCCGCCCAGGCCGCGAGGCCGAGCACGGCGACCGGGACGCCCGCGAGCACGGCGTACTCCGACTCCCGCACGGTCTCGCAGCCGCCTCCTCCCGTGCAGATGAGCGCCGCCGGCCGGTAGTGGACGGCGGTCAGGTACCCGGCGACCGCGACGCCTGCGGCCGAGACGCCGAGCAGGGCGAGCCGCAGCGCGCGGTCGCTCATCCTCCGTCGCGGCCGCTCCGGCCCGGGCTCATCCCTGCAGCGCGCCGTCGAGCGCCGGCCGGAAGGCGTCCGGCGTCAGCGACGCCGGTTGCAGCTCGTACGGCTCGCCGGCCCCGACGCCGATGTAGAACCACGGCGTGCCGGGGACGCGGCGCCGGGCCGCCTCGGCCGCGACGGCGGCGATCTCCTTCGCGATCCCGGCGCTGTGCGCGTCGCGCTTCACCTTCGCCGCGTCGAGGTCCGGCACGCGGCCGAGGATCTCGTCGACCTTCGCGTCGGTCACCCAGCCGCTGTTCTCCTCGCCCTGCTCCCGGTAGAAGAGCTCGACGACGTGCCAGAGCCTGTTCTGCCTGCCCGCCGCGAGGGCGACGCGGAGCGCCTTGTCGGAGTCCGCGCCGAGGAAGGCGAGGCCGCGGAAGTCGAGCTTCACCTTGCCCGGCCTGACGTACTCCTCGACGATCGTCTGCAGCGCGTCCTCGGTGTAGCGGCGGCAGATGGGGCATTGCAGGTCCTCGTACTGGAGTAGCCGTACCGTGGCGTCCGGGTTGCCGAGCACGGTGCCGTGCTGGGGGATGCCGTCGAGGAAGGCGATGCCGCCCGAGGCTCCGGCTCCGGTCGTCCGTCCCTCCGTCGAGCCCTGTGCCGGCGCGGTGCTCGTGCCGCCACCGCCGGAGAGGACGATGCTGCCGACGATCAGCGCCGCCGCGACGAGCGCCGCGACGGCGATCGCGAGCACGAGGTTCCGGTCGGGACCCCTTCGCGTGGCCGGCGGCCTCGGCACGGGTGGCATCCCCGAAGTCTGCCTACGGCCGTGTCCGCGCGCGCGGGGACCGTGATAATCCCGGCGTGGATCGCGACAACCGCAGACGCGCCCTCGTCGATGCCGGCATCGCGATCACGTCCGAGCTGTCGCTCGACGTCATCCTGCAGAAGCTGGTGACCATCGCGGCCGAGCTCACGGATGCCCGCTACGCCGCGCTCGGCGTGATCGACCGGGCCGGGACGGAGCTCGAGCGCTTCGTCACGCACGGTGTCACGGATGCCGAGCGCAAGGCGATCGGCGAGCCGCCGCGTGGCCGCGGCATCCTCGGCGTTCTCATCCACGATGCCCGGGTGCTCCGCCTCGACGACCTCACGCGCGATCCCCGCTCGGTCGGGTTCCCGGCCAACCACCCTCCGATGCGATCCTTCCTCGGCGTGCCCGTGATGACGCGAGGCGTGGCGTTCGGCAACCTCTATCTGGCGGAGAAGCAGGGGGCGGACGCGTTCACGGAGGAGGACGAGGAGATCGTCACGCTCCTCGCCGCTCAGGCGGCCGTCGCGATCGAGAACGCACGGCGCGTCGAGCGCGACGCGCTGCGGCGGGCGGTGCTCGCCCAGGAGGTGGAACGGCGGCGCCTCGCGCGCGAGCTCCACGACGAGACCGGCCAGGCGCTGACGTCGATCCTGCTCGGGCTCGCGGTGGTGGAGCGCGCGGAGTCGCTCGGCGACGCGCGCGCCGCCGCCGCCGACCTGCGCGAGCTCGTCGTCTCGACCCTGCAGGACGTGCGGCGCCTGGCCGTCGAGCTGCGCCCCTCGGCCCTCGACGACTTCGGTCTCGTGCCGGCGCTCAGGCGTCTCGGCCAGACGGTGCGCGAGGGGAGCCGCCTCGACGTGCAGGTCGAGGCGCGGCTCGGCGACGAGCGCCTCGAGCCCGAGCTCGAGACGGCGGTCTATCGCATCGTGCAGGAGGCGCTCACGAACGCGGTCAAGCACGCGGACGCACACCACGTCAGCGTCGTGCTGACGCGAAAGAATGAGATGGTGTCGGTCGTGATCGAGGACGACGGTCGGGGATTCGAGCCCGCTGCGCCACGCGGCGGCGGCCTCGGCCTGCTCGGGATGCGGGAGCGCGTCGAGCTGCTCGACGGCACGCTGTCGGTCGAGTCCGCGCCCGGCGCCGGCACGACCCTGTTGCTGGGGCTGCCGATCCGATGAGCATCCGGGTGCTCATCGTCGACGATCACCCGATCGTCCGCACCGGGCTCCGCCTGCTGCTCGAGCGCGAGGACGACGTCGAGGTCGTGGCCGAGGCGGGATCGGCGGACGAGGGCGTGCGCGCGGCACGGCTCGAGAAGCCCGACGTGGTCCTGCTCGACGTCGTGATGCCGGGCCGCAGCGGCATCGAGGCGTGCGCGGAGACGATCGAGGCGTCGAAGGGGCGGGTGCTCGTGCTGTCCATGCAGGACGACCCGTCCTACGTCCGCGAGGCCTTCGCGGCGGGCGCGAGCGGGTACATGCTCAAGGAGGCCGCCGACGCCGAGCTCGTGCAGGCGGTGCGAGAGGTCGCCGCCGGTGGCCGCTACGTGCACCCGACGCTCGGCGCGCGCCTCGCCCAGGCCGAGGTCGAGGCTGCCCGCCGTGCCGCCAGCGACCCGCTGTCGGATCGCGAGCGCGAGGTCCTGCGCCTGCTCGCCCTCGGGCACACGAACCAGGAGATCGCCAGGACGCTCTTCATCTCGGTGCGGACCGCCGAGACGCACCGAGCGCACATCATGCAGAAGCTCGGGCTCGGCACGCGCGCCGAGCTCGTGCGCTACGCGCTCGCGAACGGCCTCCTGGAGGATCCGTGACGGTCGCGCCGCCGCGAATCCTCCAGGGACGTCCGCCGGCACCCGTGGCGCGGGCGCGAAGCGGATGCGCTATTGCGACGCCGCTTCCTTCGGCTTCCCGACCTCGAGCAGGCCGACCTGGCCGAGATCGACGTGCGCGAACGCGTGCGAGACGAACGGGTAGAGGCCCGGCTCGTCGATCTTCACCTCGAACACGCCGCCGCCTCCCGCGGGCACGTCGACGGTCTGGACGCCGTTCAGCACGTGCGCCGGGTTCATGTCCCCGTTGGGGTAGACGTTGTCGAAGACGGTGCCGACGACGTGGAACGCGGTCGTCAGGCTCGGCCCGGCGTCGACGACGTAGAACCGCACCAGGTCGCCCGGATCGGCGGTGAGCGGGTGCTCGACGTACTGGTGGGCGTAGCCGTTGAACGCCGTCCAGTCGGGCATCATCGCCCGCGCCTTGTTCATGTCGAGCTGTGCGGGCGTGTCGAGCCCGTCGCTGCCCAGGTACCACTCGCCGGCGACGAGGACGTACTCCTTGTCCGCCTTCGGCAGGGGAGTCGCCGGGTCGACGACGATGGCGCCGTACATGCCGTTCGCGATGTGGGCGAGCACGGGCTTGGTGCCGCAGTGGTACATGAAGACGCCCGGGTCGTCCGCCTTGAAGCGGAAGGTGAAGGACTTCCCCGGCATCACGTCGACGAACGCCTCGTTGGGCGCGATCCTCGCCGCGTGGAAGTCGATCGAGTGCGGGATGGCGCCGTCGTTCGTGAGCGTCATCTCCACCGTCTGGCCCTGGCGCGCGTGCACGATCGGACCGGGCGCGCCGCCCTCGAAGCCCCACGCCTGGTACGACACGCCCGGGGCGATCTGGATCGTCACGTCCTTCAGCACCATGCGCACCTTCACGACGGGTCCGGGGGTCAGGGGCGGGAGCTCCGCGGGGTAGGGCTTGTGCGCGAGGGCGAGCTCCTTCGCGTTCTCCGGCGCGACGCCGGCGAAGCTCTGGCCCTTCGGCGTCGTCGCAGAGGCGTTCGCCGTGTTCTCGTGCCCGCTGCCAGCGGCCGCCGGCGAGACGTCGTCGTCGAGGGCCCGATTCGACGCGACGACGGCGGCGACGAGGATCACGACGGCGGCGACGAGAGCGCCGAGCCCAAGCATGAGAGTCTTCATTGCTGCTCCTTCCGAGGACGGGTGTTTCTCCATCGCAGAGTGGAAGAACAGCCCCGCGCTCACATCCGGGGAGGCGCCGATCGCGATTGCGGGCTTCCCCCCATGCGCGGCGCGGCGGGCGCCTCGAAGATCCAGCTGTGGACGGAGAAACGCGACGCCACCGTGCGCTTGCAGAGCCCGCGCGCACGCGCCTGCTGGAGCACCTGCGCGGGTCGGCGCGCCCGCTCTCGGCCGACGAGCTCGCACGCGTCCTCTCCCTGCATCCGAACACGGTGCGGGCGCATCTCGACGTGCTCGGCGAGGCCGGCCTCGTCGACGCCGTGGTGGAGCGCCGAACGCGACCCGGTCGGCCGCGACGCCTGTTCAGCGCCGTGCCCGACGAGGCGGAGCGCGAGCACGAGATGCTCGCCTCGGCGCTCGCCTCTTTGCTCGAGCCGCTTCCCGACGGCGACGGCCTCGCCGCCGCCGCCGGCCGCAGCTGGGGGCACGTGCTCGTCGAGCGCCTCGAGCCCGGGCAGCCGGCCACGGCCGAGGCGGGCCTCGAGCGCGTGGCGTCGCTCCTGCGCCGCCGTGGCTTCGCGCCGGAGCTCGGCCGCGACCGCATCGTGATGGGCCGCTGCCCCTTCCGGGAGCTCGCGCTGCGCTACCCGCGCACCGTCTGCGCGCTGCACGAGGGCATCATCGAGGGCGCCTTCGAGGAGCTCGGCGCGCCGGTCGCGCTCGAGCGACTCGAGCCGTGGACGACGCCGACGACGTGCGTCGCCTCGGTGCGCCGCGTGGGTGCCTAGCCGGCCGCCCGGCCCGCGGCGGCCGCGCGACCCTTGCGGGGCCTCTCCTGCGCCTGCTCGGGAGCACGCACGACCAGCACCGGGCACGGGGCCTTCCGGATCACCGCTCCCGAGACGCTTCCGAGCAGCAGCGTCGCCACCGTCCCGTAGCCGTGCGTGCCCACCGCAACGAGCCGGGCGCCGACCTCCTCGGCGAATGCGCAGATCTGCTCGGCCGGGTCGCCGGTGGCGAGCCGCGTGCGCACCGCGACCCCGTGCTCGCGGCCGTGATCGAGCGCCAGCTCGAGCGTGGCGATCGCGTGATTCCGCTCCGCGTCGAGCAGCTCGTCGAGCAGCGCGGTGGCGGGGAAGGCGAGCCCGAAGTCACCCTGCAGCGCCTGCCACACGGTGATCGCGGCGATGTCGTCGCCGCTGTGGCGCGCGAGCGCAACCGCCTCTGCGAGAGCGGCGCTCGCCGCCTCCGATCCGTCGGTCGCGACGACGATCGTGCCCATGTCCACGATCTTGCGCGCCGCGCGGGCTGCGCGCATCCGTGCGCCCGCGTCGACACTTGCGGGAAACCCGCAGCAGAGACGGGGCGAATGCCCGATGCCGCGCCGACCCGCCGGCGCCGAGGATGGTGCGCGTGAGCCAGACGGCGACCATCATCACCGTCGCGTACGCGGTAGCCGTCGTGATCGGCGGCGCGGTCGCGCTCGCCGTGTGGCGCTCGACGACGCGGCCCCTCGACGAGGATCGCACCCCCGCGTGGTCGCGGCGGGAGAGCACCTGGCTCGTCGTCGTCGTGCTCGCCCTGTTCGCTTTGCTGATGGGGACGATCTTCTACACGCCCTACGGCGAGAGCGCCGGGCCGCGCAAGCAGGTCGTGCGCGTGACGGGCGTGCAGTTCGCGTGGGCGGTCGACGCGCCCGACGGCATCGTCACCGGTCGCCCCGTCGAGTTCCTGGTGACCTCCACGGACGTCAACCACGGCTTCGGCGTCTACGACCCGTCGGGCACGCTGCTGTTCCAGGCGCAGGTCGTTCCCGGTCGCACGCAGAAGCTCGTGCACACCTTCGCGAAGCCCGGCGCCTACACGGTGCTGTGCCTCGAGTTCTGCGGCGTCAAGCACCATCTCATGAAGACGAGCTTCGAGGTGCGGCCGGCGTGATCGACGAGCGCGACAGGGGCATCGCCCGCGGCCTCACGCTTCGCTACGTGGGCGCGTCGACGGCGATCCTGGCCGCGTCCGGCCTCCTCGGGGTCGTCCTGCGCTGGAGCCAGGCGGTTCCGCAGGCACGCGTCGGCGACAACTTCTGGTACGCGCTGATGACCGCGCACGGTCTCGGCGCCTTCGTCGGCTGGGCGGGCTTCGCCGTGATGGGGCTTTCGTGGTGGATCCTCGCCGGCGCCGGCTTCCCGGTGCGCGGGTTCGGCCTCGCCATGGCGCGCGTGACATGGTGGCTGATGGTGCTGGGGGTCGCGGGCGTGATCGTGACGACGATCTTCATGGGCTTCGGCGCGTCATGGGTGTTCCTCTACCCGCTGCCGTTCTACGGCTCCGGCAACTGGGGCGACTGGGCGACGGGCCTGTTCTCCTTCTCGGTCCTGCTGGCCGGGCTCGCGATCGTCACCTGGTGCTTCGGGATCCTGCACACCGTGACGAACCGCGAGGCGCTGCACAGCGTCTCGAGCTCCGTCGCGAAGCGGCTCGGCATCTCGTTCGGTTGGGGCTTCCTGATGCCGAAGACGTTCGCGACGAACCGGAAGCCGGTGCCGTACCCCGTGATCCCGCTCGCGGTGATCGGCCTCGACATGATCATCGCGACGCTGCCGCTCGCCGGCCTGCTCGTCTGGCAGATCTTCCAGTCGATGGGGATCGTGGGGGACGCGAACGTCCTCCTCGCGAAGAACATCCTCTGGTGGTTCGGCCACCCGGTCGTCTACCTGCTCCTCTTCCCGGCCGTCGCCGCCTACTACTGGCTCATCCCTCGCTACGCGGGCCGCGATCTCGTCGCCGGGCACGTGATCGCCGTCGCGTGGACCGTCGCCGTGATCGCGAACGTGTTCGTGTGGGCGCACCACCTCTACCTCGACTACCCGAGCGGCACCCCGCAGGCGCAGATCAACACGGCGATGCAGCCGATCACGTTCGCGCTCGTGCTGCCGTCGGCGCTGTCCCTGTACAGCCTGGCGTTCACGATCTACCGCTCGCGATTCCGCTGGACGCCCGCCTCGACCGCGCTGTTCCTGGGCCTCGTCGGCTGGCTCCTCGCCGGGCTGTCCGGGGTCGTCAACGCGACCATCGCCCTCGACGTCGCGGTCCACAACACGCTCTGGATCGTCGGCCACTTCCACCACATGGCGATGCTCAACATCGGCCTGGTCGTGTTCGGCGCCACCTACGCGCTGCTGCCCGAGCTCTCCGGGAAGGCGCTCTACAGCGAGCGGCTTGCGTGGATCCACGTGTGGACGACGTTCGGGGTGGGCACGGCCTTCTTCGGGCTCTGGCTCGTCCAGGGCCTCGACGGCGCTCCGCGGCGCTGGGCCGTGCTGCCGTCGGAGTACGACACGCTGACGCGGGTCTCGCTCGGCTTCGTCGTCCTGCTGGCGGCCGTGCAGGCGCTCTTCTTCTGGAACGTGCTGCAGACGCTGCGCGGCAAGGCCGGCATCGCCACGTTCGACGAGCGCGGCATCCCCGAGCCCGCCCCGCCGCGCGACTGGACCGTGCCCGCGGCCGAGGGCGCGCTCGTGCTCACCGCGCTCTCGCTCGCGTTCGTCTTCGCGCTGGGCGGCTATCTCGTCGGGCGCGAGTACGGGAAGGGCGGCGGCGCGACGACGGTGACGGCGCCGGCGACGACGGGCGGCGGTGGGACGGCCGCGGGCGACCCGGCGAAGGGCAAGGAGGTGTTCGCCGCTGCGGGCTGCGGGGCCTGTCACACGTTCGCCGCGGCGGGGGCGTCAGGCAACGTCGGCCCGTCGCTCGACGGCAACGCGAGCCTGTCGCGGGACCTCGTCGTCGCGCGCGTGACGAACGGCGTCGGTGCGATGCCGAAGTTCGACGATCGGCTCAGCGGGCAGCAGATCCAGGACGTCGCCGCGTACGTCGTGCAGAGCACGACGAAGTAGCGTCGCGCCTCAGCCGGCCGCGTCGCGCGCCATCGCCGCGATCGTGCGTCCGAGCAGGGGCGCGAACTTGAAGCCGTGGCCCGAGCAGGCGGAGGCGACGACGACGCGGCCGTGGCGCTCGAGGACGAAGCTCTCGTCGGCGGTGCTCGTGTAGAGGCAGGTCTCCGCGCCGACCGGCGAGGGATCGACCTCCGGGAAGCGGCGTGCGACCCAGGTCGACGCCCAGCGCACGACCGCTTCGTCGGGCTCGCCGCGCTCGTCCGGGTTGGCGGGCGGGCCCGCATGATGGAGGCCGCACTTGAGGCCGATGCCGGGCGCCGGCAGGGCGTAGTTGATCAGGCCGGGGCGTCGCAGGCCGTGGGCGCGAGCGTCCGGTACCGCGTCGTCGACGACGGTCGGTAGCTCGAGAGCGCCGGGAAGGTCGAAGTAGGTCACGGTCTCGCGGGTCGGTACGACGGCGAGCTCGATGCGAAGCGGCGCCAGCAGCGCCTGCGCCCAGGCTCCGGCGGCGACGACGACCGCGCGGGCGACGATCTCCTCGCGCGCCGTGTGCACGCGCACGACGCCGGGGCCGAGCTCGATCTCCGTCACGGGAGTGTTCTCGAGGATCTCGGCGCCGCTCTGCCGCGCCGCCGCGGCGAATGCGGCGTGCGCGCGGTCGGCAAGCGTCGTGCCTCCGTCCGGCTGGTAGAGCACCGGTTCGCCCGGGTCGGCGTCGATCGGCCAGCGCATGCTCACGTCGCGCCCGTCGAGGAGCTCGTAGCGGACGCCGCAGGATGCGAGCGCACGCGCGTGCTCGAGCGCGATCGGCCCGAAGTCGAGCGCGCCGGCCGTGACGATGAGCGTCTCCCCGCACTCCGCCTCCAGCTCGCGCCACCCCTCCCGTGCCCCCTGCGCCAGGCGCACGTAGTGGGCGTCCGGGTATGCGAGCCGGAAGATGCGGGAGCCGCCGTGGCTCGAGCCGCGATCGTGGCCCAGCTCGAACTGCTCGAGCAGGAGCACCGCGCGACCGCCCTGCGCCAGGGCGCGGGCCGCCGCGACCCCGGTGATCCCGCCGCCGACGACGACGATATCCGCATCGCGCCCCATCTCCGGGCGATCCTACGGGAGGACGGCTAGCTCGAGATCGCCCGAGCGGCCTTCGACGCCGCCCGCGACAGGGCCTGGTAGGCGCGGGTGCGGGCCGCGGCGTCGCCGCTCGCCTCGGCGGCCTCGACGTCGCGCACGCGGGAGGCGACGCCGGAGTCGATCGGGTCGCGGCCGAAGGCGAGGAGCGCCTCGGACACGCCGAGCCGCCGCGCGAGCTCCCGCATCACCTGGAGCGACGGAATCCGCTCCCCGCGCTCGATGCGCGAGATGTAGGCGGCGCTGCACCCGGGGAACGCGAGCTCGCGCTGGCTCATCGCGGCGGCCTCCCGTGCCTCGTGCAGGCGCCGGCCGACGGCGACCGGGTCGTCGTAGTGCGGTGTCCGGGCCCGTTTGAAGGTGATCGCTCCCGTGTAGCTCATACTTACATCGACAACGGTACAGGTTCCGCGCGCCGAGGGGAAGAGGGAGCCGTCGGCCGGAGCGCGGGCCGTCGACGTCGTCGACGTGCGATGCTCGTGCCGTGGAGATCGGCTTCGACGCGCTGTTCCGCCCGGGCTCGGCACACACGAGCGGCTGGCGCCGGATGCCGGCCGTGGCCGCGGAGGCGATGGTGGCGACGAGCCATCCGCTCGCGACCCGCGCGGGCCTCGCTGCGCTCGACCGCGGCGGCAACGCGGTCGACGCGGCTCTCGCTGCCGCGGCCGTGCTCACCGTCGCCGAGCCGACCGACAACGGGCCGGGAGGGGACGCGTTCGCGCTGGTCTGGGACGGCGCGACGCTCCACGGGGCGAACGGCTCCGGCCGCTCGCCGGCCGTGCTCGACGCCGACCGCGCCGATGCGGCGGGGCCGCGGTCGGTGACGGTGCCGGGGGCCGTGCGCCTGTGGGCCGACCTCGCCGTGCGCTTCGGCCGGCTCGGGCTCGACGCGGCGTTGGCGCCGGCGGCCGCGCTCGCGGAGAGCGGCCTCGCGTGCACGGCGCGCATCGCGGACAAGTGGGCACGGGCGGAGCGTGCGCCGTGGCCCGCGCCCCGCGTGGGCGAGCGCTATCGGCTTCCCGAGCTCGGCGCGACGCTGCGGGGCATCGCCGAGCGCGGCCCGCAGGCGTTCTACGAGGGACCGGTGGCGGCGGCGATCGCGTCGGCGACGTGGCTCGAGGAGAGCGACCTGGCCGAGCACCGGACGGAGTGGGTCGAGCCGCTTCGGCACGACTACCGCGGTGTCGAGGTGTGCGAGCTGCCGCCCAACGGCCAGGGGGCGGCGGCGCTGCTCGCGCTCGCACTCTACGACGGTCTCGAGCCGGGCCTGCACGCGCAGATCGAGGCGATGAAGCTCGCGCTCGCCGACACGCGGGCGGTCGTGCACGACGGCGCGCTCCCCGGCGACTTCCTCGCTCCCGAGCGGCTGGCGGCGCGCCGGGCGCTCGTGCGGCCGGCGGCGGCGCTCGACCCGGTGCTCCGGCTGCCGCGCGGCGGCACGACGTACCTGTGCGCCGTCGATGCCGACGGCATGGCGGTGTCGCTGATCCAGAGCATCTACGAGTCGTTCGGCTCCGGCGTCGTCGCCCCCGGCACCGGTGTCTCGCTGCACAACCGCGCCGCCGGCTTCTCCGCCGAGCCCGGCCATCCCAACGCGCTCGCGCCGGGCAAGCGCCCGTACCACACGATCATCCCCGGCATGCTGCTCGAGGGCGGGCGCATGCTGGGGCCGTTCGGGGTGATGGGGGGCCCGATGCAGCCGCAGGGCCACTTCCAGCTTCTGCTGCGGCTCGTCGACCACGGCGACGACCCGCAGGCTGCTCTCGACGCCCCGCGCTGGCGCGTCGAGGGCGGTCGCGTCGTCACGCTCGAGCCGGGGTTGTGGCAGGCCGCGGAGCGGCTGCGCCTGCTCGGCCATGACGCCGTCCGCGGCTCGTCACCGCACCCGTTCGGCGTCGGCCAGATGATCCTGCGCTGCGGCGAGGGGCTGATCGGCGGCTCGGACGGCCGCGGCGACGGCTTCGCGGCGGGCTACTGATCCGCGCGGTGCCGTACCGTCGAGGCGACCGACACGACCCCGGGAACGCGTGAGACGAAGGTCGACGCGATGCGGGCGTCGTCGGCCGTCGGCATCTCGCCGCTGAGCGTCACCGCTCCGTCGTCGACCGACACGCGCACGGTGCCCTCCTCGAGCCAGAGCACCCGGCGCAGCACGTCCTCCTCGATCTCGCGCCGGATCTCCTCGTCGCTGCGAGCGAACGCGCGCACGAGGTCGCCGCGGCTGACGAGCCCCGCGAGCGTCCCGTCCCGGTCGACGACGGGCAGCCGGTTGACGCCCTCTTCGAGCATCACCCGTGCGGCCTCGGCGACCGGCCGTCCCGGGGTGATCGTGAGCGCGGGCGCCGACATCGCCTCGCCGACGGTGACGGCGACGCTGCGCTGCGCCCAGGCCGGATCCGGCATCGCGAGCCAGCGCAGCAGCCCGCCTGCCGGGCGGGCCTCCGCTTCCTTCACGAGCACGTCCGCCTCGGAGATGACGCCGAGCACCTTGCCGTCCTCTGCCACGACGGGCATGCCCGAGATGCCGCGACCGGCGAGCAGGCCCGCGGCCTCCTTGAGCGACATGCCGGGCGTGGCCGTCACGACCTCGGTCGTCATCACGTCCTTGACCTTCATCGGAGCGCCTCCTTGTCGTTGGCCGCATCCTCGCGGCTGCCCTGCCCGGTGGCATCGGGGTGATCGCGGATCGGCCTGCGGATCAGCCGCGCAGCGCCCGGAGCGCGTTGAGGATGACCGCGACGTCGATCACCTCTTGCAGCAGCGCGCCCCACACGGGCGGCAGGTAGCCGAACGCGGCGACGATCATCGCCGTGATCGAGAGCCCGAGCCCGACGGTGACGCTCTGGCGGGCGATGTGGACGGAGCGGCGGCCGATGCGGATCGAGAGCGCGATGCGGTCGGCGCGGTCGACGGTGATGACGACGTCGGCCGCCTCGGACGACACCGTGGCGCCCTTGCCCGCCATCGCGATGCCGACGTCGGCGAGCGCCAGGGCGGGGGCGTCGTTGATCCCGTCTCCGACCATGACGACGGCCCCGCTCTCGCCGTGCGCGCCGATCATCGCCCGAACCGCATCGAGCTTGTCCTCGGGTGTCTGCTCGGCGAGCACGCGGTCGATGCCGGCAAGGCGCGCGACCTCGTCGGCGACTTCGCGGCGGTCGCCGGTGACGAGTGCGATCTCGGAGATGCCCGCGTCCCGCAGGTCGCCGGCGAGGCTCTCGGCGCCGGGGCGCAGCCGGTCTCCCATCACGACGATGCCCTCGAGCGCTCCGTCCACGGCGACGAGCACCTCGGCGCGACCGGCGTCGTCCGCTCCGTCCTCGCCGCGGGAGCGCTCGCCCACGCCGGCGATGCCCTGCGCCGCGAGCCAGCCGCTCGAGCCGACGGCGACGTGGCGGCCCTCGACCTCGCCGGCTATGCCGTGGCCGGCGTCCTCCGTGACGGCCGTCGGCACGGCGAGCGCGAGACCGCGCCGGCGCGCGTCGCGGACGAGGCTGTCCGCCAGCACGTGCACCGACATCTGGTCGAGCGAGGCCGCGAGCCGTAGCACCTCGCCTGCGGGCAGCGATCCGAGCGGCACGACCCGCTCGACGTCCGGCGCTCCGAGCGTGAGGGTGCCCGTCTTGTCGAGCAGGACGGTGCGCGCCGCGCCGAGGCGCTCGAGCGCGCCTGCACCCTTGACGATGACGCCGGCGCGAGCGGCACGGGAGAGCCCTGCCACGAACGCGATCGGCGCGGCGAGGATGAGCGGGCACGGAGTCGCGACCACCATCACCGCGAGCCCTCGTTTCGCGTCTCCGGTCGCGAGCCAGGCGATGCCGGCGACGGCGAGGCTGAAGGGGAGGAAGAAGGCGGCGTAGCGGTCGGCGAGACGCGTGAAGCGCGAGCGGTCGCTCTCCGCCTCGCGCACGAGCCGGACGATGGCCGCGTAGGCGCTCTCCGCCGCCGGCCGCGTGACGCGGAGATCGAACGCGTCGCCGGCGTTGGCCGTGCCCGAGCGGACGTCGGCGCCGGCCGCGATCGTCACCGGCAGCGGCTCGCCGGTGAGCGCGGACTCGTCGATGACGGCCTCCCCGCGGACGACGGTGCCGTCGGCGGGGACGACCTCGCCGGCGCGCACGACGACGACGTCGGCCGGCTGCAGCTCCTCGACCGCGACCTCCTCGACCGCTCCGTCGGCGTGGCGGTGGGCGATGCGCGGGGCGCGCTCGACGAGCAGCCGCAGCTCGCGGCGGGCGCGGCCCGCGGCCCACGACTCGAGCGCCTCGCCGCCGCTCATCATCAGCGCGACGATCACGGCGGCGAGCTGCTCTCCGAGGAGGAGCGACCAGGCGATGGCGATGAGGGCGATGGCGTCGACCCCGACGTCGCCGCGGCCGAGCGCGCGTGCCGTGGCGAGGGCGAGCGGCACGAGCACGGCGGCGGCGCCCACGCCCCAGGCCAGGTCGGCGAGGCCCGGGTGGTCGAGCAGCCAGAGCACGCCGCCGCAGGCGATCGCGGCGAGTGCGGTGAGTGCGAGCAGGCGGGCTCTCATGTTCCCGCCATCATCGCCGCCGCCGGTCTGCGGGGAACGCCTACCAGGACTTCGGGCCGGTGGGCGCCGGCGGGCGCGCGAGGCGCACGCGGGCGTCGACGACGACGGCCCCGTGCTCGAGCCCGAGCACGGGGTTGAGGTCGAGCTCGGCGAGCTCGGGCACGTCCTCCGCGAGCCGGGAGAGCCGGTGCAGCACGTCGCTGAGCGCCGCGGCGTCGGCGGGAGGGGCGCCGCGGAAGCCGGCCACGAGGCGGCCGGCCTTGCCGCCGCCGACGAGCTCGTCGGCGTCGACGTCCGTGAGCGGGGCGAGGCGGAACTGGGCGTCTCCGATCAGCTCCGCGTGGATGCCGCCGGGGCCGAACGCGACGAGAGGGCCGAACACGGGATCCTGTGCGACGCCTGCGAGCAGCTCGACGCCGCCGCTGATCAGCGGCTGCACGATGACGGAGCCGCCGATCCGCGCCGCCGCGGCGCGCACGTCCGCGGCGGAGGCGAGGTCCAGCGCGACGCCGCCGCTCTCGGTCTTGTGGACGCCTGCCGCGGCCGTCTTCACGACCGCCGGGTAGCCGAGCTTCTCGGCGGCGGCTACGGCCTCCTCCGGGCCCGCGGCGACGAGCTCGGGGACGACGGGGAGGCCGTACGCCTCGAGCAGCGCGCGCACGTCGCCGGGCCCGAGCCACGCCTCGGCCGCGCCGCCGAGCGCGCGCTCGACGACCTCCGTGGCCGCTGCGTGGTCGATGCCGTCGAGGTGTGGCACCGTTCCCGCCGCGCGCCTGAGCCACTCGGCGCGCTCGGCTGCGCGGCCGAGCGCCCGTGCGGCGGCCTCGGGGTAGGCGAACGACGGGATCTGCGCGGCGCGGCGCAGGGTGGATGGGGCGCCCTCGGCGGCGAGGATCGCGGCGAGCACGGGCTTCGAGGTGCCGCTCGCGGCGGCCGCCTCGCTGACGGCCGCGCCGACGTCGGCGGTCGCGACCGCGACGGGGGGGACGAAGAGCACGATGACGGCGTCGATGCCGGGATCGGCGAGCACGAGCGGCAGCGCCGCCCGGTAGCTCTCGGCCGTGGCCGAGCCGAGCATGTCGACGGGGTTCGCGGTCGACGCCTCGGCGGGCATCACGGCGGCGAGCGCGGCGCGGGTGTCCTCGCAGAGCTGGGGAAGGGAGAGGCCGGCGCTCTCGCAGGCGTCGGCGCAGAGGATGCCGAGGCCGCCCGCGTTCGTGAGCACCGCGACGCGGCGGCCGCGCGGGACGGGCTGGGTGGAGAGCAGGGCGGCGACGTCGAGCAGCTCCCCGAGCGTGTCGGCGCGGAGCACGCCGGCCTGGCGGAAGACCGCATCGACGGCGGCGTCGGACCCGGCGAGCGCGGCGGTATGCGAGCCCGCCGCCTTCTGCCCGGCCCGCGAGCGACCGCTCTTCATCGCCAGGATGGGCTTGTCGCGGGCGACGCGGCGGGCGATGCGCGCGAACTTGCGCGGGTTGCCGAACGACTCCACGTACAGCAGCACGAGGTCGGTGCCGCCGTCGTCCTCCCACCATTCGAGCAGGTCGTTCGAGGACACATCCGCCTTGTTGCCGATCGAGACGAACGCGGACACGCCGAGGCCCCGTGCCTCGGCGCGCTGGAGCAGCGCCAGGCCGAGCGCCCCGGACTGCGACGAGAAGCCGATGCGGCCTGCCGGGAACGAGCGCGGCGCGAAGGTCGCGTTGAGCCCGACGGCGGCGGAGGCGATGCCGAGGCAGTTCGGGCCGACGAGGCGGGCCCCGTGCGCACGGACGAGGGCGAGCAGCTGCTCCTGCCGGGCCCGGCCCTCGTCGCCGGTCTCGGCGAACCCGGCCGAGATCACGCAGAGCGCGCGCGTGCCGCTGCGGAGCGTCGCCTCGGCGGCCTCGAGCACGTGCTCTGCGGGGAGGCAGATGACGCCGAGGTCGATTTCGTCGGGGATCTCGTCGATGGACGGGTAGGCGCGGACGCCGGCCACGGGCTCGCCGGAGCGGTTGACCGGGTAGGCGGCGCCGGTGAAGCCTCCGGCGAGGACGTTGCGGAACAGCTCGCCGCCGATCGAGCCGCGGCGTGGGGAGGCACCGATCACGGCGACCGTCGACGGCGCGAAGAAGGGCCGCAGCGACGCCGAGACGGCGACGTGGTCGCGCGCGTCGACACGCTCGCGGTACCCGGGGGTCGACTCGATCGGGAACGTGACCTCGTAGACGCCGCCCTCGAGGGCGCGGGCGGCGCGAAAGCCGATGTTCTCGAACACCGACAGCATGGCCGCGTTCTCCGGCAGCACCTCGGCGACGAAGGATTCGATGCCGTGGGCGGCGGCGCGCGCGGCGAGCTGCTCGAGCATCCGCGTGCCGATCCCCTTGCGCTGGACGTCGTCGGCGACCGCGAACGCGGCCTCTGCCGCGTGACGATCGCGCAGGCGGCTGTAGTTGGCGACGGACACGATGCGCGCGTCGGAGCCGTCGCCCATGACGCCGATCAGCGAGCCCGCCTCCTCCCAGTCGGGATCGACGAGGGTGCGGGCGAACCGCTCGCCGGCGGCGGCGAGACCGTGGAAGCGGAGGAAGCGGCTGCGCACCGAGAGGCCGGCGAAGAAGGCGACGATCGCGTCGACGTCGTCGGCGCTGGGAGCGCGCAGACGCAGCGTCGTCCCGTCGCGGAGGATGACGTCGACGGTGGCCTGCATGTCCTGATCCTGCACGAGGTG
This sequence comes from Gaiella occulta, assembly GCF_003351045.1. GTDB lineage: Bacteria > Actinomycetota > Thermoleophilia > Gaiellales > Gaiellaceae > Gaiella > Gaiella occulta. The sequence goes on from NZ_QQZY01000004.1 coordinate 137,665, forward strand.
CGGCACGCTGCCCAGTCTCGCGCGCCGCGCGCGCCGGGTCATCCGTCGCGGCGCGGAACGTCGGCGCGGGAAAGCCGCAGGCTCGTCAGCGGCGCCCGCGCGGGGCGAACATGCGCAGGAGCGTCCCCACGTCGATGTCGCGCTGCAGCGGATGCCGCAGCGGCACGTGATCGTGGACGACGTAGTGGTTGCGGCGGCCGACGCGCGTGCGCTCCACGTATCCCTCCGCGACGAGGTCGTTCACGATCGCCTGCACGGCGCGCTCCGTGATCCCCGCCTCGACGGCGACGTCCCGCAGTCGCGTGTCGGGGTCGCGGGCGATGCAGAGCAGCACCTGGGCGTGATGCGACAGGAACGTCCAGCCGCTCATGCTCGCTCCTCCGCCCTCTGGGCCGCTGCGAGGGCGCCCCGGAGGTTGAGGTCGGCGCCCATCGCAGGCGAAAATAGCAGAAGTCAACTTCAGGTGTAGTGTTTACACCCGGGGTTACACCCGCGGGCGAATGGTTGCTGCGAGCGGGGGACAGTAGCCTGCGGCGGCATGACGACCCCGATGATGGAGAGAGGCACGAGGTTGACGGAGCGGCAGCGCGAGGTGATCGCACTGATCGCGGCAGGGTGCTCGAACGACGAGGTCGGCGCGCGGCTCGGCATCTCCCCGCGAACGGCGAAGGCGCACGCGGACACGCTGCGCTCGAAGCTGGGCGTGAGCCGCCGGCGGCAGATCCCGGTCGCCTTCAGGGCGCTGACCGGCGAGGACCCTCTCTCCGCAAGCCTGGGCGCGCTGGTTCGGCGCCCGGGGCCCTGACGGCTGGGCGCCCGCGGCTTCCCCCGCTCCGCCGCGGGCGCCCGTCTTCTCGAATGAGCGCTGCTCCAGTAGCGTCCACTGGCACTGCCATGGCCGAGCCGACCGTGAAGCCGACCATCCGGCGTCGCCGGATCATCGAGCGGCCGCGCCTTATCCGGGCGCTCGACCGCTCGCAGGCTCGCGTGCGCATGCTCGTCGCGGCGGCCGGCTACGGCAAGACGACGCTGGCAGAGCAGTGGGCGGCGCAGCCGGGCCGGCGGGTCTCGTGGGTGCGTGCGCGCCGTGCCACGGCGGACGTCGCGGTGCTGGCGCGGGAGATGGCGGGCGCCGGCGCGGAGATCCTGCCGGGCTGCGACCGGCGGCTGCGCGAGCGCCTGAACGCGACGAACGACCCGGCGGAGGAGCTGTCGGTGCTCGTCGACCTGCTGTCGGAGGATCTGGCGGGCTGGCCCGGCGACGCGTGGATGGTGATCGACGACTACCACCACGTGCGCGAGTCGTCGACTTCCGAGGCTTTCGTCGAGGCCGTCGTCCTGCGCTCGCCGCTGCAGGTGCTGATCTCGACGCGCGACCGCCCGCGCTGGGTCTCGACGCGCAGCGTCCTCTACGGCGACGTGCTGGAGATCGGACAGAGCGCGCTGGCGATGAGCGAGGAAGAGGTGGACGACCTGCTGGCCGGCGCGCAGGAGCGGCTGAGCCCGGGCCTGCTCGCCCTGGCCGGAGGATGGCCGGCGGTGATCGGGCTCGCCAGCCTGACGACGTCGTCGCCGGCGGAACCGGTGATCGAGCTCGAGCTGCCCGACCAGCTGTACGAGTTCTTCGCGGATGAGATCTACCGCGGCCTCGAGCCCGACCTGCGCCTCGGTCTCGGCCTGCTCGCCACCGCGCCGAGCCTCGACCGCGAGCTCGCCGAGGAGCTCCTCGGCGCCGAGCGCGCGCAGCGCGTGTGCACCGAAGCGCTCACGCTGGGCGTGCTCGAAGAGCGTGGCGGCAAGCTCGAGTTCCACCCCCTCGCCGCCGCCTTCCTCGAGGAGAGGGCCCGGCGGGAGGCTACGAAGGATCTGTCCGCGGTCATCAATCTGTGTCTGGGGGTTTATCGGAGACGTCGTGAATGGGACGCGGCCTTCGACCTTGTCGAGCGCCATCGGATTGATGCCGAGCTAGAGGTTCTGTTCAACGACGCTCTCGATGAACTACTCAACGGAGCACGTCTTGCGACAATCGAGCGGTGGATTGACCGGGCAGAACGCCGCAGGTTGGTCAGTCCGATCGTCGAAATCGCAAAATCCGAACTGGCGCTACGGCATGGTCGGCACATGAGCGCCCAGGCATTCGCCGAAGTCGCTCTGTCCATGCTGGCTAAGAATGAGGCGAACCGTTTCCGAGCATTGGTCGTGGCTGCGCGGTCTGCACATTCAGGGTCGAGGGAGGAGGTCGCTCTCTCTTATTACAGACTCGCGGAGGAAGCAGCCTTAAATCCGCGCAGCGTACACGAAGCTCTCTGGGGGCAGCTCATGTGCGCCACGGCATTGGAGCTCGACGAAGCACACGAACTGATGCGAACGCTGGAGGAGACACTCACAACGAGAGGTCCCTACGAGCTGGTGCGAATGGCAGACAAGAGGCTCGGGTTAGGTTTTCGCTTCGGCTCGGTCCAGCACCTATCTGCCGCCCGACGTGTCGCCGAGTTGGTGGATCACGTCGACGATCCATTTGTCAGGTGCTCATTCAGGTGCGCATTCGCGTACGCGTTAAACCTTGGGGCGTTCTACGACGAAGCAGCTCAGCAGACCGGACTTCTCTTGAACGATGCTACCGAATTTCGGGTAGACCTTGCGCTTCCGTACGCGCATTTGATGTCTGCGATGGCTTCTACCGGCCATCGAGACTATGCCGCAGCTCACGCGTCCCTCGACGTCGCAGTCGCCGAGTCGCGGCGTTGCAACGATGAATTCGGCGTTCAAAGCGTCTACGCGGCACGGGTGCGTACGCTTCTACAGGAGGGCCGATCATCCGAGGCCTGTGCCACGGAGCCGCCCAGTCTCGAGGAATCTCTTCGATCCATGCGGGGTGAAGTGCTGGCTTCGAGGGGTCTCGCGCTGGCCTCAATCGGGCGATTGGAAAAGGCTCGAACGCTCGCACGAGAGGCGGTCGGGTCGACGAACGCGGTTGAAGCACGCGTGCTGGCGGTTGCCATCGATGCTGTTTGCTCAGTAAATGGTCGAGACCCTCAGATGCATGAGCACGTAGAGAACATGATCGACGTCGGTTTCGAAGCCGGAGCTGTCGATCTCGTGGTCGGCACTTACCGGGCGAGCGTTGATGTTCTCTCAGTTGCGCTCTCGTCTCCGTCGGTGCGAGAGCGAACCGTGTTTATCGTAGGTCGTGCTAGAGACGAACAGCTTCTGGAGTTCTTGATGAGCGGATCCGCGAGTCTGGATCCGAAGGAGTTTTTGTCGAAGCGAGAGCGAGAGGTCTATGACCTAGTCTGCGAAGGAATGTCGAACAGCGAGATTGCCAGACGGCTCTTCATCAGCGAGTCGACTGTCAAGGTGCATGTCCATCACGTCTTCGACAAACTGGGCATTCGGTCGCGGACGGCACTTGCAATGAACGCTGCTCGGGATCGTTGGCGTCATGCAACGCCTACGGCCACTTCAGGATCACCTCTTGGTTCGACATCCTCCTCAGACAGCAATCGTTCGATCGCAGAGTAGCCGCTCGGATCAAAGTCTTCGCGCTTCGCCATGCGGTAGTCCTCGCCAGCGCTAGCGAGGATGGCTTCGAAGGCTGCCACAACTGAGGTGTCAAACTGGCTTTCCACGGCCTGTGCGAGTCGGAGGCGCGCGACTCGGCTTGACATCGCCTCACGGTACGGTCGATGGGAGGTCATCGCGTTGTAGGCGTCCGCGACGGCGATGACCCTTGAGAGGAGCGGAATCTCCGATCCCGAGAGTCCGTCTGGATAGCCCTCTCCGTCAATCCGCTCGTGATGGTGCCTGACCACTACAGCAACGTCCGCGTACAGATCCACCTTCTCAAGGATCGTTTCGCCAATCGCCGGATGTTCCTGCATCTGGCGACGCTCTTCGAGAGTCAAGGGCCCGTCCTTGAGAAGTAGGCTAGCCGGAAGACCGATCTTGCCAATGTCATGGACAAGACCGCACAAATATGCACGCTCTTGAACGTCGGGGGAGAGGCCCAGTCGTTTTGTAATATCCCTCGAGTAGATCGCCACCGCCTTCGAGTGGCCGGCCGTGTATCGGTCACTCTTCTCAAGAGTTGCGACCAGAGCCTCAGCGAATGACATGTTGGCACGCTTGAGATCCTGAGCGAACTGTCGCTGCTGTTGGTACATCCCAAACAACCGCTGAGCCGCGAGCGCAGGTATGAAGAAGAGCGGCGCCGTCCAAGGAGAAACCTCGCTGTAGGCGAGCGCAAGGATCGCGACGATCGGTGCATAGAGAGGTACCGATGTCAAAAGGAGTGGGGCAAGCGGCCGGAGGACGTCTCTGATGTCTCGACCGCGGATCCTTGCGGTGATCCCTGCTGACAGAATGTCCAGGATCTCTGCCACGAGGGCCGCGACCAGCGTTGCTGCGAGAAGTCTCCCTAAGCCGCTGGCCGGGGAGCCCTTGATTCCAAGGGCGATGAAACCGGCGGCGACTCCGGTGAGGAATCGCGTACTTGTGTAAGTCGCCCACTTGAGCCTCGGCGCCCGCTCAGGGTCAGGTCGTGAGAAGAGTTCGGAATCACCGAGCATCGATGCCGCGTTCACGAGACCCGCTGCGAGCGGCCCGAAGAGAACAGCCGCGAAGAGTGTTGGCAGAAGCGCGATAGAGAGCTGGAGCGTGCGTGTGATCCATACGCCGCTCCGCTCGGCAACAGCGTTCACAGTGATCAGAGCGACGATCGTCCAGGGGTCCCCGAGCCCATAGCCAGCCTCAGAGACAACCAAGCCGGTGGCGACGGCCGCTATCGCTAGTGCGCAGGCGTATGCCCATGTCCGTCGTTGTGTGTCCAAGATCAACTTGATCTATCCCTCGAATGGGGTATAGGATCTTCTTTGCCGTCAGTACCCGAACCTAGGAGCATCGATGCGCAAGCTGTTTCGTCGTGTCGCGGCTCATGCCCTCATGAGCGGCGCGAAGGACTGGTAGCCGTCAGATCCTCGTTTCTCCGCCCCTAGCGGGCATCCCTCTTTCGGGGGAACCGCAATCGGGGAGGTAAACGAAGGATCCGACGGTGGAAACCAGACAACTGCGTTAGGCAATGAGCCCACGCCGGAAGCCCACAGCTACGGCGTGGGCTCTGCTGCGCGCTTGAAGCTTCGCGAGCAGATGCCTCACATGCGATTTCACGGTCTCCTCCGAGAGGAAGAGCCGCTGTCCGATCTCCCGGTTGACGAGGCCGTCGGCGACGAGCTGAAGGACCTCGATCTCGCGGGCGGTCGGCTCCTGCTCCAGCTCTCGGAGCACCGGGACGTTGAACGGAATCACCGAGCCCGCACGGCTGCTGCTGCGCCGCGCGGCAGCAGCCTCGAAACGACGGCTGTGATCGCGGTAGCGGCTCAGGATCTCCTTGCGCTCTGCTGCGTCCACGCGGTTCGTATCGACCCCGCCCGGGTGCCACTTGAGAGCGAGGACGCTCGATCGAGTGAATTTCACCCACGATGGGGGACACGGAGCGTCCCGCGGCTCAGCCGCGCCGCCCGAGGGGCCGCGTGCTATCCGATCGGCAGCGTGCGCGGCGCGGGCATGGAGGCAGGCTCGAACTGCGCGGGCCGCTCTCGCGGGGTGATCCTCCCGGCGCGCACGTCCTCCGCGAAATGGCAGGCGACGAGATGCCCGTCGATCGTCCGCAGCGGCGGCTCCTCCTCGGCGCAGCGCGTCTCCTGCACGAACGGGCAGCGCGTATGGAACCGGCATGCCCGTGGCGGGTTCGCGGGGCTCGGCAGGTCGCCTTCGACGCGAATCGCCACCCGTCGTCGCTCCACCTCCGGGTCCGGGATCGGGATCGCCGAGAGCAGCGTCAGCGTGTACGGGTGCAGAGGGTTCTCGTAGAGATCGTCCGCCGGCGCGATCTCGACGACCTTTCCCAGGTACATCACGACGATCCGGTCGGAGATGTGTCGTACGACGGCGAGGTCGTGCGCGATGAAGAGGTACGTGAGCCCGAACTTCTCCTGCAGTCTCTCGAGCAGGTTGACGATCTGCGCCTGGATCGACACGTCGAGAGCCGACACCGGCTCGTCGCAGACGATGAAGTCGGGGTTCAGCGCGAGCGCGCGCGCGAGCCCGATGCGCTGCCGCTGGCCGCCGGAGAACTCGTGTGGATACCGGTTCGCCGCGTCGGCGGGGAGGCCGACGACCTCCAGCAGCTCCCGCACACGGCCGCTCACCTCTCGTCGCGGCACCACGCCGTGGACGCGCAACGGCTCGCCGACGATCCGTCCGACCGAGTGCCTGGGGTTCAGCGACGCATACGGGTCCTGGAACACCATCTGCATCCGCCGCCGCACGGACTGCAGCTCTCTCTCCGAGAGCGACGTGATGTCCTGGTCGTCGAACACGATGCGGCCGCCGGTGGGGACGTACAGGCGGAGCATTGCCCGCCCGAGCGTCGACTTGCCGCAGCCGGACTCGCCGACGAGGCCCAGCGTCTCGCCCCGCGCGATCGCCAGGCTGACGCCGTCGACGGCCTTCACGTCTCCGACGTGCCTGTCGAGCACGACCCCGCTCATGATCGGGAACCAGACCCGTAGGTCCTCGACCCGCAGCAGCGGCGCCCTTCCTGTCGCCGTATCGCTCACGCGGCCCCGCCGAGTCGCTCGCGCTCCCACGTATCCGCGGCCACCGGACGGAAGCAGGCCGCATCCTGGCCGCTGTCCATGCGTCTCAACGCCGGCAGCTCGGCAAGGCATTGCTCGACGCGGTAGCGGCAGCGGGGCGCGAACGGGCAAGAGGCCGGAGGGCTCAGCATGTTGCGCGGCTGGCCCGCGATCGGCTGCAGGGCCTGCCGGCGGCCGAGGTCGAGCCGCGGCACGCTCTGCAGGAGCCCGAGCGTGTACGGATGCCGCGGCCGCGCGAAGATCCGATCGGCGTCGCCGGTCTCGACGAACGTGCCTGCGTACATGACGTTGACGCGCTCGCAGATGCCCGCGACCACCCCCAGGTCGTGCGTGATCATGATCAACGCGGTGTGATGCTCGGCGACGAGCGCGCGCAGCAGGTCGAGGATCTGTGCCTGGATGGTGACGTCGAGCGCCGTGGTCGGCTCGTCGGCGATCAGGAGCTTCGGCTCGCAGGCGAGCGCCATCGCGATCATCACACGCTGCCGCATCCCCCCGGAGAACTGGTGCGGGTAGTCCTTCAGGCGCGCGCGTGCGCTCGGGATGCCCACCTGCTCCAGCAGCTCCGCCGCGCGTGCTCTCGCCGCATGCCGGGTCATCCCGAAGTGCTCCTCGAGCGGTTCGCGGATCTGCCTCCCGATCGTCAGCACCGGATTCAGGCTCGTCATCGGGTCCTGGAAGATCATCGCGATCTCCCGGCCCCGCACCGTACGCAGCTCACGGTCGGAGAGCCGCAGCAGGTCGCGCCCCTCGAAGCGCGCGCTGCCCGCGGACGCGCGCCCGGCGCGAGGCAGGATGCCGAGCAGGGCGAGCGACGTGACGCTCTTGCCGCACCCGGACTCGCCCACGATCCCGAGCGTCTCGCCGGGCGCGATCTCGAACGAGACGCCGTTGACCGCGTGGATCGTGCCCCGGTCGGTCCAGAACTCGACGTGCAGGCCGTCGACTGCGAGGAGCGGCTCAGGCACGGCCGCGCAGCTTCGGGTCGAGGGCCTCGCGCAGAGCGTCGCCGATCAGGTTGAACCCCAGCGCCGAGATCACGATCGCGAGGCCGGGGATGATCGCGAGGAGCGGCGCGTTCTGGAGGTAGTTGTTCGCGCCGGTCAGCATCGCCCCCCACTCGGGCCGCGAGGGATCCTGGTCGCCGAGCCCGAGGAAGCTCAGGCCCGCCACGTCGATGATCGCCGTGGCGAGAGCGAGAGTCGCCTGCACGATCACCGGCGAGATGGCGTTCGGGAGGATGTGCGAGAAGAGGATGGAGCGGCGCGGGACGCCGACGGAGCGCGCGGCCAGCACGAAGTCGTTCTCGCGCTGGGCGAGGATCGATCCTCGCAGGAGGCGCGCGAAGACCGGGATGGTCGTGACGCCGACCGCCACCATGATCTGCCACAGCCCCGCGCCCAGCATCGCGACGACGCCGATCGCGAAGAGGAGCCCGGGGATCGCGAGCATCACGTCCATGCAGCGCATGATCACCGTGTCCACGATGCCGCCGAGATAGCCGGCGATCGCTCCGAGGAGCATGCCCGCCGTGAGACCGACACCGACCGCGACGACGCCGATCACGAGCGAGGAGCGCGCGCCGTACAGCACGCGCGAGAGCTCGTCCCGGCCGAGGTCGTCCACGCCGAGCCAGTGGCCGGAGGACGGCCCGGGGCAGCAGCCGTCCGCGACGAGGTCGAGGTTCTGGTCGAGCGGGCCGTGCGGGGCGATCAGCGGCGCGAAGATGCCGGTGAAGACGAACAGGAAGACGAACACGAACCCGACGATCGCACCCGGGTTGCGGCGGATCCGCCGCCACGCGTCGCGCCAGAGCCCGCCGCCCGCCTCGAGTTGGAGCTCGCGCCCCTCCAGCTCCGCGACCGACATCAGCTCACTCTGATCCGCGGGTTGATGATCCCGTAGGAGATGTCGACGAGCAGGTTCACGAGCACGAACACGAGCGCCGTGAAGAGGATTCCGCCCTGGATGACCGGGTAGTCGCGGTTGAAGATCGCGTTTGCCAGCCACGAGCCCATGCCCGGCAGCGCGAAGACCGTCTCCGTCAGCACCGCGCCGGAGAGCAGGAGCCCGGTCTGCAGCCCGATGATCGTCGACACCGGCAGCATCGCGTTGCGAAACACGTGGCGCGCGTCGACCGTCCACGGGCCCATGCCTTTCGCCCGCGCCGTGCGCACGTAGTCCTCGTTCTGCACGTCGAGCACCGCGGCACGGGTGATGCGCGCGATGATCGCGAGCGGGATCGAGCCGAGCGCCACCGCGGGGAGGATGAGGTGCTTGACCGCGTCCCATGCCGACGTCCAGCGGCCGGTGACGATCCCGTCGAGGACGTAGAAGCTGGTCGGGTGCGGCGTGTCGAGGAGGACGTCCTGGCGGCCGACGCTCGGCAACCAGCCGAACTTGACGGAGAAGACGTACTTCAGGAGCAGCGCGAGGAAGAAGATCGGCGTCGAGACGCCGACCAGGGAGACGACGAGGCTGCCGTGGTCGAAGACCGTGCCGTACTTCTTCGCCGCGAGGAAGCCGAGCGGGATCCCGAGCGAGATCGCGAACAGCATCGCCGCGAGCGTGAGCTCGACGGTCGCCGGGAAGCGCTCCCTGAGCTCCGTCGTCACCGGTCGCCTCGACACGATGCTCGTCCCGAGCTCCCCGTGGACGGTCTTGTCGACGTAGTTCCAGTACTGCACGTAGAGGGGACGGTCGAGGCCGTACTGGTGCCTGATCTGGGCGATCGCCGCCGGTGTCGCCCGCTCGCCGAGCAGCGCCTGCGCCGGGCTTCCCGGCAGCGCGCGGATCCAGAGGAAGATGAGGAGCGAGAGCCCTATCAGGATCGGCACGACGAGCAGGAGCCGACGGACGACGAACCGGAGCATCTAGCGGTTCGTCGTCCGTCGGCTGTGGAGCACGTGCTTCCCTACCTGCTGTAGCTGACGGTCGCGAAGGACTCCAGCGAGACGGGGCTCGGGACGTATCCCTGCACGTTCTTCTGGAACGCGAGCGCCGGCTTGCTGTGGACGTACGGGACCATCGGCAGGAACTTCATCACCTCGACGCTGGCCTTCTGGTACAGCCCGATGCGGGCCGCGGGGTTCGTCTCCGCATCCGCCCGCGCCAGGAGATCGAAGAGCGCCGGGTTCTTGAAACCGAACAGCCCGCTCTCCGCTCCGAAGTGCACGTTGAGGAAGTTGGCCGGGTCGCCGAAGTCGCCGGTCCAGCCGAGCAGGAACATCTGCGCCTTGCCGCTCTGGGTCGCCCCGAGGTAGTCGGGGCGCCACGGCGCGCTGTGCGGGACGACCTGGAAGCCGGCCTTGGCGAGGCTGGCCGCGAACGCCTCGAAGTTCCGCTTCGGGTCGGGCATGTACGGCCGCGACACGTTCGTCGGATACCAGAAGTCCACCTTCACCGGCAGGGTGAGTCCGGCCTGCCGGAGCAGCGCCTTCGCCTTCTCCGGGTCGTACTTGTACTGCGGCACGCCCGACTTGGCGAAGCCGACGACGAGCGGCGGCAGGAACTGGTCGGCCACCTCGCCTCGACCCGAGTAGAACGACTTCACGACGGCGTTGCGGTCGAGCCCGTAGGCCACGGCCCGCCGCACGAGGATGTTGTTCATCGGCGGGATCGACTGGTTCAGCCCCACGTAGCCGACGTTGAAGGCAGGCCGGTCGAGCACCTTCAGCTTCGAGGAGCCCTTGATCGTCGCGATGTCCTGGGGCGCGACGAGGTCGTAGCCCTGGATCTCACCGGTCTGGAGCGCCTGCAGGCGCGCGGAGTTGTCCGAGATCGCCCGGAAGATGATCCGCTTCAGCTTCGGCTTCGGGCCCCAGTAGTTCGGGTTCGCCGTGAGCTCCAGCCTGTCGCCGACCTTCCACGACTTGAGCATGAACGGCCCCGTGCCGATCGGGTGCTGGGTTCCGAACGTGCCCGTCGGATGGAAGACGCCGTCGGCGTCGACCGAGCCCGCGTCGGCCTGGTACTTCTTCAGGGCCGTGGGGCTCGCGATGCCGAAGTTCGTGAGCGCGAGCGCGCCGAGGAACGACGACGAGCGCCGGTTGAGGATGATCTTCGCCGTCGACTGGCCGGAGGCCTTGCAGCCGCGGTAGAGGCTCTTGTCCGGGCCCGGGCTTCCCTGTGCCGGCTTCTTGAAGCCGCCGAACACCGTGTTCCAGTAGTACGTCACGGCGTCGGTTTGCAGCGGGCCCGGGAAGCTGTACCAGCGGTCGAAGTTGGCGCACACGGCGGCGGCGTTGAACGGCGTGCCGTCCTGGAACTTCACGTTCTTGCGCAGGTTGAAGATCCAGATGAGCCCGTTCGGGCTCGCCTTCCAGCTCACTGCGAGCTTCGGCTCGATCACCGTCGTGCCGGGCTTCAACCCCACGAGGCCCTCGAAGATCTGGTCGATCACACGCAGAGACTCTCCGTCCGACACGAGCGGCCCGTCCAGGATGACCGGGTCGGACGCGGCGCCGAACACGAGCGTGTCGCTGGCGGATCTCTTGTCGGCCGCTGCCAGCGCGGACGCCGCCACGACGACCGACAGTGCCGCGATCGCCGCACCTACCTTCAGAAGCTTGCGCATCTTCACCTTCCCCTCAGGCGTCTCCTTGAGATGACGAGTCGCCCATTATGACCCTTTCCGCGGCCTAAAGTTTGCGGCCGACGGCCGCGAGGCACGGGAGCGAGCCCGGAGGGCACCCGGGCGCGACACCGGCTCGAGCGTGCTACGCGGCGAGCGAGGCGAGCTCGCGCAGCGCGGCCAGGCGCGACAGCGCCTGGCCCTCGAGCTGCCGCACGCGCTCGCGCGTGAGGTCGAGCTCGTGGCCGATCGCCTCGAGCGTCCACGGCTCGCCCTCGAAGCCGAAGCGCAACTCGAGGATACGCCGCTCACGCTCCGGCAGGGCGTCGAGCGCTCGACGCACGCCCTGGCGGCGCAGCGACTCCTCCGCCTCCTCGAACGGGTCCGCGGCCTCGCGGTCGGCGAACAGGTCGCCGAGCTCGCCCTCGTCGTCGGCGCCGACCGTCTGGTTCAGCGACACGGACGCGTGCGCCGCCCCGAGCGCCTCGTCGACGTGCTGGATCGGCAGACCCGTCGCCTCGGCAAGCTCCTGCTTCGTCGCCTCGCGACCCAGCTCCACCTCGAGCCGCCGCGCCGCCCGCGACAGCTTCTGCTGCCGCTCGACGACGTGCACCGGCACGCGGATCGTGCGGGCGTGGTTCGCCACCGCGCGCTGCACCGACTGGCGGATCCACCAGGTCGCATACGTCGAGAACTTGTAGCCGCGGCGCCAGTCGAACTTCTCGACGGCGCGGTTCAGGCCCAGCGTCCCCTCCTGGATGAGGTCGAGGAACGGCACGCCGAGACCGCGGTAGCCCTTGGCGATCGACACGACGAGGCGCAGGTTCGACTCGATCATGCGGCGCTTCGCAACCGGGTCGCCCCGCTCGATGCGCTTCGCCAGCGTGACCTCGTCCGCGGCCGTGAGCAGCTTGTGCCGCCCGACGTCGGCGAGGAAGAGCTGCAGCGAGTCGGCGGCGCCCGACAGCGTCTCCGCCGCCCACACGGCAGCCTCCGCCTCCTCCTTCTTGCGCTCCTCGGCCGAGCGCTTCTCGTCTGCGCCGGACTGCGGCTCGCCCACCTCGAGGCCCATCGTCTCGAGCTCGCGCGTGATCTGCTCCGCTTCCTCGTCGTTGAGCTCGTGCTCGAGCACGAACGCCTCGAGCTCGGTCGGCTCCACCCAGCCGCGCTCCTCGGAGCGCTCGATCAGTGCCTTGATCTGGTCAGACTCGAACAGTTCCGTCAGCTGGTTCTGCGTCAAGAGGGTGTTTCAGTCCTTTCGCCTGCTGCCTCGAATGAGCACAATCTCTTCTGACTCTATTGTCGTTTGCCCGTCTTTTCCAGGGCTGGAACGTCGGTCGAGCTGTCACAAGCTCGTAACGAGCGCCTTTTCGCAGATATTCCGTCGCCGAGGCGGGCCGGACCGGTGCAGGCGCCCGCGACAGAGCCGGCGGCGTCGCCGAGCACTTTAGGACGTCGAACGGACGAAAGACGATAGACCATCGCCGGGTGCGGGTCAACGGCGGCCGGCGGCGCGGCGTCGCGGCGTCGCCGCGCCCTTCGCGCGGCGCTCGGCCAGCAGCTCGATCGCGCGGTCGACGGTGAGGCCGTCGACGTCGTCTCCCTTGCGCAGGCTGGCGTTCGTCTCGCCGTCCGTCACGTACGGGCCGAAGCGGCCATCCTTGACCACGAGCGGCTTCCCGGTCGCCGGGTCAGGCCCGAGGTCCTTGAGCGGAGGCTTCGGCGCGCCGCGCCCGCGTCGCTCCTTCGGCTGCGCGAGCAGCGCGAGCGCCTCCTCGGCGCTGACGGTGAACAGCTGCTCCTCGGAGGCGAGCGAGCGCGTCTCCGACCCCTTCTTGATGAAGGGACCGTAACGGCCGTTCGCGACGAGGATCTCCTCGCCGTCGGGCGCCGCCAGCGTTCGCGGCAGCGTCAGCAGCTTCAGCGCATCCTCGAGCGTGACCGTGTCGACGGTCATCGTCGACAGCAGCGACGCCGTCCGCGGCTTCCCGGTCGCGCCCTCCTCCGGCACCTCGCTCACGTAGGGGCCGTAGCGCCCGTCGCGGACGACGATCGTGCGGCCCGTCGCCGGGTCGACGCCGAGCGTGCGGTCGCCCGCCGGTCGGGCGAGCAGCTCCTGCGCCCGCTCGACCGTGAGCTCGTCGGGCGCCATCTCGTCCGGCACGCTCGCCCGCTCCTCGCCACGCTCCAGATAGGGGCCGTAGCGGCCGACGCGCAACACGATGCCGTCGCCGATCGGGATCGAGTTGACGGCGCGCGCGTCGATCTCGTCGAGGTGGTCGTTGACGAGCGCGTGCAGGCCCTCGTCGCGGTCCGTGCCACGGTAGAAGCGGCTCAGCCAGTCGGTGCGGTTCTCCTCGCCGGAGGCGATCCGGTCGAGGTCGTCCTCCATGCGCGCCGTGAAGTCGTAGTCGACGAGCTTGCCGAAGTGCTGCTCGAGCAGGTTCGTGACCGCGAAGGCGAGGAACGTCGGCACGAGCGCCGTCCCCTTCTTGAACACGTAGCCGCGGTCGAGGATCGTGCCCATGATCGACGCGTACGTCGACGGGCGGCCGATGCCGCGATCCTCGAGCGCCTTCACGAGCGACGCCTCCGTGTAGCGCGGCGGCGGGTTCGTCGCGTGCCCCTCGGGCTCGAGCGCCGTCGCATCGACCGCCTGGCCGACCCGCAGCGGCGGCAGGCGGCGCTCGGCGTCGTCCGCCGCGGCGTCGTCGTCGCGTCCCTCCTCGTAGGCGGAGAGGAAGCCCCGGAACGCGATCACCGTCCCTGACGCCGCGAACTCCGCGTCCTCGCCCGCGGTCGACGTCGCGCCGAGCCGCAGGGAGACGGTCTGGCCGCGCGCGTCCTCCATCTGCGATGCGATCGTCCGCTTCCAGATCAGGTCGTAGAGGGCGAGCTCGTCGCGCGACAGCTCGCGCGCGAGCGCCGACGGAAGCCGGAAGACGTCGCCCGCCGGACGGATCGCCTCGTGCGCCTCCTGGGCGTTCTTGACCTTGCGCTCGTAGCGCCGCGGCGCCGCGGGCACGAACTCGGGGCCGTAGAGCTCCGCCGCCTGCGCTCTCGCCGCCGCCAGCGCCGGCTCGGACAGCGTCGTCGAGTCGGTGCGCATGTAGGTGATGTAGCCGTTCTCGTACAGCCGCTGGGCGACCCGCATCGTCGTCTGCGACGAGAAGCGGAGCTTGCGGCTCGCCTCCTGCTGCAGCGTCGAGGTCATGAACGGCGGCGCCGGGCGGCGCGTGTACGGCTTCTCCTCGACGGAGCGCACGGCGAACGGGACGCCCTCGAGTCTCGAGGCGAGGCCGCGTGCGCCCTCCTCGTCGAGGGCGATCGTGCCGGAGCTCCTGAGCGTGCCGTCGGCCCCGAAGTCGCGCCCCTGGGCGACTCTGCTGCCGTCGACGCCGACGAGGCGCGCCTCGAAGGCGCCGGGATCGAACGTGCCGGCGATGTCCCAGTAGGAGGCGGAGACGAACGCCATGCGCTCGCGCTCGCGCTCGACGACGAGCCGCGTGGCGACCGACTGCACCCGCCCCGCGGACAGCCCCTGCATCACCTTCTTCCACAGCACCGGCGACACCTCGTAGCCGTACAGCCGGTCGAGGATGCGGCGGGTCTCCTGCGCGTCCACGAGCCGCCCGTCGATCTCGCGCGTCTCGCCGAGCGCGCGCTGGATCGCCTCGCGCGTGATCTCGTGGAAGACCATCCGCTTCACCGGCACCTTCGGCTTCAGCACCTCGAGCAGGTGCCAGGCGATCGCCTCGCCCTCGCGATCCTCGTCTGTTGCCAGCAGCAGCTCCTGCGCGTCCTTGAGCTCGCGCTTCAGCTCGGCGATCTTCTTCTTCTTGTCGGGGTCCTCGACGTAGAGCGGCTCGAAGTCGTTGTCGACGTTGACGCCCAGCCGGGCCCACGGCTCCTTCTTCACCGCGGCCGGGATGTCGGCCGCGCGGGTGGGGAGATCACGGATATGGCCGATGCTCGACTCCACGACGAAGTCGTCGCCGAGATATCCGGCGATGGTCTTCGCCTTGGCGGGCGACTCGACGATGACGAGACGGCGTGCGGCCACGGATGCCTGTTCGGTGTCGGGGACGGGATACATCCCGGCCGGGAGCGACAGGGGTGCGCGCGTCACCATAGCGGCGCTCTCCGGCGCCGCAAGTGTCCAGAAGGGGCGATACTGCCGAACGACGATGCAGACGAACCCTCGCCCGAGCCTGCTCTACCTCGTCGTCGGTGGACTCAGCTACCCCGTGCTGCGGCTCCTCTACCGCCTCACGTGGCGCGGCGTCGAGCGCCTGCCCGCGGTGGGCGGATACGTCCTCGCCGCCAACCACTGGTCGAGCTTCGACCCGTGGCCGATCGGGATGCCGCTCTTCCCCCGGCGCTACCTTCGCTTCATGGCGAAGTCCGAGCTGTTCTGGTTTCCGCTCGGCCCGCTCATCAGCGCCTGCGGCGCCTTCCCCGTGCGCCGCGGGCAGCGCGACCAGGAGGCGATCGACACCGCCGTGCGCCTCTGCCGCGAGGGCCACGTCGTCGTCATGTTCCCCGAGGGCACCCGCCGCCAGAAGGGGCTGCGCAAGAAACACGAGGCGCGCTGGCGCTCCGGCGCGGCGCGCATCGCGCTCGAGGCGGGCGTCCCGCTCGTGCCTGCGGGGATCGCCGGTACCGACGCGCTGGCGCGCTTCGCGAAGCTGCGCGTCGCGTTCGGCCCGCCCGTGAGCCTCGACGGCCTGTCCGAGCTGCCGGTCGACGAGGCCGCGCGCATCGCCACCGACCGTCTGCGCGAGGCGATCGCGGCGCTCGAGGAGTCGCTGGATTGAGCGTGGATCGACCGATCGCCGCGGGCCGGCGGCGGTGACGCCGACCGGTGCGTCGAGGCTGACCCGCCCGCTTCTCGTCGTGGACGGCGACTCGCTCGCCCACCGCGCCTACCACGCCCTGCCCTCCTCGATGAAGCGTGCCAACGGACGGCCGGGAAACGCCCTCACGGGCTTCATGTCGATGCTTCTGCGTCTCTGGCAGGCGGAGCGCCCGCGCGCCGTCGTCGTCGGCTGGGACACCCTCGGCCGGCCCACGTATCGGAACGCGCTGCTCGACAGCTACCAGTCGGGCCGCGTCTTCGACCCCGACCTCGTGGAGCAGCTCGAGCTGCTGCCCGGCCTCGTCTCCGCGGCGGGCATCGTATCCGCGAAGGAGCCGGGCTACGAGGCGGACGACTTCCTCGCGGCCGCCGTCGCGCAGGAGCGGGGCCGGCGCGGCAGCGCGCTCGTCGTGACCTCCGACCGGGACGCGTTCCAGCTCGCGGACGAGCAGACGACGATCCTGCAGCCCGTCCGCGGCGTGAGCGAGACGGCGCGGGTCGGCCCCGCGCAGGTGCGCGAGCGCTACGGCGTCGAGCCGCGCCAGGTGCCGGACTTCATCGCCCTCCGGGGCGATCCGTCCGACCGCATTCCCGGAGCCCGCGGCGTCGGCGAGAAGACCGCCGCCCGGCTGCTGGCCGAGTACGGCACGCTGCAGGCGCTCCTCGCGGAGGGGCGGTTCGCGGCGGAGGCAGGCCGGCTGCGGGACTTCCGCCGCATCGCGACGCTCGACGCCACGGCCCCGCTGCCGCCGCTCGACGACCGCGAGCCCGACTGGGCGGCCGGCGCGGCCGCTGCCCGCGAGCTCGGGCTCGAGCGGCTCGCGGACAGGCTGGAGGCCGGCGCCTGATGGACGTCGTCAGCCATGCGGCGATGGCGCACCTGCACCCCACCGGCCATCGTCATCACCCCGAGCGCGAGGAGCGCCTGCAGCGGCTCCTCGCCACCTTCCCACCCGAGCTGGAGGGGGGAAGGGCGAGCCGGGAGGCGATCGAGCGCGTCCACGATCGCGCCTACGTCGACCGGGTGGAGGCGATCGACGGGGAATGCTGGCTCGACGGGGACACGCTCGGGCAGCCGACGACGTGGGAGGCCGCCCGGCTCGCCGCCGGCTGCGCCATCCGCGCCGCCGAGGTGGGCGCCTTCGCGCTCGTCCGTCCGCCCGGCCACCACGCGCTGCCGGACGCGGCGATGGGCTTCTGCATCTTCGGCAACGCGGCCGTCGCGGCGCGTCACGCGCAGGCCGAGCTCGGGATCGAGCGCGTGGCGATCGTCGACTGGGACGTCCACCACGGCAACGGCAGCGAGGCGATCTTCCGCGGCGACGACAGCGTCCTCTTCGTGTCGCTGCACCAGTGGCCGTTCTACCCCGGCAGCGGCGGGCCGGGTACGGACGACGACACGACGGTCAACGTGCCGCTCCCGGCCGGGTCGGGCGACGCCGCCTACGCGGAGGCCTTCCGCGACGTCGTCGAGCCCGCCGTGCGCGCGTTCGACCCGGGGCTGCTGATCGTGTCCGCCGGCTTCGACGCGCACGTCGACGACCCGCTGGCGCAGATGGAGGTGACCGCCCGCGGCTTCCGCGACATGGCGGCGCGATGCACGCAGCTCGCACCCAGGGTCGCCGCCGTGCTCGAGGGCGGCTACAACCTCGAGACGCTGCCGGCCCTCGTCGAGGCCGCGCTCGAGGGCTTCGCCGGCGGCTGAGCCGCGCGGCGGGCGCTCAGCGGCGCGCGGCGGCGAGCCGCTCGAGCGCCGCCCGCCGCGACGAGACGCCGAGCTTGCGCAGCAGGCTCTTCACGTGCGAGCGCACGGTGTGCTCGGAGATGTAGAGGCGGCTTGCGATCTCGTCGGTGCCGAAGTGCTCGTCGAGGAGAAGCAGAACCTCGACCTCGCGTGCCGACAGCTTCTGCGCGATGTCGTCCGGCACGCCGCCGAGCCTGCCTCCCTCGCGCACCCGGTCGAGCAGCCTGCGCGCGATCGATCCCGACAGCGCCGCCTCTCCGCCCGCGACGCCGCGCAGGAACCACGCGATGCGCTTCGGCGGCTCGCTCTTGAGCAGGTAGCCGGCCGCCCCCGCGCGGATCGCCTCGAGCAGGTTCTCCTCGGTGCCCGAGGCGGTGAGAACGACGACCTCGCTGTCCGGGGACGCCTGGCGAATCGGCGGGAGCGCCGCGAGCCCGTCCATGCCGGGCATCGTCAGGTCGAGCAGGACGATCGCCGGCTGCAGCTCGCCGGCCAGCGCGATCGCCTCGGCGCCGTCGGCCGCCTGGCCGACGACCTCGAAGCCGTGCTGCTGCAGCAGCGAGGCAAGGGCCTCGCGCGTCAACGGATGGTCGTCGACCACCAGGATGCGCTCTGCGCTCATCACACCCCTCATCGGCAGGAGTGCCGCTGCCGATGAGGGGAACGTGCACCCCGGGCGCGTCGACACCTATCGGTCGTGGCTGATCGGCGAGCTCGTGCTCGTCGGCCTGCTCGGTCTCGCCACGCTGCTGCTCGCGCTCACCGGCCGCCTCGAGGGGTACGCGCTCCCGCACGGCCGCATCGCCCTCGACACGGCCGTCGCGATCGTGGCCTCGATCGTCGCGGTCCTCGCGGCGATCCGCTTCCTCGTCGAGGGGCGCGGCATGGACATCCTGCTCGCAGCCGGGTTCCTCGCCACGGGGCTCGGGTCGTTCGGATTCGGGGTCGCACCGGTGCTCGACGGCAGCAGTCTCGGAGCCGGGGAAGCATGGGCGCGCATCGGCGCCGACCTCTTCGGCGCCGCGCTGATCGCCCTGGCCCCGTTCGTCACGCGCCGTACGTCGAACCGCCCGCGGGTGCTCCTCGCCGGCCTGCTGGTCGTGCTCGCCTCGCTCGCCGGGATATGGGTGGACACGCGCATCCTCGGTCTCGACCTCGGCGTCACGGGCGCGGCGGACGACCATGCGCCCGCGGTGATCGTGGCGTTCGCGCTGCTCGCGCTGCTCGCGGTCGCCGCCGCCGTCGGGTTCGGCCTTCGCTTCCGTCGCTACGGGCGCGACCTCGACCGCTGGCTGGCGCTCGCGCTGACGCTCGTCGTGTTCGCTGACCTCCACTTCGTGCTGCAGCCGACGCGGTCGAGCGAGTACGTGTTGCAGGGCGACTTCCTGCGCCTGCTGTCGTTCGCCGTGCTCCTCGTCGGGGTGTGGCGCGCGATCAGCCAGGCCGAGTTCGGCAGGGCCGTCGCGGAGGAGCGGGCCCGCGTCGCCCGGGAGATCCACGACGGCCTCGCGCAGTACCTGTTCGCGATCTCGACGCAGGTGAGCATGCTCGAAGGCGGAACCGCCCTCGACGACCTCCTGCCGCGACTGAAGCACGCCACCGACGCCGCGCAGCAGGAGGCACGGTTCGCGGTGCTGGCGCTGTCGTCGGCGTCGGGGACGGCGCCGTTCGACGCCGCCCTCAAGCGCTACGTCGACGTGCTCTGCGCCGACGGCGCCGTCGACGTGGAGGTCGACATCG
Source organism: Gaiella occulta (assembly GCF_003351045.1). GTDB lineage: Bacteria > Actinomycetota > Thermoleophilia > Gaiellales > Gaiellaceae > Gaiella > Gaiella occulta. The sequence continues at coordinate 157,236 of NZ_QQZY01000004.1, forward strand.
ACGCGGCGGTGAGGCTTGCGCCGGACGAGCAGATCGAGGTCTTCCGCATCGTGCAGGAGGGGCTTGCGAACGTGCGCCGACACGCCGGCGCCAGCCACGTCGAGGTGTGTCTGCGGCAGCGGGCCGGCCGGCGTGTGGTCACGATCGACGACGACGGCCACGGCTTCGACGGCACGGGCACGGCGGCGGGCCAGGGTCTCGAGAACATGCGCGCGCGCGCCGCGTCGATCCAGGGCGCGTTCGCGCTGCGATCGGCGCCCGGCCGCGGCACCTCGATCGAAGTCGTGCTGCGGCCGCTGTAGCCGGCAGCGCGTCGCGGCATGCGCGTGCTCGACGTAGCGCTCCGAGCTCCGTTCGAGCGGTTCGCTCTCGCCAACCGCAGCCCGACGGATCGACGCGTCGACAGCCGGCAGGAGGAGGATGGCTCGCCTTGCCCCGGTCTCGCTATCGTGGAGGCGTTGCTCGAACGGGGCGCGCCACGCGTCTACGCTGCGGCTCGCGATACGCGTTCACTGGAACGCTGTCCCATCGCGGAGATCCGGCTGCATCGCACTCGATCACGCAGGCGCTGCGCCCGACGCTCGCCGACGGGATTCTCGACGGTCTCGCGCAGGACCAGGAGGACATCTTCCCCGACCCCACGTCGCAGCAGTTGCCGCAGATGTGGTGGACGGACCCGAAGAGCTTCGAGTGGGCGTTCGCGAGCATGGGATAGGCGGCCGGACGATCCGAGCTCCTGCTCCAGCCCACGGGCCGGAGCGGGAGCCGCGGTCCTTCCCTCCGAAGATCCCCCACGCACATCGACGCCCGACGGGCGTGCGCTTTGACGGTCGAGTCTGCCGCTTCGATCTGGCGACCGGCGACGGACGAATTCTGGACCGGGGTCTTCGATTCGCGAACGGCATCGCCTTCGGCCCGGATGGGGCGCCCTACGTCAACGAGATGGTGACCGGCAACGTCTACCGATATCACCCGCCAGCGAGCGGTCGCCGCGGGCCGTTCGGGAACATGCTCGAGCGAGCGATCCAGTCCCCGGGCCTCCGTGATCCGGACGGCCCACCCAGGGGAGCTTCGGCCTAGCTCGCGGTGTCGGTGATGACGGGTAGCAGGGGGTCGCGGATCGGCACCGTGCCACCGTCTTCGGCGGCGAGCAGCGACGACTCCTCGAACCAGCTTTTCGGGGCGCGATGACCCCAGAACGTCCCGCGCTGCGGGTCGGTGGCGCTCCAGCGCAGCGGCACGAAATCGGGGTCGCCGGTGTAGTAGTCGCTCGTGTACAGCTCGATCCGATGTCCGTCCGGGTCGCGCGTGTAGAGGAAGAACGCGTTGGAGACGCCGTGCCGGCCGGGGCCCCGCTCCATACGGGCCCGCTCGCCTGCGGCGGCGAGGATGTCGCAGGCGCGGAGCACGCTCCCCGTGTCGGCCACCCAGAAGCCGACATGGTGGAGGCGTGGGCCGCGCCCGTTCATCAGCGCCACGTCGTGGACGTCCGGTTTGCGGTACATCCAGGCCGCCCAGAGGCGCTCGTCGGGTGGGTCCGTGGCGATGAACTCGCTACATCGAAAGCCGCGGCCCCGCAAGATTCGGAACGCCTGCTGGACGTCCGGGACGTGGAAGTTAAAGTGGTCGAGCCGCTGGATGCTTGCGCCGCGGTGCTCGTGGAAGCGGCGCAGCAGCGACTCAACCTGCCCCAGCTCGTGAACGAACTCGAGCGGGAAGCCGAGCTCGTCACGCACGCGCAGAGCCGGCCCCTGCCCCGGTTCGACGCCCTCGACGAAAGCCGGGGAGCAGCCGCTCGCTGCGAAGTGGCGCTCGAGCGCCTCGAGACAGCCGGGCGTGCGCACGAGGAAGGACAGGTGGCCGACCTTTGCCTCGTCCCCCTTCCGGAGCAAGAGGGAGTGGTGGTGGTGCTCTTCGACGCCGCGCAGGTAGAGGGCGTCCTCCGACTCCTCGGTGACGTGGAGCCCGAGCAGGTCGACGTAGAAGCGGCGTGACGCCGCGAGGTCGCTGACGAACAGCTCGACGTGTGCCACGCGGACGATGTCGAACGGCGTCTCGAGCGGCGGCGTCTCGACCACAACGGTCATGTCGTCACCACGGTCTCGGCGCCCTCGGCCTCAGCGCCCGCCTCGTCGCGGTGGAGGAACTCGTCGATGCGCGCCTCGTAGGGAGCGAGGTCGTGCGAGCGCACGTACGCGCCCGCCATGCGCACCGGGTCGCCGAAGAAGAAGTACTCGTATGCCTCCTGCCGCCCGGCGAACGACGACAGCGCCCAGTCCCAGGCCAGCCGAAAGAGGCGGACGCGCTCGACGCCGCCGAGAGACGCGCACTGCAGGTAGCGCTCCACGTCGTCTCGCGCCGTACCGGTCAGGTCCGCCTCGGTGGGCACGCCGAAGATGCCGCTGGCGCCGAGCTTCCAGACGATCTCTCGCAGCTCGGGGTACGTCCGCGGGTACCAGTTGCGAGCCGTGTTCAGGGGAGCCCAGGCGGGTGCCATGAGCCCCCAGCGGCCGATCTCGGCGTCGGCCTCGGCGGCGCGAGTGAGCCCTCGCAGGATCTCGAGGGCCATGATCACCTCGGCCAGCTTCTCCTGGACGTGCTGGAACTCGCCGATCGAGATGGCATCCACCATCTTCGCCACGAGCCCGAGCAGGGCCTCCGTCTTCGCGGTCGTCCGTGTCACGACCTGGTGGGTCATGTGGACCATCGCGTCCGTCTCGTAGTACAGGCGGCCGCCGTGGAGGAGCTCCGGGCTGCGTACCATGAAGCAGCGCTCCCAGGGAACCTCGACATCGTCGAAGATCACGACGGCGTCCATCTCCTCGAAGCGCGATGCCAGCGGGTGGTCGAAGTGGCCGCGCCCGTAGTCGAAGCTCTCTCGGCAAAGGAAGCGCATGCCGGGCGTGTCGCACGGGAGCGCGAACGCGTTCGCATACGGCTCGTCGTCGGAGCTGTCGCGCAGCACCGTCGACGGGAAGACGAGGATCTCGTCGGCGATCGGCCCGATCGTGGCCAGCATCCGCGCCCCGCGGATGATGATGCCGCTGTCGGTCTCGCGCACGATGCGCGCAGCGAGATAGGGGTCGGTCTGCCCCGCCGCCGAGGCCGACCGGTTGGCCTGCGGATTGATCAGCGTGTGCGTGAGCAGCAGGTCGTTCTCGCGCACGTACTCGTAGTAGTTCCTGACATTCTCCCCGAACCGCGCGTCCTTCTGGCCGAACCAATCCGCTGCGGCGGCCATCGCCATCACGGCGCTGTTGAGGTAGTCGCCCGTGCGGCCGAGCGTGCCGAGGCTCCAGTCCGCCCAGAGCTTCATCATCTCTCTCCGTCGCGCGAGATCCTCCCGCGTCTGCGGTTGGAGGAAGGAGACGCTGACGGGGTCGCCGGTGGTCGGCGACGGATAGGTCAGCACGTCGCGGAGATCGGGGTCGTGCTGCATGTCGTAGAGACGTGCGTAGCTCTCGACGATCCCTCTGAACGCGGCGTGCTCGCCGACGCGTTCCGTCACCCGCTCGCCGTGGATCTGGACGTCCCGGCGCGAGGAGTTGAGCGCCTCGATGAACTGCTTACCTGTGCGTGCCGGCATCGCCGCGCACCTCCTTGTCACCGGTCGGAAGCCCGAGCCGCGGGATCGGGTGGTCCCCGAGCGCCGTATGGATCGTCTCGAGCTCGGAGTAGAAGTCGAAGCTGAAGCGCCCTCCCTCGCGGCCGATGCCGCTCTCCTTGGCGCCGCCGAATGGCGTGCGGAGATCGCGGACGTTCTGCGAGTTGAGCCACACCATTCCCGCGTCGATCGCTCCCGCGACGCGGTGGGCGCGCTGCAGGTCGCGGGTCCAGACATACGCTGCCAGGCCGTAGCGCACGCCGTTGGCGAGCCTGACGGCCTCCTCCTCGTCCCGAAACGGCGTCGCGCAGAGCACCGGTCCGAAGATCTCCTCCTGGAAGACGCGCATCTCCGGCCGCACGTCCGCGAAGAGCGTGGCCGCGAGGTAGTTGGACGCCGGGAGACCCGGTGGGCAATCGCCGCCGACGAGCAGGCGCGCACCTTCGGCGACGCCTGTCTCGACATAGCCGCGGACGCTCCGCCAGTGCTCGGGATGGATCAGCGGTCCGAGCTCCGTCGCCGGATCGAGCGGGTCGCCGCAGCGGATCGCAGCGGTGCGTTCCGCGACCCGCGCCACGACGTCGTCGTAGACGGCGTCTTCGACGAGGAGACGCGAGCCGGCGGTACAGCGCTCGCCGTTGAGCGAGAACACCCCGAAGACGGCGGCGTCGACGGCGCGGTCGAGGTCGGCGTCGGCGAAGACGACGACCGGCGACTTGCCCCCGAGCTCGAGCGAAAAGCGCTTGAGCGTCGCGGCGCCTGAGCGGACGATCTCCTTGCCGGTGGTCGTCTCGCCCGTGAAGGAAACGAGGCGGACGTCGGGATGTGCGACGAGCGCGGCCCCGGCGACCTCTCCGATGCCGTGCACGAGGTTGAACACGCCGGGTGGTATGCCGGCGTCGGCGATCGCCTCGGCCAGCTTCACCGCAGACAGCGGCGACCACTCGGCCGGTTTGAGGACACAGGTGTTGCCGGCGGCCAGGCAGGGTGCCACCTTCCACGTCTCGAGCATGAAGGGTGTGTTCCACGGTGTGATCAGCGCCGCGACGCCGACAGGCTTGCGGACGACGTAGTTGAGGAACCGGCCGTCGACTCCGTACGCGTGGGTCTCGAGCTGGGTCACCGCGTCGGCGAAGAAGCGGAAGTTCTCGGCGGCTCTCGTTGCCTGTCCCCGTGCCTGGGCGATCGGCAGGCCTGTATCGAGGCACTCCGCGCGGACGATCTCCTCGCCCCGCGCCTCGATCGCGTCTGCGACGCGACGGAGGGCGGCCGCCCGCTCGGCGGGGGTCATCCTCGGCCAGGGGCTCTCGTCGAACGCCCTCCGCGCGGCGGAGACGGCACGGTCGACATCGGCGGCGAGCCCTTCCGCGACTTCGGCGAGAACATCGTTCGTCGCCGGGGCGCGTGTCTCGAAGCAGCCGCCGTCGCGGCTGGGAACGAAGGCGCCCTCGATGAAGTGGAGCACCCTCTCGTGCGGCGGGTGCGTGGCGACCTCGTCCGAGGTCGACCTGACCGTGGCTCCGCTCACGCCGCCCTCGCCTCCGCACCCGGCGTCTCGGCGACGACAGGATTCTCGAGCGCACCGAGCCCGTCGACCTCGAGCCGCATGACGTCACCCGGGAAAACGTGTGAGATGCCCCGCGGCGTCCCGGTGAGGATCACGTCGCCGGGGTTGAGCGTCATGAAGCTCGTGATGAACTCCACGAGCTCGGGGATCGTCCAGACAAGGTCGCTCGTGTTGCCCTCCTGGCGCAACTCGCCGTTGACGTACGTGCGCAGGCCGACTGAGCCCGGATCGTCGATCTCGTCTTCGACGAGATACGGGCCCAGGGGAAGGAACGTGTCCCACCCTTTCGCCCGCACCGGCGGCCGGTAGAAGTTGCCGACGAAATCGCGGATCGTGACATCGTTTGCGATCGTGTAGCCCAAGATCAGGTCGTAGGCGTCGTCGGCGCGGGCGCGGCGGCACGTGCGCCCGATGACCGCGGCGAGCTCCACCTCGTAATGCATGTAGTCGACGCCGTCGGGGTAGACGACCGGGCTTCCGTGCCCCGTGAGAGTGTTGTCCGCCTTGAAGAAGAGTGCGGGCTCCTTGGGCGGCTCGGCAAACTCGAGCTCGGCGGCGTGGTCCGCGTAGTTGAGAGCGAGGCCGACGATCTTGCCCGGTACGACCGGCGGCAGGAAGACGACCGCATCCTCCGCGTGGCTCGCCCCGGTCGAGTCGACGAGCACGCCGGGCTCTGAGAGGACGCCTTCCTCGACCCGGCCGTCGACCAGGAAGCGGGCGCGCTTCATGCCGGCACCTCCGCGGGGAGGAGGTCGTAGAGCGCGAGCGTGGCCCGGATCTTCTCCTGGTTCTCGGGGGAGGGCTCGCAGAGCGGTGCGCGGAGCACCGGCGTGATCTTTCCGGTGAGCCCCAGGGCGTACTTGAGTGGCCCGGGATTCGTCTCCACGAAGAGCACGTCGTTGAGCGGCAGCAGGTGGTAGTGGAGGTCGAGCGCATCGGCGAAGCGCCCGGCCGCGACGAGGTCGTAGAGCCGAGCGATCTCCCGCGGGAGCAGGTTCGCCGTCGCGCTCACATGACCGGCTCCCCCGATCGCGAGCACGGGGTAGCAGAGGAGCTCGATGCCCGAGTAGACGAGGAAGTCTCGGCCACAGGCGTGGAGCACGCGCGAGACGTGCTCGAAGTCCTTGTTCGACTCCTTCGCTCCGACGACGTTCGGCGCGTCGCGACGGAGCCGCGCCATGGTCGAGGGCTCCATGTTCACCGCCGTGCGTCCCGGGATGTTGTAGATCACGATCGGGAGCTCGACCGCGTCCGCGACGGAGCGGAAGTAGCGATACAGCCCCTCCTGCGACGGACGGACGTGATACGGGACGAGAACCAGGGCGGCGTCTGCGCCGAGCCGCTCTGCCGTCTTCGTCAAGCGGATCGTGTCGTCGAGGTTGTTCGTGCCCGTACCCGGGAGGAACGGCACCCGGCCGCCGATTGCATGTGCCGCGAGCTCCGTCACGTGCTCGCGCTCGTCGAGGGACATCGACGTCGGCTCGCCCGTCGTGCCGAGCGTCGAGATGCCGTGGCTGCCCGAGTCGATCTGCCACTCGATCAGCTCCAGATACGTCGCCTCGTCGAAGCTGCCGTCGGCCGTGAAGGGAGTCACGAGCGGCACGATGGACCCGCGCAGCGTCGACGGATCGCGGCGGGTCACGGCTCGCCTCCAGCGGCGGCGACGCTCGGCGTCAGCCCTGCGAGCTCGTGCTCGGCTTGTCGGTGTCGAAAGGCCTCGACCGTGCGGAGCTTGTGTTCGCGCGCAGCGGCTTCGATCTCGTCGGCCGCCGCGCCGGACTCGATCAGGTCGATCAAGTGGGCGTGCTCCTCGATGGAGCTCAGCCCCCGGTAGGGGATGTGGGTGAAGACCGTGCGGCGTACGGCGTCAAGACGGCTGTTCGTGTCGTGCAGCAGGTCGACGAGGTGCGAGTTCGGGCAGTGCTCGAAGATCTCTGCGTGGAACTGCTGGTTCAGGCGGCTGAAGGCCAGGACGTCCGTCCGCTGCATCGCCTCCGCCATCTGCGTGTTCACGGCGCGTAGGCCGGAAATGTCGAGCGGCGTCAGGCGCGACGCCGCGAGGGCGGTCGCGTAGCCCTCGAGCACCGCGAGGACCGTCATCGCGGACTCCCAGACATCGGCATCGGCCGGGGCGACCTGCGCTCCGGCGTTGGGTCGGTACACGACGAACCCCTCGGCTTCGAGGCGACGTATCGCCTCCCGCACCGGAACGGTGCTGACCTGGAGCTCGTCCGCGACGGTGTCCATCACCAGCCGGTACCCGGGGCCGTAGGTGCCGTCCAGAATCCGCCCGCGAATGACTCGGTAGGCATGTTCCTGCTTGTTCATAGCGCGTCGTAGGGGAGCTCGAACGGGTCGTAGTGGTGAGCGAGGGAGGCGGCTGGAACGGGGGCGCGGAAGAAGCGGCTCCTGAAGAAGCCGAGACCGTCCCCGTCGCGATGGCGAGAGAGGACGACGCGCCCGAGGAAGAGCACGTGATCGCCTCCGTCATAGTCGCGCCAGGGCTCGCACTCGAAGAAGGCCAGCGCGTCGGCCAGCAGAGGGACGAGGGTGCCGGACTCCCAGACGATGCTCACGTCCCGATTCGATCGGCCCGCGAAGTGCGTTGCGAGGCGCTCCTGATCCGCGTCGAGGACGTTCACCCCGAACGGGCGCTCGGCGAGCAGGCGGCATGCCCTCGCCCGTCGGTCGATCGACACGAGCACGAGCGGTGGCTCGAGCGAGACGGCGGTGAACGAGTTGACGGTGAGGCCGTGGGGCTCGTCGGCATCACCCCGGCAGGTGACCACGACGACGCCGGTTGCAAACGCGCTCGACGTCAGGCGAAGCGCGACGGAGCTCAGACCGTCCGCCGTGTCTTGTTGGAGACGAGAACGTGCTGCCGCGGTCGCTTGGAGCCTTCCAGGCATTAGATAGGAAATCGTATACGACGATAAGTCGAGCGTCAACTCTTCTGCGCGTGATCAGGCGCAGGTGCGCTTCGGGCGTGTCCTGCCTCGCGAGATCGCGGAGCAGGCGCCACCGTCCTCGTCAGTGGCGAGACGGCGGAGAGCCTCACGTCGGAGCTTGAAATCGCCAATGATTTCGTATAGGATCCACGAATCCTATCGTTGGGAGGAAGAAAGAGATGAATCGTGGGAGGTTTGTCGTGGGCGCCGCGGTCGTGCTGAGTGTCGCGGCGTTCGTCGGTTCGGCGTCGGGAGCGGGAGCGGGAGGGGTCAGCGGAGCCGCCGCGGCAGCCGGCCCGATCAAGGTCGGCGCGATCAGCTCGCTCACCGGGCCGGTTCCCTTCCCTGAGTCATCCGCTGCGGCCAAGGCGGTCTTCGACCAGGTGAACGCGACCGGCGGGATCAACGGCCGCAAGATCAAGTACATCGTCGCGGACGATAAGGCCGACCCGGCGCTCGCCGCGCAGGCGGCGCGGCGGCTCGTCGACCAGGACGGCGTGGTCGGCATGGCGGGGTCGGCGAGCCTGCTCGAGTGCGCCGTGAACGCGGCCTTCTACAAGCAGAAGGGCGTCTACGCGATCCAGGGCACCGGAGTCGATCCCGTCTGCTTCAACTCGCCGAACATCTCGGCTGTCAACACCGGACCGTACCTCGGGACGACCGCAGGACTCTACTTCGCCTCGGAGGTGTTGAAGGATACGAAGGTGTGCATGATCTTCTACAACATCCCCGGCTTCGAGTCGGCGGTGAAGCAATCCGTCGCGCGCTGGACGGCCATCACCGGAAAGGAGCTCACCTACTTCGATATGTCTCTGGGTCTGGCCGACGACCCGACGCCGCAGATCGTCAAGGCCAAGGAGAAGGGGTGCCAGGCGATCGTGCACAACGGTCTCGAGGCTCATGCGATCGTCTGGGGCAAGGCTCTCAAGGCGCAGGGGCTCACCGTCCACGAGATCGCTCTCACGTCCGCCTACACGGACAAGGTCGCCAAGGAGCTCGCGCAGGCCGGCGCCGAGGGCATCTACGCGAACTCCGAGTTCGAGCCGTACCTGTCGAGCTCGCCCGCGCTCAAGGACTGGCGCGCGCTGATGAAGAAGGCAAGGGTCCCGCAGACCTCATTCGCGGAGGGCGGCTACCTCGCGGCGACATTCTTCGTCCAGGCTCTCAGGACGATCAACGGCCCGATCACCCGCAAGTCGGTCGCGGCCGCTCTGCTCAGGCTCAAGCCGATCAAGCATCCGATGGTCGGTTCGCCCTACTCGTTCGGGCGAGGAAGCGCCCACAACCCGAATCGGGCCAGCAAGTTCGTCCAGGTGCAGAACGGGCGCTGGGTCGTCGTCACCCCGAAGTGGCTCGTCCTGCCAACCGCATAGGAACCCTGTAGCCGACCGGCACACCCGAGCAAGCGCATGATCCAGTCCGCCGTTGCCGGGCTCGTGTCGGGCGGTGCCTACGCGGCGCTCGGCGTCTGCATCGTGCTCGTCTACCGGATGGTCGGCGTGCTCAACTTCGCGCAGGCTGCAATCGGTGCATTCGGCGCGTACGCGACGTTCGTTCTCTACGAGAACGGCGTCGCGTACGCGCCCGCCGTCCTGCTCGGAGCAGCCACCGGCGGTGCGGTCGCCGCTCTGCTCGGCTACGTGATGTCGACCTGGTTCTCGGAATCGGGGCCGGAAGTCCGCTCCACCGTCACCATCGCGGCACTGATCACCCTCTTCGCCGTCGCGTTCCGCGCCTTCGGCGACTCGCCCCGCTCCGTCCCCGACCCGTTCTCCGGCGCCGCCTTCGAGGTCGGCGGTGTCGCGATCGGCGCCACCGGCGCCGTGGCGATCGCGGGTGCGGGAGCGATCGCGCTCGCCGTCGGGCTCGGCCTCCGCCACACCGTAACGGGCGTCCGCCTGCGGGCGCTCAGCGAACGACCGACCACGGCCGAGCTGGTCGGGATCCGGGCCAGACGCCTGTCGATCGGCGTCTGGGCGTTCGCAGGGGCCGTCTCCGCCCTCGCCGTGCTCGCGATCGCACCGTCGCGCACGTCCGACTTCCTCGGCCTCGGCATGCTCGTCGTCCCCGCGCTCGCAGCCGCTCTCATCGGTCTCCTCCGTAGCCTCGAACTCGCGTTTCTCGGTGGGCTCGCGATCGGGCTGATCGAGGGCGTCGCCGCGAACTTCCCCTCCGTCAGCCCCTACCGGCAGGCGCTGCCGTTCTTCGTCATCGTCACCGTGCTCCTCTGGACGGAGCGCTCGGAGGTGTGGGATGCTCGTCGCTAGGCGTCTCGCGCTCCCGGCTCTCCTGGTCGCGTCCGTGCTCGCGGTTGCCGGCTCGAGCTTCCTCCTTCCGAGCTACTGGCTCTTCCTCGCCACGTCGGCCGTGATCGGCGCGATCGTGGCGCGCAGCACCGGCCTCGTGACCGGGCAGGCCGGCATGATCTCGCTCTGCCAGCTCTCGTTCGCGGCGGTGGGCGCCTGGGTCGTGTCACGACTCAGTCTCACCGGCCAGGGAGTGCCCTTCCTCGTCCAGATCGTCGCCGCCGGTCTCGCCGCGGTGCCGCTCGGCATTCTGGTCGGGCTACCGGCTCTTCGGCTGCGCGGTGTGCACCTTGCCGTCGTCACCCTGGGGTTCGCAACCACCGTCGACGTCTACCTGCGGGTCAAGGGGTTCCCGCGCGAGGGATTCGCCTCGGCGGTCTCCCCGCCGGGGCCGTTCGACGATCCACGGATCTACTTCGAGCTCTGCTTCGGAACGTTCGTCGTCGTGGCGCTCCTCCTCGCTCTTGCCGGGAGGCGGAGGGTAGGCGCGGCGTGGCTCGCCGTGCGGCACAGCGAGCGCGCGACCGCCGCCATGGGAATGAGCGTGCCGCGCGTCAAGCTCACCGCCTTCGCCACGAGTGCCTTTGTCGCCGGTCTCAGCGGCGGCCTGCTCACGGGGCAGGTGGGGCTCGTCACGCCGGAGAACTTCGCCCCGGTCGGGTCGCTCGTGACGTTCGCGGTCGCCGTCATGACCGCGGCCCAGTACGTCGAGGGCGCCATCCTCGCAGGAGTGCTTGTCGCGTTCTTCCCCGAGGTGTTGCGGCGACTCGGTCTGCCGCTCGACATCGCCGACCTCGCGTTCGCGCTCGGCGCGATCGACGTGCTCCGACGAGGACGAGGCGGCATCGCGGCACAGGCTCGGCAGGCGATGAGACGGCGTGGTGGGAGGCGGTCCCCGGCCCACACCTCCGTCGCGACCGCGCCGCCCGCAAGACCTCCACGGCGCACTCGCTCGGCTGACGCCGGCGCGACGCCTGCGCTCGAGGTGAAGGGCCTGACGGTGCGCTTCGGCGAGGTCGCCGCCCTCGACGGGGTCGACCTGCGCGTCCGACCGGGTACCGTCCACGCCCTCATCGGGCCCAACGGGGCGGGCAAGACGACCCTCGTCGACGCCGTCACGGGCTTCCTCCCCCGCTACGGCGGAGACGTGCTCGTGGCCGGCTTCAGCCTCGACGGGCTACTTGCGTACCGCCGAGCCCGCGCCGGTGTGCGGCGCACGTTCCAGCAGGACCGTACCATCCCCGACCTCAGCGTCGGCGACTACGTGCGGCTCGCTGCCGGCCACCGAACGAGCGCCCGAGACGCCGAAGCCGTCCTCGGCTTCCTCGGCTGCCCCGCCGCCGATCGGCCTGTCGGCTCGCTCGACGTCGGCACACGACGGCTCGTCGAGGTCGCGGGAGCCCTCGCGGCCCGCCCCGCCCTGCTTCTGCTCGACGAGCCGGCCGCGGGCATGACCGAGGTCGAGTCGGCCGACCTCGCGCAGCGGATCGCGGCGATTCCCAGCCGCTTCGACTGTGCCGTGCTCCTGATCGAGCACGACATGGCGCACGTCGTCGCGGCGAGCAGCGAGGTGACGGTCGTCGACTTCGGGCGCACGATCGCGAGCGGCAGCCCGAGGGACGTGCTCGAGCACCCCGACGTCGTCGCCGCCTACCTCGGTCAGGAGATCGCCGTCTGATGTCCGGCCTCGAGGTTCGGGGCGTGAGTGTCGGGCGCGGCGGCCTGCCGATCTGCCGCAACATCGACATCGTCGCTCCCCGCGGCGAGGTCACCGTCCTCCTCGGGCCCAACGGCGCCGGCAAGACGACCCTGCTCGAGGCGATCTCGGGGATCCTCCCCGCCTCCGGGGGCGCGATCGCGCTCGACGGCGTCGCTGTCGAGCGCCTCCGGCGTGAGCGGCGGGCGCGGCTCGGGCTCGCCCACGTCGAGCAGGGGCGAGCGGTCTTCCCGGGCCTCACGGTCGAGGAGAACCTCATGGCCGTCACGCGGTCGCGAGCCGTGATCGAGCGCGCACTCGACCTCTTCCCCCGGCTCGCCGCGCGCCGCCGCGCCAAGGCCGGGCTCCTCTCCGGCGGAGAGCAGCAGATGCTCGTGATCGCGCGCGCCCTCGCCGGCGCGCCGACCATGCTGCTCGTGGACGAGATGTCGCTCGGACTCGCCCCGATCGTCGTTCGCACAGCGATGCCGGTCATCCGCCGGCTCGCCGACGAGGGCGTCGGCGTGCTGCTCGTCGAGCAGTTCGCCGCGCTCGCGCTCGAGATCGGCGATCGTGCGTACGTGCTCAACCACGGCGAGATCGTCTACGCGGGCACCTGCACCGGCCTTCGCGACGAGGTGGACATCCTGCGAGGTGCCTACCTCACCAGCCCCTCGTCCAACGGTCCGAGGGCGGAGAGTTGAACGGCAGCACGCCCGCAGGGGCCCCGTTGCCCGTTCTTGGGTCGGCGTTTCCCGCAGCAGAGGCTCGAGGCTGTCCATGACCCGGCACGTTCGAACCGCCGACGGCTGCCGCATCTGCTACGACGAGGCAGGGAGCGGTGACCCGCTCATCCTGATCCACGGCTTCGCGCAGAGCGCGGCAGTGTTCGGCGCCCAGCTCGAGGCGCTCGCCGGCCGGAATCGTGTCATCGTGCCCGATCTCCGAGGGCACGGCCGCTCCGACAAGCCCTCCCGCGGGTACCGCATCGCACGCCTTGCCGCGGACGTCAGAGAGCTCATCTTCGAGCTGGGTCTGACCCGCGTCAGTCTGCTCGGATGGTCGATGGGCTGCGCGGTCGTCTGGAGCTACTGGGATCTCTTCGGCGCCGACCGGCTGCACAAGCTTGTCCTCGTCGACCAGTCCGCCATGCTCGTCAACCGGAAAGGCTGGACACTCGGCTTCCTCGACCCCGACCAGCTCTTCCGGCAGTCCGACGCGATCCGAGCGGACTACCCATCCTGGGCGAGAGGCCTGACTGACCTCATCGCGGCCGGTCTTCCCGACAGCCGGAAGGAGCTCCTGGTCGAGGAGAGCCTTCGGCTTCCGACCGAGGCGGCCGATGCGTTGCTCTTCGACCACTGCGCGAACGACTGGCGCGACGTGATCCCGACCATCACCGTGCCCACGCTCGTGATCGGGGCGAAGCAGAGCCCGGTTCCGGCCGACGCGATGCGGTGGATCGCGAGCAGCATCGCCGGTGCGACGCTCGCCCTGTTCGAGATGGGCCACTTCATGTTCATCGAGGAGGCAGAGGACTTCAACCGGGTGGTCGGCGATTTCCTCGCCTCCGCGGAGTCGCACGAGGAGCGCATCTGACACGCGGCCGTCCCCCAGCGGGTTCGAGCGTCGACGGGTTGATGATGGACTACCAGCTGACGCTGCCCGCCCTGCTGCGGCGCGCCGACACCTTCTTCGGCTCCGTCGAGATCGTGACACGCCTCCCCGACGGCAGCCTCCATCGCTCGACCTACGCCGACCTGGCCCGGCGCTCCGCCATGCTCGCCGCGGCGCTCCGGGCTCTCGGCATCCAGCCCGGCGACCGGGTTGCGACGCTCTGTCGCAACCATTCCCAGCACCTCGAGGCCTACTTCGGCATTCCCCTCGCGGGCGCCGTGACGCACACGCTCAACTTTCGCCTCCATCCGGACGATCTCGCCTACATCGCCGGCCACGCCGGTGACCGCGCCGTCGTCGTCGACCAGTCGCTGCTCCCGGTCCTCGACGAGTTCCGGGCGCGGGCTCCGTTCGAGCACGTCCTCGTCGTCCGCGACGACGGCCCCCCGCTCGCGGAGCGGCTCGACTTCGAGGTCGCGCTGGGCGAGGCCGACACGTCGTCGTTCCTGGCATTCGAGCCCGACGAGAAACAGGCCGCCGCCATGTGCTACACGTCCGGAACCACCGGCCGTCCCAAGGGCGTTCTCTACTCGCATCGAGCGATCGTGCTGCACTCGCTCGTCTGCGCGCACCGCGACGCGCTCGACATCGGCGAGTCCGATGTCGTCCTTCCCGTCGTGCCGATGTTCCACGTCAATGCGTGGGGCCTTCCTTACACGGCCACCCTCGTCGGCGCGAAGCAGGTCCTGCCCGGTCTGCACACCGACGCGGCCGGGCTGCTCGAGCTCCTCGCTGACCAGGGCGTCACCGTGACGGCCGGGGTGCCTACCGTCTGGCTCGCCGTCCTCGATGCTCTCGACCGCGATCCACGGGCGTACGACCTCTCCCGGCTGCGCTCGATCCTCGTCGGCGGTGCGGCGGCGCCCGAGGCGATGATCCGCGCCTTCCAGGAGCGGCACGGGCTCCACGTCGTGCATCTCTGGGGCATGACCGAAATGACGCCCCTCGGGACCGTCTCGAAGCTCGGCCCTGCCCTGGCGAGCGCGCCGGACGACGTACGCCGCAGATACCAACTTACCCAGGGGCGCCCCGTTCCCCTCGTCGAGGCACGTGCGCACGCCGAGAACGGCCCCGTCCCGTGGGACGGCCGGACGCCCGGGGAACTCGAGGTCGCCGGTCCCTGGGTGGTCAGCAGCTACTACGGGGACAACGGGCTCGACGATCGCTTCACCGGGGACGGCTGGTTCCGCACCGGAGACATCGTCACCATCGATCCGCTCGGATTCGTCTCGATCCAGGATCGCGCGAAGGATCTGATCAAGTCGGGCGGGGAATGGATCAGCTCGGTAGCGCTCGAGAACGCTCTCATGGGGCACCCGGCCGTCGCCGAGGCCGCCGTCGTCGCGGTGCCGCACCCAAAGTGGCAGGAACGCCCCCTCGCCGCCGTTGTCTTGCGCGAGGGACACCGTGCGACCGGCGACGAGCTCCGCGAGCACCTCGCCCCGCACTTCGCGAGCTGGTGGCTGCCAGACGCCGTCGAATTCGTCGACGAGATTCCGCGAACGGCAGCGGGGAAGTTCCGCAAGTCGGCGCTTCGCGAGCGCTTTTCGTCCTACTGGGAAGGGGAGTCATGAGAGGGCACAGGGAGGCGGCCACCCCGATCGACGGGACGGTCGCCGCAGGATTCGAGCCGGTACGCGAGACGTTCGCCGCGAACTTCGCCGAGAGGGGCGAGGTCGGGGCCGCGTTCGCGGCATACGTCGACGGTCAGAAGGTCGTCGATCTCTGGGGTGGCGATGCCAGACCAGGGGCCCCGTGGAGCGAGAACACGCTCTGCCTCGTCTGGTCGACAACCAAGGGAGCGACGGCGCTTGCCGCACAGATCCTCGCCGAGCGCGGTCAGCTCGACGTGGACGCCCCTGTCGCACGCTACTGGCCGGAGTTCGCCGTGAACGGAAAGGAGTCCGTCACCGTGCGAGACGTGCTCACGCACGCCGCCGGGCTTCCCTACTGGGAAGGGTATCGCGAGCTGGTGACCCTCGACTCGAGCGAAGGGTGGGGGAGGTCGGAAGACATCGCTCGCGCTCTTGCCGCCGCCGCCCCCGTGGTTGAGCCCGGCGCCGTCCACGGGTACCACGCCGTTACCTACGGGTGGCTTCTCGGGGAGCTCGTTCGCCGGATCACCGGCGCGAGTCTCGGGGAGTTCTTCAGGGTCGAGGTCGCTGAGCCCCTCGGGCTCTCCTTCTGGATCGGCCTGCCTCCCGAGGAGCACGGCCGAGTCGCCGATCTGCTGTCGGCTCCGCCCGTTGATGATCCCGAGCTCGCCGCGATGATGGAGGCGGCGATGGGACCGGACGCACTGACCGGGCGCGCGC
Organism: Gaiella occulta; assembly: GCF_003351045.1. GTDB lineage: Bacteria > Actinomycetota > Thermoleophilia > Gaiellales > Gaiellaceae > Gaiella > Gaiella occulta. Next base: position 173,349 of record NZ_QQZY01000004.1, read on the forward strand.
TTCTTGTCGGGCCAGGCGGCGGGGTGGATCATGCCGCGGAGACCGCCAACGCCGTGGAGTTCCGGGCTGCGGAGGTTCCGGCCGCGAACGGCGTCACCGACGCACGCAGCCTCGCGAGGATGTACGCCATGCTGGCGATGGGAGGCGAGCTCGACGGCGTGCGGATCGTCTCGCCGCAGTCGATCGCCGCGCACACGATCGAGCGGTACCGCGGCGACGACGTCGTCCTCGCCTCGGAGAAGCGCTACGCCCTCGGCTACATGCGTCCCTACCCGCCGGCCGAGGTGTTCGGGCCGAACGACGAGGCCTTCGGACATCCCGGCATGGGCGGGTCGCTCGGCTTCGCCGATCCCGTCGCCAGAGTCGGGTTCGGCTACGTGATGAACCAGATGATGCCCGGCATCCAGGTCGACCCACGGGCACGCGCGCTCGCCGATGCCCTCTACGCGTCGCTGCGCTGAGGATGGGAGAGCTCGTGCAGGCGCTCGGCGTTCCCGCGCGCTTCCGTGGCTTCGTCGCCGAGCGCACCGATGACCGCGTCGAGACGGGGATACGCGAGCTCTCTCAGGAGGATCTCGCCGACGAGGCGGTGACGGTGCGTGTCGCGTGGTCGAGCGTCAACTACAAGGACGGACTGGCGTGCAGCCCTCACGGGCGGGTCGCGCGAATCTCACCGCTCGTGCCCGGGATCGACCTGGCGGGTGAGGTCGTGGCCAGCACATCGCCGCGGTTCCGAGCGGGCGATCTCGTCGTGGCACACGGCTACGAGATCGGGACGTCTCACCACGGCGGCTTCGCCGAGTACGCCCGGCTTCCCGACGAGTGGGTGGTTCCGCTCCCGCAGGGTCTCTCGACGCGGGAGGCGATTGCGATCGGAACGGCCGGCTTCACGGCCGCCCTGAGCGTGCACCAGCTCGAGTCGCGAGGTCTCGAGCCAGTCGACGGACCCATTCTCGTCACCGGTGCCAGCGGCGGCGTGGGGAGCACCGCCGTTGCCATCCTGGCGGCACGCGGCTACGAGGTGGTGGCCAGCACGGGGAAGGAGGCGGCCCGCGAGTGGCTGCGGGAGCTCGGCGCCGCCCGGGTCCTGGGTCGCGAGGAAATTGCGGCGGGCCCCGAGCGGCCGCTTGGCCGCGAGGAATGGGCTGCGGCCGTCGACTGCGTCGGCGGGAGCACGCTTGCCGGCGTGCTCGGCTTGCTCCGCTACGGCGGAGCGGTCGCCGCCTGCGGCCTCACCGGCGGCAGGGAGCTCTCCACCACGGTGCTCCCGTTCATCCTCCGCGGCGTTGCCCTGCTCGGCACGGACTCGGTGCAGTGCCCTCTCGACCTGCGAACCGAACTCTGGGGGCGCATTGCCGGCGATCTGCGCCCGCGTAAGCTCGAGCGGATCGTTGCGAGCGAGATCGAGCTGGAAGACCTCGAGCCCTCCCTGGCCGCCATCCTGCGCGGCGAAATCCGCGGCCGCACCCTCGTGCGCTGCTCGGCCGAGACGAGCCGGTCTCCGATGGCCGATGAGAGGAGTCCTGATGGCGAGTGAGGCGAACGACCTTCGAGCCGCAGCCGGGCGCCTCGTCGGCGCCGCGACCATTTGGCGCTCGACGGCGACCGTGCGCCCGCGGGTGGAGGGGCCGTGCGAAACTCCCGTCGTGGCTGATCGCGGGAGAATGTGACGGGCGTCGTGGTGCACGCCGGCGGCTGGGGCGACGGCGGCTGGGGCTGGGCGATGTGGCTGGCGATGACGATCGGGATGACAGCGATGCTCGTCACCCTGCTTGCGATCGTATGGCTGATCGTGCGCGCCGTCGGGCCGCCGCGCGAGGGCGGGCGCAGCAGGGAAGACCGGGCGCTCGAGGAGCTGCGAGTGCGCTACGCGCGTGGGGAGATCTCAGGTGAGAGTCCGACGAGCGACGCCGGACGTTGCTCGAGGACGTCGGTGGTCGCGCCGGCTGAGCCCGACCGGGCGCAAGCCTACGACGCCTGGTACGAGACCGCGCTCGGAGCGGCGGCGCACCGGATCGAGCTGCGTCTGGTCGCGGCGCTTGCCGCCCCCGGGCGGGGAGAGCGCGCGCTCGACGCCGGTTGCGGAACCGGCATCTATACCGCCTGGCTGCTCGAACAGGGCCTCGAGGTGACCGGGCTCGACCCCGACCCGGCCATGCTCTCCGCCGCGCGGGTGAAGGTGCCGGAAGCGCGGCTCGTCGAGGGAGACGCGACGATGCTGCCCTTCGCGGAAGGGGAATTCGACCTGGCCGTCGCGGTCACGCTCTTCTGCTTCCTCGACGGCGAGGAGCGGCTGGTGGCCGCCCGCGAGCTCTTGCGCGTCGTCCGTCCCGGCGGCAGGGTCGTCGTGGGTGAGCTCGCCCGCCGCAGCCTCTGGGCGGCGCAGCGGCGGGTGAGGGGCTGGCGCGGGTCGAGGACGTGGCGACAGGCGCACTTCGCGACGGCGGGCGAGCTGCGGCAGCTCTTCCACAACGCGGGAGCAACCGCCGTCAGCGCCCGCTACGGCCTCTACCTCCCGCCCTGGGACGTCACCTCGTTCGTCAGCCGAGCGGAGGCGATCGAACGGCTCGGCCGGCCGCTGGGCGCGCTCGGAGCCGCCTTCGTCGCGGCGCGGGCCGAGGCTGGCGGCGGCGCGGCAGGCGCGACTGCCCGCGTCTGACGTCCCAAGTCGTCCGGACTCTCGAGCGAAGGGGTCTCGTGAAGAGACACCGGGACCCCCGTGACTCCCGCGCACTCCAGCTCGAGCTGACGGACGAAGGCGCTCGCCTCGCGGTCGAGGCGATCCGCGTCGTCGACGAGGTGGATCGGCGGTTCTTCGCTCCCGTTGCCGAGCGCGGCGAGCTCCAGTCGGCGCGGCGGGCGCTCTCCGGCCTCGACGCCACTCGGCCCCTGCCCTCACCGCTCCAGTCCTTCCGCGGCTGACTTCCTCCACGTTCGGCGGCGTTGCAGTAGCGGTTTAACTACGTTGACGATTTCATATACGATTGTCGCTGGCACGAGAGCGCGCAGATTGCGGGAAGTGACTATCGCGGCGGGCCGTCCACCGCGGGGAGGGCCGATGGCAGCGGATCTGATTCTCGAGCTCGACGTCGATCAAGACCTGATCTCTCTCTCGCACGCCAGCGACGATGCGGTGCTCAACGCGTTCTTTCCGCCGACCGAGAACCGCTCGCCGTTCTACGATCGCGACCTGAACAGGGCATTCGTCGGGGCAGGTCTGTCCCAGGATCTCGCGGTGACGTCGCTCGTCCGGCTCGATGGTGAGGTGGTCGGGTTCGCGACCGAGCAGGAGTCGATCTCCGTCGCTGCGGAGACGGGCGAGCTGGTCGCCGAGTCCGCCTGGCTGCTGAGGCTCGTCCGAGCCGGCCTGCGGGGTTTCCTGGCGGTCGCGCAGCGTGAGAACCCACGAGAGGTGTTCGTCCTTGCGAGCCAGGCGCTGCAGGATCCCGGCAGCGGCGAGGATCGCGATCATTGGGTCCTCTCGACCGTGGGGACGGCTCGTGTCGCCCTCGCCACCGACGAGCTCGCCTCCTACGCCGGCGCGACCTTCGAGGAATACAACTTCGTCAACCCGGCGGACTACAAGCGCCTGAAGAGGTTCCGCGGGAAGATCCGCTTCATCATCCGCCCTTCGTAGCGCTCGAAGATGCGCCGGCCGCTGACCGCGGAGGTCAGGGGCAAGGATCGGCTCCGCCACGGGGACACTGCGGCAGGCAGCCTCTGGTCGCGATCGTCAGCGACCGCCTTCGGTGATCGGGCCGTTTGGCCGCTCAACGGCGTCAACGCGCTCCTTCTCGGCCTTGGCGCGCGCGTAGTGGCGGGCGACGCGGGCGCGATTGCCGCAGCCGTGGCAGCACCACACTTGCCGCGGGTGCGCGCGGACGAAAAACATTCCGCAGCCTGGTGCGCGACAGGTGGCTACAGTCTCATGTCCCGCAGCGAGGGCGAAAACCGCGCGCGCGACCGCGCCAGCGAACGGCTCATGAACCTCGAGGCGGCCGTCGCGAAGAGTGGTGTGCAGCGGCGCTTCAGCGCTGATCACGTTCAGCTTCTCGATCGCCTCCTCTGGAGGTTGCGCGCCTTGCGCGAGGGCTTCGAGGACGGAGGTCACCGTGGCACGAAGATCGCGCAGCTCGGTGAGCGACAGCTCTTTCTGCCTGGACTCCGACCATTGGCCGAGAAGGTCAGCTTGCTGAGCCGGCACGAACGTGTTCGCCAGGTCCAGTGCAGGGCCCTGACCGAGCCAGGCGAAGTCGAGCGGCATAGAGGGAGGCATCGTGATAACCTAATGTAAGTTAAGCATGTGATACATTAGAAAGGAAGATCATGCAGGCACTCGAGATGGCTCGGTTTCGCGTTGCGCCGGAGAGGGTTACCGAGATGAGGGAGAAGCGGAAGGTCGCGCTCGAGGCCTTGCGCGGCGAGTTTCCGGGCCTCGTCTCCGAGCAGCTCGTTCGTCTGGACGAGCGAACGTGGATGGATCTGATCGTCTGGGACACGCGCGAGACGGCGGACACGGCGGCCGAGCGAGCGCCGCAGATCCCCGAGGCGGCGGCCTACTTCGGCGCTCTTGACGAGGTCGTGGCCATGGAGCATGGTGAGGTGGTCCACTCGGGGTAGGCGGGTGTGGGGTCGATGCCGAGCTCGTGCGGCTCGTGCCAGATCCGCCCTGCGTAGCCGTTTCGTGCGCGTCGATCCAACCGGCGAGCGTGCTTCCAAGATGTCCAGCTCCTCAAGGCTCCAAACGTGTCCGACGTTGGAGACGAGGCGCGGTCGCGTGCCGGATTGCCGGCTGCGAGCTGGCGTGCAGCATGGACGTTGACCCTGTCCCGTGTGCCGCAGAGCACGAGAGTCGGCACGCCGATTCGATGGGACCCCGCCTGGAAATCGGCGCGGCCGGCGGGCACGAGCTGCGCCGATCCGTTCATGCGGAGGCGGACGGCGATCTCCTGATTCGTCAACCCCTGCCGCTGCGCGCAAGACGGTTTCCGCCGCGTTGCACCTCGTTATACGAACACGTGTGACAGGCGGCCCGCCGCTCAAGCTCGGCGCGGTTCGCGTTCGTCGACTCGATCGCGTATGGGGGAGTGTCCGAGGTGCTCCACTGACCGGATAGTTCGGCGTTGAGCCTTCGCGCTACTTCGAGGTCGCCACGCGCAGGCGCTTTACCTCCCGGTGTCCCGCGTCATTCGGATGACGAGTCGCGCTTCCCGATCAGCCATGCGCCGACGAGTCCGTGGAGCAGCGGCTCGACCCGCCGCTCGGCGACGTCGGGGAGGTCGTCGTAGATGCGGGGGTCGACGGTGCGGCCCTCGCGGCCGGAGGCCCAGACGGTGAGGAGGTGTCGGCGCCGGCCCGGGAGCCCGTCTGCGAGTAGCCGCCGCGCTTCCCGGATGGTCATGTGCTCGGTTGCCTCGACGATGAGAAGCAGGCCGCCGGGCGCAACGCAACGCCAGAGCGCGTCGAGTGTTGCCGGGCGGTCTGCGACGACGGCGAGGAGCGAGGCGGCCGCGACGACGTCGGTGGGTGCGAATTGCGCGGGCGCCGCGTGAGCGTCGAGGCGTGCGAACGTCGCGGCGGAATGTTCGCGGTGTGCGATGCGCGTGGCGGCGGCGATCATGCTTGCGTCTGCGTCGATCCCTGTTGCGCGGTAGCCGTGTGCCTCTGCGAGCCGGGTGAGGAGGCCGGGGCCGCAGCCGATGTCGATCAGGGTGAGTCCCTCGCCCGGCGGCAGCAGAGCGACGGCGTCACGCAGGTGGTCGTGGTAGAAGCCCGCGCCCTGGACCGACGTGAAGAGACGTGTCGCGATGGTTCCCATCTCGTCTCCGAACCGGGTCAGGCTGCCGGCTCGGCGGCGCTGTCGGGTGCGCGCACTCGCTGCCGAGACGCGGGGACGAGCAGCGCGACCGCGGCGCCGAGCGCGGCGGCGGTGGCGCCGACGAGGAGGGCGCTGTGGAGGCCGCGGGCGAACGCGGCCGGTGTGCCGAGCCCGCCGGCGCGGGAGAACGCGAGCGTGAGGACGGCGACGCCGAGCAGCCCGCCGAGCTCGCGGACGGCTCCGTTGACCCCCGAGGCTTTGCCTTCGTCGCTCGCTGCAACTGCCGCGAAGATTGTCTCCGGGATCGTCGGGAAGACCAGCGAGATGCCGACCCCCGAGGCGATCAGGGGTCCGATGAGGCCCGTATAGGCCACGTGAGCTGCGACGGCGTGTCCCAGCCGGGCGAGCGCGGCCGCCTGGAGCAGGAGGCCGGCCACCATCAGCGGGCGGCTGCCGATCCGCGAGGAAAGAACGCCGGCGACCGGGGAGACGAGCATCGGGGCTGCAGTCCACGGGAGCGTGCGGAGGCCCGCGTCGAGCGGCGAGTAGCCGAGCGCGGTCTGGAGGTACTGCGCGACGAGAAAGAAGAGCGAGCCGAACAGCGAGAACGAGAGCGCAACGGTGACGCCGCTCGCGGCGGCGAACGCCCGGCTGCGAAAGAAGCGCATCGGCATCATCGGCGCGGCCGCGCGCCGCTCCCAGAGCACGAACGCGGCAAGCAGGACGACACCCGCCGCGGCCGGGGCGATGACCTCGGGACTCGTCCAGCCCGCCGCGTTACCGCGCACGATCGCCCAGACCACGCCCAGGAGCCCGGTGCCGGCGAGCCCGATCCCGGGTAGGTCGAGGCTGCGGTCGTGCCCGAAGCTCTCGCGCAGCCGCAGTCGGGCGAGCGGCACGGCGGCGAGGCCGATCGGAACGTTCAGCCAGAAGATCCACGGCCAGGAGAGCCGGTCGATGATCGTCCCGGCGACGATCGGCCCCATCGCGACCGCAGCGCCGCCGACGCCGCCCCAGATGCCGAACGCCAGTCCGCGCCGCTCCGGTGGGAAGGCGTCGGCGAGCAGGGTGAGGCTGAGTGGCATGACGATGGCCGCGCCGACTCCCTGGACGGCGCGCGCGGCGACGAGTGTGGTCGCGTCGGGGGCGATCGCGGCGATTGCCGAGGCGAGCGAGAAGACCGCGAGCCCGAGGGAGAACATGCGCCGCCTGCCGAAGCGGTCTCCGAGCGCGGCACCGGTGAGCAGGAGCACGGCGAAGGAGAAGACATAGGCGTTGACGGTCCACTCGAGCTCGCTGATCGTCGCCCCGAGGTCGCGCCGGATGCTCGGTAGCGCGGTCGCAACGACGAGGTTGTCGAGCGCGACCATGAAGATCGCGACGGAGCTGATGGCGAGCGTCCACCAACGACGGGCGGGCGTCGGGACGGTCATTTGGGCTTCCCCGAGGTTGGTGTCACGCGGTGTCCTTTCGTGGTCGCGAGACCGCGGGACGAGAGGAGAGATGCGTCGAGTTCAGGCGAGAACGCCAGGTGCGAGAGCGAAGGCTGGCGCGTGTGCTGCGGCGAAGGACTCGATTGCGGTGGGTCTCACTCGGCCGACGCGCTCGACGGCGTCGGTGACGAGGTCGCCGTGCCCGGCGGCGTAGACGGCGTGAAGGCCGAGCATGCCCTCCACGAGCCAGCCGGGCAGGCCGGCGTCGCGGAGACCCCGAGCGAGCGCGTCGGCAGACAGGTCGACATAGCGCACGTCGTGTCCGATGCCGCGGCCGATCGCCGCCGCGACCTCCGCTTGGGAGAGCGACTCGGGGCCGGTGATCATGTAGCGCTGTCCCTCGTGACCTGTCTCGGTGAGAGCCGCGACGGCTACGGCCGCGATGTCGGCGACATCGACGGGAGCGATGCACCCCTCGCCCATCGCGCCGTAGATCACGCCTTCGCGGGCGATCGACGCAGCTTGCATCAGGTAGTTCTGGGCGAACCAGTGCGGCTGCAGGATCGTCCAGGCCGCAGCGGAGGCACGCAAAATGTCGTCGAGCCTGCCGTGCCAGTCCGCCAGGTTCACGTCGGACCCCGCCTGCGCGCCAAGCGCGGACACACGCACCACGTGAGAGACGCCGGCCGTGCGCGCCGCCTCGATGGCCACGGCCTGCTCGGCGACAAGCGACGGTCCCGGCGCTGTTGAGAGCAGCAGGCGCTCGACGCCGTCGAGGGCCGGGGGAAGGGTTTCGGGGCGTTGCAGATCGCCGACGACGACTTCTGCGCCGGCCGCGGCGAGGTCGACCGCGCCTGCGGGCTCGCGGGTCAGGACGCGGGTCGGGAGACCGCGGCGGAGGAGCTCGCGCGCTGCCGCGCCGCCGACCTTGCCCGTTGCACCAATCAGAAGTATCAAATCTGCTCCTAGAGTCGAAGAGTAGTAAAGGCACGATAAGTGCCCTATACTTCCTCCACAAGAGAGCACGAGAAAGTGCCTCTACGACCCAGGAGTCCCCATGGAACCTTCCCAAGCCGCGACCGAGCGGACGTTTGTGCCGCCCTGCCCCGACGTCTTCTCGGCGCGCTGCCTCTCACGCCGGGCGCTCGACCTGATCGCAGACAAATGGAGCGTGCTCGTGCTCGGGGCGCTGCTGGAGCGCACCCATCGCCACTCCGAGCTGCGGCGGCGCATCGAGGGCATCTCCCAGAAGATGCTCACCCAGACGCTGCGCAACCTCGAACACAGCGGACTCGTCAACCGCGAGATCTACCCCGAAGTGCCACCACGCGTCGAGTACAGCCTCACCCCCCTGGGCGAGACACTCCGCGGGCCGATCGGCGCCCTTTGCGTATGGGCCCAAGACCACATCAGCGACGTGCTCCCGCAGCCCTCTCCGATCAGCGCGCATACCCTGAACGAGAGACATCAGTCGGTAGCAGCGAGAGAATCCGCTTCGTAGGAGACGTCTCGGATGCCCGATCGCGCGCGGCGGCGGCGCGGCGATCGCGGTGTCTTGGGTCTCAGCTTCCGAGGAGCTCGATCGCGTTCTCGAAGCTGCGGATGAGACCCGGGAAGTCGAACTCGGGCAGCTGCGACAGCGACTCAACGGGGAAGTGGTCTTCGTAAAGCGGGTAGTAGCCGCCGGGCGGCGACGGAAGGACGTGCACGCCGTTCAGCCCTGCCTCGCGGTAGCGCTCGATCCGGCCGCGTACCCGCTCGGCGCTGCCGGCCATCACCATTGCATCCACCATCTCGTCGGGCACGAGATTGACAGCGCCGCGAAGGTCACCGGCACGCACGCGCTCTCCGATCGCCTCGGCGTCCTCACCAAAGCCGGCCGCGCGTGCGCTTTCGAGGTAGGCGGGAGCCGACCCGAGCGCAGTCGCGTACATCATCACCTGGCCCTTCGCAAGCTCGAGGCCGCTGTCGTCGCGCGTGATCACGGCCGGGAAGCCCACGGTGGCGTCGAAGCCTTCCAGCGACCGGCCCGCGCGCTCGGCGCCACGCCGGAGCGCCGGCATCGTCACGTCACGAACGTATTCCAGCGACTGGTACCAGCCGACGATCCCGTCCGCGATCTCGCCTGCCAGCTCGATCATCCGCACGCCGTTGGCCGCGATCGTGATTCTCGGAGGCGTCGGGGGCAGCTCCATAGCGAGGTGCGGTTCTGGGCACGATGGTGGTGTAAAAGCCCTGCAAATCGGTGCGTGGGCTTCTCGTACGGCGTCGATCTGCTGGTCTAACCGCCGCGGGACGCCGCGCGACTGCGCAGCCGGTCGTTCACGATCTCGCTCGACTGGTGCGGGGAATGTCCGGCACCCTCGACCGTCAGACGCTCCGCGGCGATCGCTTCTGCGAGCGCGTCGGCGACACGGTTGAAGACGACGCCTCCGACGGAGCGCGCGGGCTCGGAAAGGGACCGCCAGTCGCCCGTGGCGACGAGCTTCGGGAATCCGGCTCGCCGCAGCTCCCCGAGCGGGAGGACGGCCTCCCATGGACCCCGCTCACGGGCCGAGGCGCGCAGGGCGGGCACAAGGTGGGGACGAACGCGGGTTGGCCTCGGAAAGCCGAACGCCTCCACGAAGTCGGCGTAGACGTCGGCCGGCTCCCCTCCCTCGGCGAAAACGGCCCGCAACCTCGTTACGAGTCGCGCGACGTCTGGGTCTTCGGGGAGGAGCGAGAACGCCGGCGGCTCGATCACGGTCAGCGAGAGTATTCGCTCCGGCACACGCGCGGAAGCTAGAAGACACCCGAGCCCGCCGTACGAGTGCCCCACGACGTGCGCCGGCTCGTCGAGGAGCTCCACGAGGTCGGCGGCGTCCGCCTCCCAGTCGACGCGCTCCGAGTCGCGGTGGAACCCGCGTCTCGTGACGAAGACAAGGCGGAACGTGTCCGCGAGTTCCCGCTGAGCGACGAACGTGTCCTCGGCGCGTGCGAAACTGCCGTGCACGAGGAGAAGCCGCGGGCCTGCTCCGATCTCCGCGATTCTCGGTCCGCCGAAGGGGTGCCTCATGCGAGGATCGTAGAGGATTTGCTATAGGATTGATGCAATGACGCTGACCAAGCACGAGCAGGCCTACCAGGCGATTCGGGCACGGATCGTCGACGGCACGTACGGGCCGGGGTACCGGCTCGTCATCGATCAGCTTGCTCGCGAGCTCGGTGTGAGCTCGGTTCCGATCAGAGAGGCGATCAGGCGGCTGGAGGCGGAGAACTGGGTTGTCTTCCACCGCAACGTCGGCGCCCAGGTCGCCAAGCTCGATGTCGAGCGCTGGGTCGAGGGGATGACGGTGCTCGCTCTCCTCGAGGGGAGCGCCACCGCACTCGCGGCGCCGTTCCTGCGCGGCGAGGATCTCGAGCATGCGCGAGCCGCAAACGCGAAGATGCGCTCCGCGCTCGAGGAGATGGACGTGAACGCAGTCACGCGTCTCAACCGGGACTTCCACTTCACGCTGTACGCGTCCTGCCCGAACCGCACGCTCGTCGAGCTGATCGCGCAGACGTGGGACCGGCTCGAGGGGATGCGCCGGTCGCTCTCCTTCTACCTCGGACGACGGGCGGTGGACTCGCTCGAGGAGCACGAGCGGCTGGTCGAGCTCGTTGAGCAGGGCGCTGACGAGCGTGAGATCGAGGAGGCTGCGCGGAACCACAAGGTGCGCACGGCCGAGGCGTATCTCGAGGATCAGCGGCGGCGCGAGGTCGCTGCTGCGGCGCCCCCGGCGGGTTGATGCCCGCTGCGAGTCGCAGGCTCGAGGGGCGGCGCGCGCTCATCACGGGTGCGGCGACGGGGATCGGGGCCGCGATCGCCGAGCGGTTCGCGGCCGAAGGTGCGAAGGTGCTGGTCACGGCTCGCAGCGAGGAAGCCGGGCGCGCGGTCTGCGCGCGTATCAACGACGGTAGTGGGCAGGCGGCGTTCTTCCCGCTCGACGTGTGCGAAGAAGCGCAGGGGCAGGCTGCGGTCGCCGCGTGCGTGGAGATGCTCGGTGGGATCGACGCGCTCGTCACGTCGGCCGGGGTGGGTGCTCATCCGGAGCAGGCCCCGTCACCGCGCGCCGTCTGCGATGCCACCCTCGAGCAGTTCGGGCACGTCCTCGACGTGAATCTGACGGGAACGTTCATCGCCGCGCGCGAGGCGGCGCGATCGATGGTCGCGACGGGGACGGCCGGGACGATGGTCTTCGTCTCCTCCGTTGCCGCGAAGCGCCCGACAGGCGGCGCCTACGCGGTCTCGAAGGCGGGTGTCTGGATGCTCGCCCGCTGTCTGGCCGAGGAGCTCGGGCCGCACGGGATCCGGGTCAACGCGGTTGGGCCGGGATTCGTGCGCACGCGGCTGCTCGAGGAGCGCGCGCTGCGTTCGGTCGACCCCGAGGGGGATCACGATCTCGCCGAGGCATGGCTCGCTGCCCGTGCCGCCGCCCTGCCGCTTCGTCGGCTCGGGACGACCGACGACGTCGCGTCGGCCGCCGTCTTCCTGACGAGCGCGGAGAGCGCCTACCTCACCGGATCGATCCTGCACCCCGACGGCGGGCTCGTCTCGAGCACCGCAGGAGGTTGAGACGATGACGACGGAAACCACCTCAGATCCCGAGCTCGCGTTCGAAGGAAAAGGGGGACGGCTTGCCGGCCGGCGCGCGGTGATCACGGGCGGCGCGTCGGGTATTGGCGCCGCCTGCGCGCGCCTGTTCGCCGCTGAGGGCGCCGCTGTCGTCGTGGCCGATCTCGAAGGTGCCCGAGAGCAGGGGGAGGAGCTCGCGGAGCAGCTGCCGGCCGCCGCGTTCGTCCCCTGCGATGTCCGCGTGGAGGATGAGGTCGAGCGGGTTTTCGACGAGTGCGTGAGCCGCTACGGCGGCGTGGACACGGTGGTTGCCTCGGCTGGAGTCGGGCGTCACCCGGCCCAGCCCCGCTCGAGCGAGCCGCTGACCGGGGAGCTGATGCTCACCGAGCTGGAGCACTGGCGGTTCGTGCTCGACGTCAACCTGCTCGGCGTCTTCCTCACCGCGCGGGCGGCCGCGCGGCGCATGATCGCGAGCGGCACGGGGGGATCGATCGTCACACTCGCGTCGATCGCCGCGAAGCGACCCACGAAGGGTGCGTACTCGGTGTCGAAGGCGGGCGTCTGGATGCTCACGCGTTGTCTGGCCGAGGAGCTCGGTCCGCACGGCATCCGTGTCAACGCCCTCGGCCCCGGAATCATCCGCACCCCGATGACGTCCGCCGGTGCGTACGCGGGCGGCGTCAGCGTCGAGGAGTACTGGGACCGTCAGATCCGGGTGTTGCCGCTCCGGCGCATCGGCGAGCCCGAGGACGTCGCGCGCTCGGCACTCTTCCTGTGCTCGGACGACAGCGCGTACATCACCGGCTCCATCCTCCACCCGGACGGGGGGATGGCTTCCGCCATCGGCGGGGGCTAGCAAGGACGAGCGTCTTCGTATAGGATTTCGTATCCGATAGTGGAGGAGTTGAAGGTGGCGACGATCTTTCCAGTCGACGACGTGATCGACGAGCCGTGGTATCCGGGCTACGACCCGGCCCGGAATGACGATTTCATGGCGTTCGATCGGCCGGGGAACTTCTCCAAGAAGGACGAAACGGCATTCTGGCCGCTCGACTTCCACTACCCCCGCGGAGTCGTGCCGCTCGGGGTGACCGTGATCGTCTCCGGAGCATGCTGGGGAAGCCAGGTCGCCGCCGAGGCGGTGCCGCTCCCCGCCGGCCGCGGGTTGCGAGGACGCTTCGTGGGCCCGCATCTCTATGCCACCGAGGTACCGGTCGCGTCGCCGTTCGAGATCGAGCTTCGCACCGGTCGGGTGGCTCAGCGCATGCCCGAGTTGATCGCCGGGTTCCCCGAGATGTGGCGACGGGCCGTCGCCGAGCTGGAGGGATGGCAGGCCCTCGAGCGGAGGGACCTGTCGACGCTCGATCGCGCAGGAATCGGCGCGTTCTTCGACGAAGCCGTCACCTACGTCCGGCGCGCGTGGGAGATCCACTTCGAGGCGATGTACCCGCTGCTCGCGAACTACCTCGGCTTCCAGGGTCTCTGTGGCGAGCTGGGCCTGGATCCGGGTCAGGTGGCGACGTTCCTGCAGGGCTACCCCTCGAAGATCGTCGAGACCGACCGCGAGCTCTGGCGGCTCACAGCGCTCGCGCGCGAGCAGGGGCTGGAGGCGCTGTTCGCCTCGACCGAGGCCGCAGACCTCTCAGGCGCTCTCCGCTCTTCCCCCGCCGCGGAGGCATGGCTGCGCGAGTTCGACTCGTACATCGACGTCTACGGATGGCGAACCGAGGTGATAACCGACGTCGCCGTGGCGCCCTGGGTCGAGGACCCCATCTCTCCGCTCGGCACGATCAAGACGTTCCTGACTGCGAGCGGCGACCACGACTTCGACGCCGCGATCCAGCAGGCGGCGGCAGAGCGCGAGCACGCCATCGCCGGTGCGCGGTCTCAACTCACGGGCGAGGAGCTGAAAGCGTTCGACGCCGCCCTCGAGTCGTGCAGGGCCGCGAACTTCACGTGGTGGAACGAGGAGCACAACTTCTACATCGACCTGCGGGCGCACATCCCCATTCGCCGTGCCGCCCTCGCTCTGGCCGACGCGCTCGGTGTCGAGGAACGCGACGACGTCTTCTTCCTCTTCTCCTACGAGTTCCGCGATCTCTGCGCGGGCCGCCAGGAGTGGAGCGACCTCGCCGACATCACGGCAGAGCGCCGGGCGTGGTTCATCGCCTGGCAGGAGCGCCGCGGGGCGCTGCCGCGCGTGCTCGGCACTCGCCCCCAGGGCTCCGCCGATCCGGTGGTGAAAGAGATCTTCGGCATGGGCCGCCACTACTTCGAGGCGCTCGAGGCGGACGGCGGCGCGGGCACCCGCCTCGAGGGGCTCCCCGCCTCGAGCGGTGTGGCGCGTGGGCGTGCGCGTGTGCTCCTCAGCCCGGCGGAGCTGCACGCGATCGAGCCCGGGGAGGTGCTCGTCTGCGAGGCGACGTCACCGAGCTGGACGCCGGCGTTCACGAAGATCGCGGCATGCGTCTGCGATGTCGGCGGCTCGCTCACCCATGCCTCGATCGTCAGTCGCGAATACCGGATCCCGTGCGTCACCGCATGCGCCGTCGCGACGACGACGATCAGGACGGGCGACATCGTCGAGGTCGACGGCGGCAACGGCGTGGTCACCATCGTCTCGCGCGGCGAAGCAGAGCCTGCAGCGTGACTCCGATCGCCTGGCTGGACCACCTCGACGCCACCGACGAGGTCGACGTCGGCGGCAAGCTCGCGAAGCTCGGCGACCTTCGCCGGGCTGGCGTCGAAACGCCGCCGGGGTTCGCGGTTCGCGCGCAGGCGTTCGCCGAGTTCGCGCGGGAGAGCGGCGTCGGCACAGCGATCGAGAGCTTCCTCGCAGGTGTCGACGACCCCGACGACCTGGATGCGATCGAGAGGGCTGCGCAGGCGATCCGCTCGGCGATCGAGGCTGCCGCGATGCCCGCGCCGCTCGCGCACGCGATCACGGAGGCGTACGAGGCTCTCTCCGACCGGTGCCGCGACCTCAACGTTCCCACCGCCGTGCGGAGCTCGGCCCTCGCCGAGGACAGAGCGGACGCGAGCTACGCGGGACAGTACGACACGTTCCTCGGCGTCACCGGCGCCGAGTCCGTGCTCACCGCCGTGATGCGCTGCTGGGCCAGCCTGTTCAACGGGCGGGCGCTCGCCTACCGGCTTCGCGCGGGGGACGACCCACGCGACAGCGCGATCGCCGTCGGCGTGCTGGAGCTCGTCCCAGCCCGCTGCTCGGGCGTCGCATTCTCCATGCACCCGGTCACCGGCAAGCGCGACCGGATCGTGATCGAAGGCTCCTGGGGGTGGGGGGAGGCGGTCGTCAAGGGTCTCGTCGTTCCGGACCACTTGGAGGTGGACAAGGCGGGCGGCCGCACACTGCGCTACGACGTGGCTCGAAAGGACGTCGTCTCGCTCTTCGACTACGCGCAGGGCATGGTCGTCGAGGCGCCGATGCCGGAGCGTCTCCGTGAGCGGCCGATCCTCGACGACGAGCAACTCGGCGCTGTCGTGGATGCCGTGCTCTCGGTGGAGCGGCACTTCGGCTTCCCCGTCGACGTGGAGTGGGTGATCAGCCGGCACCGGCGTCCGGGCGAGCCCGTGACCGTTGTGCAGGCGCGGCCGGAGACGGTCAACCTGGGCGTGCCGCCCACGCCGACGTGGGACACGGCCGTGATGCTCCGGCACGCGTTCGGAGGCGAGCCGCGATGAGCGGCACCATGCTCGTCGACGGGTGCTGGCGTTCCAGCGGCCGGCGCGCCGAGATTCGCGATCCGGCGAACGTCGACGAGATCGTCGGCGAGGTAGACCTCGCCACCGAGTCCGACGTGGCGGACGCCTACGCGGCGGCCGCCGGAGCGGCGCAGGCATGGCGACGTGCCCCGGCGACCGAGCGCGCCGCCGTCCTCCACCGCGCCGCCACGATCCTCGTGGAGCGGGCGGACGACGTGGCACGGGGGCTGGTACGTGAGGAGGGGAAGATCCTCTCCGACGCGGCCGGGGAAGTGCAGCGCTCGGCGGAGACGCTCCGATACTTCGCAGGCGAGGCCCTCCAGCCGATCGGCGACGTGCTTCCAGGCGTCAAGCCCGGTGCGCTCACCCTGGCCAGGCGGCTCCCCGTCGGCCCTGTGCTCGCCGTGACACCGTTCAACTTCCCCCTCCTCATCCCCACCTGGAAGATCGCCGCCGCCCTCGCGTTCGGCAATACGATCGTTTGGAAGCCATCGCAGCTGACGCCGCTGACGGCGGTTCGCCTGGCCGAAGTGCTTGCCGACTCGGGCCTTCCCGGTGGCGTGCTCAATCTCGTCACCGGTACCGCCCGCGAGATCGGCGACGCTCTCCTCGACCACCCGGCGCTCCACGCCCTCACCTTCACCGGCTCGACGCCCGTTGGGCGCGGGCTCGAACGGCGGCTAGCCGGACGCGGCGTTCGCGTCCAGCTCGAGATGGGCGGCAAGAACGTCGCGATCGTCCTCGACGACGCTCCCGTTGCCGAGGCGGCTCGTGCGATCGTCGTGGGCGCGATGGCCGCCACCGGGCAGCGCTGCGTGTCGATCAGCCGCGCGGTCAGCTCGCATCGCCTCGCCGGTGAGCTACGCGAGGCGGTCGTCGCAGAGGTCGCCCGTATCCGGCTCGGCCACGGTCTCGAGGCGGAGACGACGATGGGGCCGCTCGTCAGCGCCGACGCCGCCGCGGCGGTGCTCGCTGCCGTCGAGTCGGCGCGCGTCGAGGGTGCATCGGTCGTCACGGGCGGCGCGCGACCCGACGACACAGAGCTCTCGCACGGACACTTCGTGGCGCCAACCGTCCTCGACAACGTTGACCCGGCGTCTGCGGTCGCCCAGGAGGAGGTCTTCGGACCCGTGCTCTCCCTGATCGGCGTGGACGACGACGAGCGCGCGATCGAGGTCGCGAACTCCACCCGCTACGGGCTCAACGCAGCCGTGTTCACATGTGACCTCGAGCGTGCGCTCGCGATGGTCGACGGCATCGAGGCCGGGATGGTGCACGTCAACGCCGTCACCGGGATCCAGCCGTACATCCCCTTCGGTGGGCACAAGGACTCGAGCTTCGGCCCGGCGGAGCAGGGCAAGGCGGCGGCCGAGTTCTTCACCGAGCTACAGGTCGTCAACATCCACCCGAGGTGCGCATGAAGCCGGACGCCGCGGCTCCGCCACCGCTCGGGTCGCTCGAGCGCTACGGCGCGGTCTTGCTCGATCTGGACGGCACCGTCTATCTGGACCGGGACGCGCTTCCCGGGGCGCGCGACTTCGTTCTCGCAAGTCGTGCGGCCGGGCTGCGTGTCGGCTTCGTCACCAACATGGCGTTCGAGGACACCGCATGGTGCGTCGAAGGGCTTCGGCGCTGCGGGATTCCCGCGACACCCGGCGACGTCGTCACTGCGGCCGACTCGCTCGCCCTCGCGCTCTCTGCCGGTGGCATCGGAGCCGTTGCCTACGTTGGCGGCGTGGGACTCCGCACCGCGCTCGATGCGAAGGGAATCGATGCGCTCGAGGTCGACCGCGTCGATGTCGACAGTTGGGCTCGGGCACCGGCCGACGGCCGCGCGCTCGCCATCGGCATGACGCCGGGGATCACCAGCAACCAGATCGATCGACTCGCACGCCTCGCCGGCGCTGGATTCCCGCTGTACGTCTCGAGCGTTGATCGAGGCATGCCGACGAAGAGCGGTATCGTTCCCGGCGCGGCCGCGGTCCTGGCCGAGTTGCGCGACCGTGTCGATGTCGAGGCCCGGGTCTGCGGCAAGACGTCCCCGGAGTTCGCATCGCTCGTTCACCAGCTCCTGGACGGAACGAATCCGCCGCTCGTGGTGGGAGACAGCCTCGAGGCGGACGTCGTCTTCGCCGCCCAGGAGGGGTTCGACTCGCTCCTCGTGCTCACCGGCGTCTCGACCGCGGAGTCCCTCGGTGCCGCGAGCGTCGGCCCCACCTACTGCGAGCCGGACCTCGCATCCGCATACCGGAACGCCTTCGGCGGCGATGCGGCCACCGGGCGGCACGAATCGATCGAAAGGAACGCACCATGAGCATCGGCAACACCGAGGCGCCCGCGTCGCCCCTCCGCGAGGCGACGAAGCTGCGCATGAACCAGGCGATCGGCGCCGCGATGGCGGACGAGATGCGCGAAGACGACACCGTGGTCGTGTTCGGCGAGGACGTGGCCCAGAGTGGCGGCGTCTTCAAGACGAGCGTCGGTCTTCTCGACGAATTCGGCCCGTCGCGCGTACGCGACACGCCGATCTCGGAAATGGCGATCGCGGGCGCGGCCGTCGGCGCCGCCGCCGCGGGCCTCCGACCCGTGATCGAGATCATGTTCGCCGAGTTCTACGGCGTCGCGCTCGACCAGATCGTGACGCAGGCGGCGAAGCTCCACTATCTCTCGAACGGGGCGCTCACGATCCCGCTCGTCAGCCGCGGCTCCTGCGGCGCCGGGCGCGGCTTCGGTGCGACCCACTCGCAGACGCTCGAGACGTGGTTCCTCGCCACACCCGGTCTCAAGCTCGCCGTCTGCTCGGGCGCACAGTCCGCCTACGGTCTGCTGCGCTCCGCGATCCGCGACGACAACCCCGTCGTGTTCCTCGAGCCCAAGGCCCTCTACGGCGAGCGCGAGGAGGTGGTGACCGGCGACGAGGGCATCATCCCGCTCGGGGTCGCGGCG
This sequence comes from Gaiella occulta, assembly GCF_003351045.1. Lineage (GTDB taxonomy): Bacteria > Actinomycetota > Thermoleophilia > Gaiellales > Gaiellaceae > Gaiella > Gaiella occulta. Next base: position 191,866 of record NZ_QQZY01000004.1, read on the forward strand.
ACGAAGCGAGCCGGCGACGACGTCACGCTCGTCACCCTGGGGCAGATGGTCGGCGTCTCGCTGCGAGCGGCGGCGGCGCTCGAGAGCAGGGTCTCGGTCGAGGTGATCGACCTGCAGACGCTGCTGCCGTGGGATCACGCCGCCGTGCTCGCGTCGGTCGCCCGCACGAGGCGCCTCGTCGTCGTCGAGGAGAACCCATTCACCGGCGGCTGGGGCACCGAGATCGTCGCGCACGTTGCCTCGCAGCTGCACGGACAGCTCGACGCCCCCCCACACCGCGTGACCACCCCGGACGTGCCGGTCCCGTTCAACCGCACGCTCGAGTTCACGTACCTCCCGTCGGCCGAGTACGTCGCCGAGCAGGTGGCACATCTCGTCGAGCACGGCATCCTGCCCGCGCCGTGGTGGGAGGTGTACGCATGAGCATCAGGTCGCTGACCGTCGACGCACCCGACGGGACGACGGCGCTCGCGCGCCGGGACGCCGTTCGGGGCGACCGGGTCGTCCGCCTCGGCCGCATGCTCGAGGCACGCCACGTCGAGACCCAGATCCGCCGCTTCCACGATGAGGGGATGGCCTGGGGATCGACGCACACCGCCGAATGGCAGGAGGCATCCGCCGTCGGCCTCGCCGCGGCGCTGCAGCACGACGATCTCGTCTGCTTCCCCCACCGCGTGCACACGCTCTCGGTCGCTTTCGGGATCACACCGGAGGCCGTCCTCGCCGAGTGTCTCGGCAAGGCGAGCGGCATCGTCGGCGGCATCGGCGGCTCCGTCCACGTCACCGACACCAGCGTGGGCATCCTGCACACGTTCACGATCCTCGGCGCCCAGGTGCCGGTCGCCGCAGGCGTCGGCCTCGCGCTCCAGGTGCAGGGTTCTGCGTCGATCGCCGTCTCCATCTTCGGTGACGGCTCCGTGAACATGGGCGCGTTCCACGAGGGCCTCAACCTGGCCTCGATCTGGCGGCTGCCGGTGCTCTTCGTCTGCGAGAACAACCAGTACTCCGAGCACACGCGCTACGACCGGGTCACGGCCGGCGGAGACATCGCCGCGCGCGGGGCCTCGTACGCCATTCCGTCGGCCGCGGTTGACGGGCAGGATGTCGATGAGGTCGTCGCCGCCGTCGCCGACGCGCGGACGCGGGTTGCGGCCGGCGAAGGGCCGTTCCTGCTCGAGATCAAGACGTGGCGCCGCTACGGCCACTCCCGCTCGGATCAGGCAGGCTACCGAGACGACGAGGAGGTCGCGCGCTGGCTCGAACGCGACCCCATCGAGCTGTTCGCACAGCGCCTGCGCTCTGAGGGTCTCCTCGACGAGCAGGCCGAGGAGCATCTTCGCGCCGACGCCGAGCGGCGGGTCGCCGAGGCCGCCGAGCATGCCCTTGCCGCCACCGAGCCCGATGCGTCCGTGATGTTCCGCAACGTCCACGTCGATCGGGAAGAGGGAGCAGCATGAGCGTGGCCACCGTGAAACTGCCGAAGCTGGGCGAGATGGTCGAGAGCGCCGTCATCGTCGAGTGGTACGTCGTCGAGGGAGCGCACGTCGAGCGCGACGCACCGCTTGTTCGCGTCGAGACGGACAAGGTGGAGATGGACGTCCCCGCTCCGGTGGCGGGCACCGTCCTCCGGCTGATGGCAGTCGAGGACGAGGAGGTTCCCGTCGGAGGTCCGATCTGTCAACTCGAGATGGCGTAGGTCGTGATGGACTCGGTCATCGCCGACGAGGCAGTGCAGCGGCGCAGGTCCGTGCGCTCGAGCGCGCTGGCGCGGCTCGAGCGGATGATCGAGATTCGCCTCGTGGAAGAGCGAATCCGCGACCTCCATCGAGAAGGGAAGGCCTGGGGGACTACGCACTGCGCTGACGGTCAAGAGGCGGTCGCGGTCGGGCTCGCGGCGGCGGCTCGCCCCGACGACCTGGTCGTGTGCACCCACCGAACGCACCACATCGGGCTCGCGCTCGGTGTGACGCCAGAGTCGCTGATCGCGGAGAACATCGGCCGCGCTTCGGGCGCGCTCGGCGGGCTCGGCGGCTCCATGCACCTGACGGCGACCGAGGTCGGACTGTTGCACTCGATCCCCATCATCGGCGCGATGATCCCGGTCGCCGCCGGAGCTGCGCTGGCGGCGCAGGTGCTCGGCGACGAGCGGGTCGCGGTCGCGGTCTTCGGGGACGGCGGGGTCAACATCGGCGCCTTCCACGAGAGCCTGAACCTCGCCGCCGTCTGGCGCCTGCCCGTGGTCTTCCTCTGCGAGAACAACGTCTACGCCGAGTACACCGCCTCGGCCGAGACGACACCGGTGCCGATCGCAACGCGCGCCGATGCTTACGGGATGCCGTCCGCGGTGCTCGATGGGCAGAACGTGGAGGCCGTGCGCGAGGGGCTCGAGCAGGCGTTCGTCAGGGCGCGCGCCGGAGACGGGCCGACGCTCGTCGAAGTCGCCACGTACCGGTACGGAGGGCACTCCGCCTCCGACCAGAGCCCGTACCGCCGGGACGGAGAGCTCGAGCGCTGGCTCGAGCGCGACCCGATCGCCGTGCAGGTGGCCCATCTCGAGGCGCTGGGGGAGATCGGCGACCTCGACGCGCTGCGGCGGCAGGTGACCGCCCGCGTCGACGCAGCGACCGAGGCTGCGCTCGCAGCGCCAGAGCCGGAGCTCGCCGCCATGTTCGCCAACGTGCTCGCTCCCGGCCCGGCACCAGTTTGAGCACGAGCATGGTCGTCGGTGGGCGGAAGCGTCGAGAACCGGAGGCAGCGAGGTCGAGCCACTCCCCGTGCTGAATCCGGTCGCTGTGGCCGCCGGGGTTCCCCGCTCACCCGGTGCCACCCGCGGGCGCGCCACGCCTGACAAAGGCTACGGCGGCCGAGACTTCGAACCCAGACGGCAAGGACGGGCTCTGGACGTGCGGGGAGCACCCAGCCGAGTGGTGGCGCCAACCGGACGGCTGGTCGGCTACGCCTGGCCCGCCCACCGGCGGCTCAGCGCCTGGGCTGGGGCGACCCGACAAGCGTCCGTGCTTCTCATGTACCTGCTGGCCCTACCCGCGTTCCCCGTGGTCGGGGCCGGCGTCGTTGACCGATCTTGCTGTTCTCTGGCGGGGCCGCCCGGCGCCTGTCCTATGCGGCGCGTTGAAGGGCGTAGATGCCTGTGTCGGCGTGCGGAGCGGCATGTGGCTGGGGAGCATGGCGGTCGGCGGCAGGCTTCGGGGACGCGTGCCGCCGCAGGACGGAGCCCGGATACACCAGGCGGAAGCACGCCCCGCCGGTTCGAGCGCGCTCGTAGACCAGGCTTCCTCCGGCTGCCTCGGCCGCCATGCGCGCGACGGCAAGGCCGAGTCCAGCCCCTGCCGCCTCCTCGCGTGACTCTTCGCTCCGTGCGAAAGCCTCGAAGAGGTGAGACGTGAAGGCGTCTGCGACACCGCGTCCGCTGTCCTCGACTGTCAGCGTGAACTCGTCGCCGGCGTCGACGGAGACGGTGATCGGCACGTCCCCGTACCGCACGGCGTTCGAGATCAGGTTCGCGACGATCGTCTCCATCCCCACGACATCGGCATCGATGGTCAACGTCGGGTCAACGTGGATACCGATCTTCGGTGCATAATCGGGAGCCACCTGCCAGATGACCCGGCGGACCAGTTCATGCACTCCCACAGGGACGGCAAGCCTGACGGGCGACTGTGAGACGGCCATCCGGTTCTGCGCGTCCTCTCTTTCGGCCGAGCGGTTGCGGCTCCTGATGCGCAACGAGGAAGCAGCCTGCTCGAGCAGCTCGCGGCGCATGCTCCCGTGGAACCGCCGAAGCCAGAGCGGAACCGTGGATCGGTAGACGGCGAGCCTGTCGGCCCTGCTCAGGTCGGCGCGCTCGATGGCCAGAAGGTACTCGGCGAAGAGACGGAGGAACTCGGTCGTCTTTTCGTCGCCGCTTCCAGGATCGAACCACTCTGCTACCTCGGCAGATGTGCGGTTTGCCGCGCGGGATGTGCCCTCGTGCGCCCGGCGGAAGAACAGAGGTTCCGGGATCTCCCAGAACTGACCAGCGAGCGCCAGCTCGACCAGAAGCACGTAGTCGGCAGAGATGTAGGAGCCGTGGCCGCGCGTTCCCCGCAGTACGTCGGTGCGCATGAGGCCAAAGACGGCATTGCTCAGAACGAGGTTGCGGATGAGGACGGCAACCCGTTCGTGCGGCCGTGCCTGACGAAGGTCCAGCCCGTCCTCGTACGTACCGACCGGTTTCCCGCTCTCATCGACGATGACCGTACGGGGGTACGCGACGACGACGGACATGGGAGCCCTGTCGAGAACCTCGACACACCTCTCGATATAGGTTGGGCCGCAGAGGTCGTCATGCGCGGCCCACTTGAAGTACCGGCCCCGGGCAAGAGCAAGGGCACGGTTGTAGTTCCACGCCGCCCCTCGGTTCACCTCCGAGCGGTGCACGGAAACCCGTTCGTCACGCCGAGCAAACACCTGGCTGATGCGCGCGGTAGCGTCCGTGGAGCCGTTGTCGCAGACGATGATCTCGATATCTCCGAACGTCTGCGATACAAGCGAAGCAAGCGCCTGCTCGAGATAGCGCTCGCCGTTGTACACCGGGACGCCGATGCTCACGCTGGGGCCGGTCTGGCAGACGCGGCCGCCGCCCGAACCTGATCGTGTCATCGGGTGCGCGAAGCGCGGCGGTGCTGGATCGATCTCGATCCTTGCACCGTGCAGCGCCGCCCAGCCGTTGGCGCGAGCAGAAACGAACGCAGCGGCCTCCACCGCGCTCGGCAGCCAAGGACTGGACACCTCGACCGAACCGTCCGTGGGCGGCGCTACAAGACATCCGGCCTCCGTCAAAGCCCGCACGAGGCTCGGCATCAGGTAGGCAGGTTCGATGAGGGTTATCCGCATGCGAGACGCACACTACTGCCGGCCTCTAGGGACAGAGACGGCATCGCTGCAAAAGCTCGAGTGCTCAATTCAGAAGGTACCCCATGAGGAAGCTGCCCGAACCATGCGTCGAACCAGATCTCCCGTCAAGGATCTCTCCGTCGTGTCTGCTGCCCGCCGGCGGCCGACCGAGAATCGGCCACCGGTACCCGGCGGTCCTGCCCGCGTTCGCAGGTACTTCTCGGACAGTGCTGTCCGCAAGCCGCGTGGTTGCGTCGATTGTCGTCCCGATCCTGGGCCGCGGGTGGCCGCAGCGTAGCATGATTCGTGCTACGCTTGGTGGATGCCCCGTTCGCTGCACGTTCGCCTCGACGATGCTTCCGCCGCCGCGCTCGAGGTCGTTCGCGCCGGCGAGATGACGGATTCGGACGCGGTGCGCACGGCGCTGCGCGAGGCCGCTGCCCGCCGGCGCGTCCGCTCGGCGCTTCGCGAGGAGGTGCGGCGCGTGGCGGCCGACGAGGGCGATCGCGAGGAGATGCGGATCGTCCGGGAGCAGCTGGCCGAGCTGGCGCCACGCTCGCCGGGCTGAGATGGTCCGCGGCGAGGTCTTCCACCTGCCCCCGCGGCGCGGAGCGCGCGGCCATGAACAGCGCGGTGCCCGCTACGCGGTGATCGTGCAGGCCGACGAGTTCCTCGAGCTCAGCACCACGCTCGTCGCGCCAACCTCGGCGAGCGCGCGGCCGGCGAGCTTCCGCCCGGCGATCACGATCGGCGGACGCGAGACGCGTGTTCTCGTCGAACAGACGACCGTGGTCGACCCGCGGCGCCTCGGCCGGCCGGCGGGGCGCCTCGACGCGGGCGAGCTGCGCGCCGTGGACGAGGCGCTCGGCCTCATCCTCGGCCTCTGAAGGCCGGACGGGCGACGTTGTTGCCCCGTGCGGCGTGCGCTCCAGAATGCGAGTGCAGTCGAGGAAGCCGTAGAGAGAGTCCGGATGGACTACGGAACGGCGGTTCCGCTCGTCCGGGTCCGAAATGCCCGTTCAGAAGGTGATTCAACAGAGCGAGAAGCTCCGGCTCTCGGGGTGGCACGCTTCTCCCCGAGGTTTCCACCCCATCCAGGCCCGATCGCGTTGTGTCCCTATCGGGCAACGCTCCTCTTGCGCCGAAGCTGCGTCTTCCCGAGCCGATGGCGCTGGGCCCGCGTCCCCTGTCGTCAGGCGACATCGAGGTACTCGCGCAGCGCCTTGCGGATCACGGACGATGTGGTCTCGTGATCGCGTTCCGCGCGCCGGGAGAGCGCCTCTCGCAGGTCGGGATCGAGCCGGACAGACTCGACGGTCGCGGCGACTGAGCCGATCGGTGGGCGCCCGCCTCGGCGGCGCAGGATCTCGTCGACGCCATACCCGGCCTCGGCCTTCTCGGCCAGCTCGGCAACCAGCTCATCCGTGATCGGCACGCCGCTCGCGGTCGTGCCGTGCGTCTTCTTCGCCATGTTGATCCGTACGGGCTTCTGGTCGCGGGTTGCGGGACGGCGCACTTGCGGCCGGTCGCCGACCCGTGTAGCGTCGCTGACTAGACCGAACGGTCTAGTCAATCGTCGAGAGGAGAGGACGGCCATGCGGATAGCGAAGGAGAAGGTCGACGTGCGGTTGGAGATTCCGGGCGCCGTGATCCGTCAGCAGACGGGGTTCGGCGACGTGAGCGGCTTCGACACGCTCAGCGGCGAGTACTTCTCGCTCTCCGCCGGCGTCGACACGACACCGCTCTTCGAGGGCCTGGAGGGCGACCTCTGCCAGTGCCCCCACTGGGGCTTCGTGCTGCACGGACAGCTGACGACGACCGATGCGAATGGCGCGCGTGAGACGGTCGAGGCCGGGGACCTGTTCCACTGGCCGCCCGGGCACAACGTCAAGGTCGACGCCGACGCGGAGATCGTGATGTTCAGTCCGCAGCGGGAGCACAGCCACGTGATCGACCACATGATCGCGAAGGTCGGCGGCTAGAGGGCCCGAGGGCCCGCGTCGAGCCGCGATCCGCTGCGATGGCGACAATGCAGGTGATGCACGTGACCAAGCAGCGCCTGCTCGACGCGGGCCTTCCCATGCTCCTCGCGCACGGGTACAACGACCTCGGCATCCAGGCGCTGCTCGCGGCGACGGGCGTCCCGAAGGGATCGTTCTACCACCACTTCGAGGACAAGGAGGACTTCGCGCTCCAGGTCGTCGACCAGTACATGCGAGGGGTGCACGACGCTCTCGACGGCTGCCTTGGAGACACGAGCCGGCCCCCGCTCGAGCGCGTGCGTTCCTTCTTCGAGACGACACAGGAGCACTACCGGGAAGAGGGGTACATGGGCTGCCTGCTCGGCGGGCTCGGCCAGGAGCTGTCGGGTGTCAGCGAGGTGTTCCGGCGCAAGATCGAGGAGTGCTTCTCCGAGATCGTCGAGCAGTTGACCGTCTGCCTCGACGAGGCACGGCAGCGAGGCGAGATCCCGGCTGGTTCGGATGCGCGGCGCATGGCGAGCCTGCTGGTGGACTGCTGGGAGGGCGCCGCGCTTCGCAGCCGGCTGCGGCGAGATGCTGCCCCGTTGGACGCGATGCTCGACTTCTTCTTCCGGTCGGTCGTCGCTAGCTGAGGACGCCGGCAGGCTCTCCGCGGGTGGCTCCCCGGGCACCGGGGCTCCGTCGGTTGACCGTCCGGGAACCGTCTCAGAGGGGCTCGGCCGACCGCCCTTCGACGCCGTGCCGCTTCAGAGACGCTCGCACGTCCTCCAGCAACGTCATGAGGTGAAGCGGGTCGGTCGGCGACTCCTCGAAGCCGTACTGCATGTACCACGCCTCCGCGGCGTCGTGCGTGGCGTGCACGAGGAGGACGCGAGCGCCGATCGCCTCCGCCGCCTCCAGGCATCGGAGCAGGACGTCCTGGAGCAGCGAGCGGCCGAGGCCGGCGCCTTGGTGCCCGCGGTCGACAGCGAGCCCGGCGAGCAGGATCGCCGCTACCGGCCTCGCCCGAGGCTGGCCCTTGAGCGCTCGCGCGGCGGCGTTTTCCGGGGCGACCTGCGCGGCCGCGAGCGCGTAGTAGCCGACGACCGTCTGTCCGTCCTCGAGCGTCGTGACGAACACGCGGGCGGAGCCTGAGGCGTGCGCGCCGCGTGCGTGCCGCCGGAGCCACTTGTCGAGCGCCTGCTCGCCGCAGTCGAACTGGTCGAGGCGGTGGTGCTTCCCGAGCGGCTCGGGGCGCCGGTAGGCCACCGGCTAGTCGGCGCTGAAGACGCTCGGCTTGGAGAAGAGCTTCTCGAGGCCCGGGTTGTCCTGCGGCGAGCGGTCGAGCAGCGCGACGAACCGCTCCCACCGCTCGGGCTCGAGGACGAACTCCCGCCGGTCGGCGAGCAGCCGCTCAGCCTCGACGGCTGCCGCGTCGACGACGAAGTCGGTCAGCGTCCGCTCCGCGGTCTGCGCCGCCTGCCGGACGAGGCGGTCTGTCTCCGGATCGACGCGGAAGTCCCAGCGCTCCTTGACCTTGCTCATGCACCGAGCTGTACACACATCGTCCGTACATCGCAAGAGGCGACCGACTACGAAGCGAGGCTCGCACGGACGAGGGCCCGCGTCCGGTGGAGGGCCGCCACTGGGCACCGCCATGAGCGGTTGGCGTGCCGTTGGCGTTACGGGCTTCTCCAGCCTATGCGGAGCTCCGCATAGACGGGTCAAGTCCAGTTCCAATTCCGATTCGAATCCCGTTCGGAACAACAGCCAGGAGTGGGCGCAGCCAGTACCGAAAAGGGAGAACGACAGGCCGGCTCGCTCGGCTGCGGATCACCGAAATGCTAGGCGGGAGGTAGCGCGGCCGCAACGCGCCGAGCGAGCGTGATCAGGTGCTCACCTGCGAGCGGGCCGTCCGCGAGCAGTTGCTCGCCGAGCGCCTTGGCCCAGCCGACCCAGACCTCGTTGAGCCGGAACGGCTTCGCGAACAGCGACCATTCAGCATCGACGAAGCAGAGCGCGGCCTTCACATCGATCTCGAACTCCTGGACGACGGCTTCCCCGAGCGCGGATCGGATCGCCTCGATCTGCTTCCCCATCCCACCGACGAGCCTGGTGCAGTCCCGGCGTCCGACGTAGAGCCGCAGATCTGTCGAGAACCAGCCGCCCCTGTCGATCCGCTGCACCTTGCCCGCGTAGTTCTTCGCGTCGATGGCGTAGATGCCGTTGCGGCAGACCGCGATGTGGTCGATGTTCGCCTTCGAACCCGGGATCCTGCGGTCGTGCAGGACGATGACCCGCGACTCGTCGTGGATCGACTCCAGGTACTCGCCAAGACGCCGTTCGCCCTTGCTGCCGATACCCCACGCGCGTGTGGACTGCGGTTCGGTCGAGAGAGCGAGATAGACGCCGCCGATGCGACGGCCGAGCTTCTGCTTCGCATGCTCCTCGCGCCGGTCGTGGAGCTTCTCGTACTTGCGTCTGGCCGAGGCCCCGGGAGTACCCCGTTCGAAGGAGGTCGGCGACGAACGCTGCTCGACCGATGCTGGGTCCGGTTCACTTGCGGTGCGCTTCTCCACGCAGGCGAGGCAGGTGATCGCCTTCAGGCTCGGGTTCCACTCCGCCCGCGAACCCGCATCGAGCGCAGAGCCACAGGCAACACAGACATCGGGGCGGCGCAGTGCCATGACTCGCGGCTCGCGCATCTACTGAACTTACAGGCGGTTTCGAAGGCGGGAGCGACGGGACTCGAACCCGCGATTGTCACCCCATCGAGATTCGCTGAGCTACTGGGGAGGGCGGCGGGGTAGTTGTGGCGGCCAGGAGGGCTACGCCGCTTCTCGAGGCACCGGACCTCCGCGCACCGGCTGGCCCGCGATGATGCGCCGTTCGTTGTCGCGCAGACGCGGCTCATAGTGCGAGAAGAACAGCTTGCCGACGAGCTCGCGCCGGCTCCGAACGCCGGTCTTCTCGAACACGCTCTTCAGGTGCTGCTGCACCGTGTGAGGTGACACGAAGAGGGCGTCCGCGATCTGCGCCGTCGAGTCGCCCTGCAGAACCAGCCGGGTGACCTCCTCCTCGCGCGGAGTCAGCCCGTAAGCGGCGATGAGCAAGGGCGTGATCCGGGCAGGGTGCGCGGGTTCGATGATGACGGCCACCCGCCGCGCGCCGCCCGCCACGAGCGAGGCTCCGTGAAGCACGATCCACCGACCGTCGCGCGAGAGCACCCGCGCGACCGCGACCTCCCCCGCCACCTCCTGCCCGTCGGCGGTACGCAGCGCGCGACCGGCCACGGCGAGCACCGAAGGAGGAAGCCTGTTCTGACCGTCCCAGTCGCCATCCGGCAGTTTGCCGAGCCAGCGCTCCGTGCCGGGCGTCAGCGATTCGACGCTCCAGTTTTCATTGAGGACGACGAGCCCCGGCGCGCCCGGCCCCTCGGGATCCGCCGCCTCGCCGACCAGCAGCCCCCGGCGGGCGCCCTCGGCGAGGTATGTCGAGACGGCGCGCAGGAACTCGAGCTCCTCCTGATCGAACTGCGGCTGCCCGGGCTCCCGATACAGGCCGGCGACACCCCACGCCTCGCCCGCTCGTGTCCGCAGGGCGAGCAGCAGCTCCTGGTCACCGCCGTACTCCATGTTCGCGTGCCAGCGCGCGCTAGAGCTGGGGTTGCCGCCGGTTGCTTCGTGCAGCGTGGAGACGCCGCGCTCGGAGCGCACGACGCTCGTGAGGTTGTGAAAGTCGTCCTCGTAGTACTCCTGGGCCATCCACTCCGGCGGCAGCTCAAAAAGCTCGGCCTGGTAGTGGCTCGTGACGAGCAACGACGCCGGGTCGAGCGTGAACCAGCAGGGCGACATGTAGTGCGGCACGGCGGCTGCGACGGCCTCGGTCGACTCGCGCCAGAACGTCGGCAGGTCAAGACCCTGTCCGGCGAGCGCTGCAATCCGCTCCCCGGCTCGCTCCTTCGCATACGCGCCCACGTGCGGATGCTACGCCCGCGCCGGGCGAGGCGGAAATACCAGCTTTCTGGCAGAGACACGCCTCGCTGCCCGGGCTAACGTCGCTCTCCGATGAGGGCGGGAGCGCGGACACCAGAGGAGCTCGAGACGCTGCTGGAGGACGCGTTCGTGACCCACGACGGGGAGGCGCTGGCTCTGCTCTTCGAGGACGGAGCGGTGCTCGCGGCGCGCGATCAATGCCACGCGCGCGGCCCAGACGAGATCGCACGGGTCGCCAGATGGATCTGGGAAGACGGCCGCACCTATGTAGCCGAGCTGCGGCAGGTCCTCCAGGCGCGTGACACCGCCCTCGTCGTCGCGGACCGCGGTGTCAACGTGGTACGCCGCGGGAGCGACGGCGTCTGGCGGTACGCAATCGCGCTCCTGACACTTGACGACCCGCCCACAAAGGAGGAGCAAGATGCAGCAGACAACTGAGCCGCAGGCTCTCAAGCCCCTTGCGGTCCACAGCCACGAGGGCGAGGCCCGCTGGTGGTTCGGCGGCCTTGCGGTGCTCAAGGCAACAGCGGCGGATACCGGTGGCCAGCTGACGATCGTCGAGGTCACCGAACCCGTCGGCGAGGCGCCGCTGCACATCCACCACAGGGACGACGAGGCCTTCTGGATCCTCGAGGGCGATGTGACGTTCGAGGTCGGAGACGCCACGATCGAGGCGCACGCGGGCGACTATGTCTTCGCCCCGCGCGGCATTCCGCACCGTTACACCGTCGGCGAGCCCGGCTGCCGGATGTTGTTCATCTTGGTGCCAGGAGGCTTCGAAGATGTGCTCAGGAAGACCAGCGAACCCGCCCGAAGCCGCACCCTCCCGCCACCTTCCGAGGAGGAGCCGACGCCGGAGGCGATCGAGACGCTCAAGGCGATCGTCAAGGAGCACGGCTACGAGCTGCTCGTCTGATGGCCGTTTCGAGCAGCGGTGCCGGAGCGGTGAGAGGCTGGGAGCGGGCGCTGCTGTCGGAGATCGATGCCGTTGCCGCGCCGGGGATGGTTCCCTGGAGACCGGTGCGACGCTACTTCGGGATCGGCGCGTTCGGGATCAACGCCTTCAGCGCGCACGCTGGAGAGGAGGTGATCGAGCGTCACACCGAAGAGGCGCGACAGCACGAAGAGGCATACGTCGTCGTCAGCGGTAGAGCCGCGTTCACGCTCGGCGGCGACAAGGTCGACGCGCCCGCCGGAACGATCATCTTCGTGCGCGACCCGGCCGTCGACCGATCGGCGGTCGCGGAAGGGCCCGAGACGACCATCGTGGCAATCGGCGGCAAACGCGGGGCGCCCTACACGGTCGGGCCCTGGGAGTTCGTCTACGTCGCACGCGCGCGCGGGAACGCGGGCGACCATGAGGGTGCTATCGATGAGTTGAAGCGGGGACTGGAGCACCACCCAGACCATCGCATGCTGCTCTACCGCCTCGCGAATTGGGAAGCGGGGGCGGGCCGGACGGACGACGCACTCGACCATCTAGCGGCTGCCATCGCCGGGAGAAAGGCGCTGCACGATCAGGCGCAGAGCGACCCCGCGTTCGAAGCGATCCGCACCGACCCGCGCTTTCCTTCCACCTCATAAGGCTGTACCGGAGCGGTAGATTCGCCAAGCCGGCCGAAGAGCGGAACTGCTCGCAAGTCTCTTCGACCGAAGTCTGGCCTGACGGGGGATCGTCGCCGCCGTCAGGCCGCGCACGCCGTTGGTCCGCTATTGCAAGGCGGCCGAACGACTCGACCGCCTCGTAGCAGGCGGGGTGACAAAGGCGGGAGCGACGGGACTCGAACCCGCGACCTCCGGCGTGACAGGCGCCGCAAAGGGAAACACGATCCCCCACGCGAACACCCTGAAGAGATCAGCAGGGACTTCCTTCAGGGTGGCGGACGCCACTCCACGGCGTTCCACGGGAGACTCGGAGCTTTCCGCCCCATCCAGACCCCATGGCTGTGCCGCCTTTCCTGACAACGCGTCGATATCGGCGCGGCACGAGTATGGGATGAACCTCGGACGGGAGCGGCCAGGGTCGTGTCCGACGTTTGAGGGTTAATATCCCTCATATGTCTGACAGGATCGACCACGACAGCCTCTATCGGCTTGCCGAGTCGCAGGCAGGCTATTTCACGGCCGAGCAGGCCCTCCAGACAGGGATGGACCGAAGCACCCTCCTTCACCATGCCCGTCCCGGTGGGCGCTACGAGCGCGTTCGGCGCGGGCTCTACCGGCTGCGCCACTTTCCGTCGAGTCCGCACGAGCACGTCGTCGCCGCGTGGCTCGACCTGCCGGCACCGGCGGTTGTCTCCCACGAAAGTGCGCTCGAGCTGTACGAGCTGTCCGATGTCATCCCGAACGCGGTTCACATCACCCTTCCGCGCGAGAAGCGCGGCCGGCGTCCCAGAGCCGGTGTCAAGTTCCACATGCTCACGCAGGCACCGAGTCCCAACGAGGTCAGGCGCGTCGACGGCGTCCTCGCGACTACCCCCGAACGGACGATCGTCGACTCGCTCGAAGCAGGAACGCAGCCGGAGCAGATCGAGCTTGCGATTGGACAGGCGCTCGAGCGCGGTCTGACGACGCCTCGTCGACTGCGTTCCGCGGCCGACGACCGCTCCAACCGTGTCCGCCAATTCATCGATCGCGTACTCGCGGAGCATGCGGCGTGAGGTACGGCGACGCGGCGGCGTTCCGGCAAGCTCTCGAGCAACGGCTGCGTGCGCGCGCTGCTGGAGACGGTGCACGTCTCGCCCGCGATCGCAAGCGCGTTGCGTTCGATCGGCTTCTGGCCCGCCTCAACGAGGTTGCTCCGGGAGACTGGCTGCTGAAAGGCGGCTTCGCGCTCGACCTCCGCCTTGCCGATCGCGCAAGAGCCACTCGGGACGTGGACCTCGATTGGCAGGCGGACGAGGAGAAACTTGCAGAGACGCTGATCGAGGCTGCCGGCGTCAGCGGCGACGACTTCTTCACCTTCGGCATCGAGCGAACAGGAATGGCGCCGGAGCGCCTTGGCGGCAGCCACCGCTCCCGCGTCACAGCGAGCCTCGCTGGTCGACCGTTCGAGACGTTTCTCCTTGATGTCGGCCTGCGGTCATCGCTCGTCGACGAGCGCGACACGCTCACCACGAACGACCTTCTCTCATTCGCCGAGATCGAGCCAGTTGAGGTTCCAGCCGTCCCGCTGGAGCGACACATCGCCGAGAAGCTGCACGCCTATACCCGCCGCTACGGCGACGATCGGCCGAGCTCGCGCGTCAAGGATCTGATCGACCTCGTCCTCATGAGCGAGCTTGCCTCCTTTGAGTACGGTCGGTTACGGGACGCGATCGCCAGAACGTTCGGCGAGCGCGAGACGCACGAGCTGCCCACGTCGCTACCAGCACCTCCCGCCGACTGGGCGCAGCCCTATCGCGTACTGGCGGGGGAGGTCGGCCTGGACGCAGGCCTGGCGTCGGGGCATCGGGACGCTGCGGCCTTTCTCGACCCGGTTCTTGCTGACGTGCCCGACCTTGACCTTTGGGACGAGCGGGCGATGAAATGGCGGCGTCGTCGCTAGCCTGGGCGCGGAGCTGCGCGAGGAACCGCGGTTGCGCCCGATATTGTTCGCGCGCTTCAAAGTCGTAGGAGGAGGGTTGAGTGCCGAAGGTCGACATCTGCCCCGCTCCCCGGTCCGGCGTTGACAGGTAGCTGGTTTGGAGCGCCGGGCAGTCCCGGAGGCGCGTAGCGCCGGAGGGACTGTCTCCCTCGCGGCGTGGCTGAACGCCAAGGGCGCGCGGACGGCGCGTGGGCGCGCCTTCGGCAAGGACACCGTCCGCGAGATGCTCGTCAACGCCGCCTACTGCGGCTACGTCTGCGGGCTACGCAGCAAGGACCGCTCCGTCCGCGGGCTGCACGAGACGCTCGTTGCGGAGGAGTTGTTCGAGCGCGTGCAGGAGATCCGCGCCTGGCGCACGCGCGTCGTCAAGCCCGGCAGGCCCTTGGAGGACTACCTGCTGCGCAAGCTCCTCCACTGCGAGCGGTGCGGCTCTCGGATGCACGGGACGCGCGGCTCGCGCGCCGGCATCCGCCGCTACATCTGCTCGACCCGCCGCTACTCGCCCGACTGCGACCAGCCAATCGTCAAAGCAGAACCGCTCGAAGATCAGCTCGTCGACTGGATGCGCGACTTCCAGACGGACACGCAGCTGCGAGCGCACATACTCGCCGCACTCCGCACCGAGGCGCAGGACAACGGAGGCGACAACGCCGAGCGCCGGCGCGAGCTGCATGGCCAGCTCGACCGGCTCCGCGACCTCTACGTACTCGGCGACCTCACCAAGAGCCAATACGTGCTCAGACGGCAGGCGCTCCAGGAAGAGCTCGAGCGGACATCGCCGCCGCTCGACCCACGCCTCGAGCAAGCCGAGGCGCTGCTCTCCGACTTCGCACGCTTCTGGCAGACCGAGCCCTCGCCGGCCGAACGGCGGAAACTGCTCGCAAGCCTCTTCGACCGAGTCTGGCAGGACGGCGGGATCGTCGTCGCCGTCAGGCCGCGCGCGCCGTTCGTCCGCTATTTCAAGGCGGCCGAACGGCTCAACCGCCCTCGTAATAGGCGGGGTGACAATAGCGGGAGCGACGGGACTCGAACCCGCGACCTCCGGCGTGACAGGCCGGCGTTCTAACCAACTGAACTACGCCCCCGTGGGCCGTGGGATTGTAGCGGCGGCTCCCGGCTGCGGCGCCCCCTCTGCGGGGGCGCTCCGCTCGCGCTCCGAGCGCGGGCGGCGCAGGGCAGCCGCCGCGCGGGGCGAAACTGTCGAGGCGTGTACACCGTCGACCTGATTGCGCTTGCGATCGTCGCGCTCTCGGCCCTGGCCGGGCTTCGGCGCGGTCTCGTCACGGGCGTGCTCTCGCTTGCGGGGCTCGCGGGCGGCGCCGTCATCGGAGCGCGCGTCGGGTCGGACGTCCTCGGCGCCGAGCGGTCGCGCTGGCTGCCGCTCGCCGCGCTCGCCGGCGCGGTGCTGCTCGCCGCGGTCGGGCAGTCGGTCGGCGTCATGCTCGGCCGTCACCTGCGGCGCGGCCTGCTCGTGATCCCGCCGCTGCGCGTGTTCGACAGCGTCGGCGGCAGCATGCTCGGCGCGGTCACGGGTCTCGCAGTCTGCTGGGTCGCCGGCGCCGTGCTCCTGTACGTCCCCGGCCAGACCGAGCTGCGCCGCTACGCCCAGGAGTCGCGCATCCTCTCCACGCTCAACCGCGAGCTGCCGCCCGCGAGGCTGCTCGACACGCTCGCCCGCGTCGATCCCTTCGCCGCGCTCGCCGGCCCCGACGCCGGCGTCGGCCCGCCCGACCCGGCGGTGCTCGGCTCCGCCGGCGTGAACGGGGCCGCGCTCAGCGTCGTGCGCGTCGTCGGCGACGCGTGCGGGCTCGGCATCGAGGGCTCCGGCTGGGTGGCCGCAGCGGAGACCGTCGTCACGAACGCCCACGTCGTGGCAGGTGTCGACCGGCCGCGCGTCGACCGCAACGGCGGCGGCACCGTCCTCCCCGCCCGCGTCGTGTTCTTCGACCGCACCAACGACGTGGCCGTGCTGCGCGTCCCGGGGCTGCGCGCCCGTCCGCTTCCTCTCGGCGCCGCCGCGGCGGGCGCCGCGGCAGGGATGCTCGGCTACCCGAGCAACGGGCCGTACACGGAGACGCCCGTGCGCGTCGGCAAGATCGTGCCGATCGTCGGCCGCGACGCCTACGGCCGCTTCCCGACGAGCCGGGTCGTGACGACGATCCGCGGCACGATCCGCAGCGGCAACTCCGGCGGGCCGGTGGTCGACGCCGCGGGCAAGGTCGTGACGATGGTGTTCGCCCGGCGCGTCGGCGCCGACGGAGGCTACGGCGTGCCGGCGGCGTTCGTCGGCGCGGCGCTCGCGAAGGCGGGCGACACGCCGCTGCACACCGCCTGCGTCGAGCGCTGAGCGACAAACCCCCCGATCGGGGTGCGCCGGCAGCGCCGCGCAGCCGAATAGGTGACGAGTGGCCTCCTCACAGCCCCCGACCCCCGCGGACCTGCGCCTCTCGGAGGTCGTCTCCGCGCTGTCGTACGCGCTCGACGTCGCCGAAGGCCAGGCGATCGGCCACGCTGTCCGCAGCTGCGTCATCGGCATGCGCCTCGCCGACGAGATCGGGCTCGCCGTCGAGGCCCGCTCCGCGCTCTTCTACGGCCTCCTGCTGAAGGACGCCGGCTGCTCGTCGAACGCCGCCAAGGTATCGGCCCTCTTCGCCGCCGACGACCACGAGGCGAAGCGAAACGTCAAGCTCGTCGACCACAGCCGCGTGCCCGCGGCGATGCGCTACGTGTGGGACAACGTCGGCGGGCGCGGCCCGCGCCGCGTCGCGAACGCCGTCGGCGCGCTGGCGCGCGGCCCGCGCGCAGCGAAGGAGATGACGCAGATCCGCTGCGAGCGCGGCGCCGCCATCGCGGAGATGCTCGACCTGCCGAGCGAGACGGCGGACGCGATCCGCTGCCTCGACGAGCACTGGGACGGACGCGGCCATCCCGCGGGTCTCGCCGGCGAGGCGATCCCGCAGCTCGCCCGCATCCTCAACCTCGCCCAGGTCGTCGAGGTGTTCCACTCGGCGAACGGGCGCGACGCCGCCTACGAGGTCGCCCACGGCCGCGCCGGACGCTGGTTCGACCCGGAGCTCGTGCGCGCGGCGGAGCGCTTCCGTGACGACGACGCCTTCTGGGACATGCTCGGCGACGGCGACGTGCGCCTGCTCGTCGCCGGACTCGAGCCGCAGAGCCTCGTCCTCGCCGCCGACGACACACGGCTCGACCGTGTCGCCGAGGCGTTCGCGCTCGTGATCGACGCGAAGTCGCCGTTCACCTTCCGCCACTCCGAGCGTGTTGCCGAGCTCGCCGGCGGAGCCGGTCGCGAGCTCGGCCTCGACGCCGACGAGCTGCGCGACCTGCGCCGCGCCGCCCTGCTGCACGACATCGGCAAGCTCGCCATCTCGAACCGAATCCTCGACAAGCCCGGCCGCCTGGATGACGACGAGCGGGCGGCGATCGAGAGGCACCCCGCGTTCACGGCCGAGATCCTCGGGCGCATCCCGCACCTCGACGGGCTCGCCGCCGTCGCCGCCGCCCACCACGAGAAGCTCGACGGCTCCGGCTATCACCTCGGGCTGCGCGGCGACGAGATCCCGCCGGCGGCGCGCGTGCTCGTCGTGGCGGACATCTTCGAGGCACTCACCGCCGAACGGCCCTACCGCGTCGCGATGACGACCGCCGCCGCGCTCGGGCTGATGCAGGCCGACGTCGGGACGAAGCTCGGCCGCGACGCCTTCGCCGCGCTCGAGGCTAGCCTGAGAACAGCTCGAGCGCCGCTTCGGGCCGCTTGAACGGCGGGATCACGTAGATCCCCGCGGCCCGCTCGCGCACCTGCTCGACGAGCTCGCGCGCCAGCGCGAGCCCGACGGCGGGCGCGCCGGCGCCCGCGTCGCGGAGCGCGTCGAGCACCCGCTCCGGCACCGAGATGCCGGGCACCTCGTTGTGCAGGCGCAGCGCCATCGTGTGCGAGCGCAGCGGCCAGACGCCGACGAGCAGCGGTACGGGCGGCTGCCCGCCGTAACGGTCGAGGAGCGCGTCGAGATGCGCGACGTCGAACAGCGCCTGGGTCATGGCGAACCGCGCGCCCGCGGCGACCTTGCGCTCGAAGCGGTCGACCTCGAGCGGGAGATCGTGCGCCGACGGGTTCACCGCCACGCCGACGAAGAACGACGTCGGCTGGTCGATCGTCTTGCCGACGTAATCCTCCCCCTGGTTGAGGCGGGCGAGCAGCTGTACGAGCCCGATCGAGTCGACCTCGTAGACGCCGCGCGAACCGGGGTAGTCGCCGACCTGCGGTGGGTCGCCGGTGACCGCGAGGATGTTGCGGACACCCTCCGCGTGGGCGCCGAGGAGGATGCCCTCGAGGCCCATCACGGTCGTGTCGCGAGGGGTCACGTGCGGGATCGTCTCCATGCCGGCCTCGCGCTGGATCGCGATCGACGCCATCAGCGCGTTCATGCGCGCGCGCGCCATCGGGTTGTCGTTCACGTCGACGAAGCCCACGTGGCCCGATGCGCGCAGCGCCCGCGCGACGTCGATCATGGCGTCGTTCGTGCCGCCCTTCGGCGGGTCGAGCTCGACGCTGACGACCCACTCGCCCAAGCGCAGCGCGCGAGCGAGCCCGGTCTCCACCGCGTCCGCCGCGGGAGGCGCGGCGAGTGCCGGCTCGCCGGCCTCGAAGACGACGCGCGGCGCCCGCCCCTCGTCCAGTGCGCCGCGGATCGCCTCGATCTGCGCCGGCGTCGTGCCGCAGCAGCCACCGATGATGCGCGCCCCGAGCGCCGCGGCCTGCGCGGCGAACTCCGCGAAGTAGTCGGGGCTCGAGTGCGGGTACACGACCCGGCCGCCGGACAGGCTCGCGAGACCGATGTTGGGCAGCGCCGCGACCGGCACCTGCGCGCCGCGCATCGCGTCGATCGCGGCCAGCGTCGCCTGCGGCCCGGCGCCGTGGTTGCTCCCGATCGCCGCCACCCCCAGCCCCGCCAGGCGCCGCGCCGCGTCGGCGGCACCGACGCCGCCCGACGTCTCGGCCTCCTCGTCGAAGGTCAGGAGCGCCACGATCGGGAGCGCCGACACGCTCTGCACCGCCTGCACGGCGACGACGAGGTCCTCGAGGTCGAAGAAGGTTTCGACCATGAACAGGTCGACGCCACGGCCCTCGAGGATCCGCGCCTGCTCCGCGTACAGCGCCCCGTGCTCCGACGCGTCGAGCAGCTCGAGCTCGCCGAGCGGGCCGATCGCTCCGGCGACGAGCACCTCGCGGCCCGACACGTCTCTCGCCTCGCGCGCGAGGCGCACCCCCGCAGAGTTGATCGCCTCGAAGTCGCCCTCGAGGAAGTGGGAGGCGAGCTTGCGGCGGTTGGCGCCGAACGTGTTCGTCTCGATCAGCTCCGCGCCGGCGCGGATGTAGCTCGCGTGCACGGCGACGACGCTCTCGGGGGCCCGCAGGTTCGCCTCCTCGGGGCAGCGCAGCCGCTGGACGGCGCCCCCGATGAGCGCGCCCATGCCGCCGTCCGCCACGATCGGCGGGCCGCTGCGCAGACGCTCGACGAGATCCATCGCGTCGAGTCAAGCACAGCGGTCAACTCCGGGTGGGTGATAGGTGAACCGGCCGCGCATGCGGATACTGGGGTCATCTCATCGAGCGCGACGATGCGGCGGACGCGCAGGTGAGCGATACGGCCCCGCGGTGGGGTCTGCGAGGGGAGAGGGTCGGCGGCGGCCCTCTCTCCGTATGCGGCGCTCAAGCTCCGCCCGCCGCTGCCGATACAGGAGACACGCTTCTGGTCGGGGACTGACGGCAATCATCCTGCGGCTGAGGCTGGCGAGAAGGGCGGCGAGCGATTCGCCGCCCTTCCCCGTTTCCAGGGCGCCCCCCTTGTTGCGCGGGCGTGCCGCGCCGTACGATCAGCGCCGTGGGCCACACCCCCGACGACGATGGGCGCGAGGTCTTCGCCGCGATCTTCGAGGACGGGCTCGACGGCGGCGACATCCGCCTGCGCCACGGCCGCGAGGACGACGTGCCGGCGCTCGTCGCGCTCGTCGACGACGAGATGCGCCGGCAGCTGCTGCTCCCCGAGGTCGTCGACGCGGCGCTGACCCGCAGGATGCTCCTGCACGGCGGCGTGCTCCTCGTCGTCGACGCCGCCAGCGACGAGCCGCTCGGAGGCGTGCGCCTGTTCCTCCACGGCGACGCCGTCGAGATCGGGTACTGGCTCGGACCGGCAGCGCGCGGACGTGGCATCGCGACACGCGCCCTCGAGCTCGTCTCCGACACGGTCGTCGCCGACCTGCGGCCCGCCCGGCTCGAGGTGCGCACGACCGTCGGGAACGCGCCGAGCGAACGCGTCGCCGAACGTGCCGGCTACCGCCGCGTCGGCCCGGAGCCGCCGCTCGAGTACCCGGGCGGGCGCATCGTGCACACGACGCTGTACGTGCGCTGAACGCGGTTCAGTCCGCGTGGACGACGCGGCCTTCCATGCCGCCCGCCACCGTGACGACCTGGCCGCTCACGTGCCCGGACAGCACGTCGGAGGCGAGCACGACGACCTGCGCCGCCACGTCCTCCGGCTGCGCGACCTTGCGCAGCGCCATCGTGCGCGAGATGCGGCGCACCGCCTCGTCGTCGACGAGGCCGCGTGTCATCGGCGACTCCGTCCAGCCGGGGGCGACCGCGTTCACGCGCGCGAGCGGCGCGACGCGTGTCACCTCGTTCTTCAGCGACAGCAGCAGACCACCCTGCAGGGCCGACTTCGCCGCCGCGTAGTCGGCGTGGCCCGCCTCGCCGAAGCGCCCGGCGGTGGAGCCGACGAGGACGAGCGACCCGCGGCCGTTGCGGGCGACCTCGCGCAGGAACCCGCGGGCGGTGAGGAAGGTGGCAGTGAGATTCTGGCACAGCGTCTCCTGCCAGCGGGCGAGCGGCAGCTGCCACACGGGCACGTCCTCGGCGGGCCAGACGCCGGCGACTGCGGCGCAGACGTCCACCGTGCCGAGCACCTCCCGGGCGGTGGCGAACAGGCGGTCGACGTCCTCCTCGACCGTGAGGTCGGCCTGCGCGATCGCGGCGCCGCCGATCTCGTCGGCGACAGCCTGCGCCCGCTCCTCGCCGCGGTGGTAGTGGACGAGCACGTTCGCGCCCTCGGCGCCGAACAGCCGCGCGCACGCGGCGCCGATGCCCCCCGACGCGCCGGTGACGACCACGCCCTTGCCCGCGAGCCCCGTGTCCACGGATGCGTACGCTACCCGCCCGTCACGCGCCGGGTCGACGAACAGCGCCGATGCGTGAGAGCCCGTACGACGAGGTCAGGCGATCGGCAGCAGGGCGGCGGCGGCCTCGTCGAGGATCGCCGTGGTCGTGCCGCGCGCGGAGCGCACGAGGCTCGCGGGTGTCGCCGGCGACGGCGGCTCGGCGAACGCGCGCCGCGCGGCGTCGGCCTTGTCGGTGCCGGTTGCGAGGAAGACGACGCGTCCGGCGCTCGCGAGGGCGGGGATCGTCATCGTCACGCGCTCGACGGGCGGCGGAAGGCCGGGAGCCGCGGCCACCGCGAGGCGGTCGCGCTCTGTCAGCGACGGCGCGTTCGGGAACAGCGATGCCGTGTGCCCGTCCGCGCCGAGCCCGAGCAGTGCGAGGTCGAGCCGGACGCCGCGCAGCGCCCGGTCGTAGGCCGCGGCCGCCGCGGCCGGGGAGAGCTCCGTGGGCACCGCGTGCACGGTCGGAGGGACGGCCAGCCGGTCGAGCAGGGCGCGGCGGACGAGCAGCTCGTTCGAACGGGGATCGCCCCGGGCCACGCAGCGCTCGTCGCCGAACCAGGCCTGCGCGCTGCCCCAGTCCGGGCATGCGGCGGCGGCCAGCTCGTAGGCGCGCCGGGGCGTGGTGCCTCCCGCGAGCACGATCGACCCGCCGGCGCGCGCGCTGCGAGCGAGGACGTCGGCCGCGGCGGCCGCGGCCTCCTCGGGCCCCGGGACGACGACGAGCTCGACGTCGGCGCTCGCGTGCACGCCGGTCAGCCGCCGCGGCGTCGGGTTTCGCCGCAGGCACCCCTCCTCGGACAGCTCCGAGCCGCGTCGTGCGCACGGCGTGCGCTCCGGGTCGCGTCGGCGTCGTCCACGCGACGGACGCTACCGCCCGCGGCCGCCGCTGCCAACCCGCCCGCCGCGGCGGCGTCCGACTCCAGCGGTAAAGGAATCAGCATGAGCGCACCGTCGTACCCACCGATCGCCGACTACGCGCTCCTCGCCGACTGCCACGCTTCGGCGCTCGTCTCCCGCGACGGCTCCGTCGACTGGTGCGCCTTCCAACGCTTCGACGCGCGCCCCGTCTTCTCGCGCCTGCTCGACTGGGGCCGCGGCGGCTACTTCCGCATCGCCCCGCACGGCACGTACGCCGCCTCGCGCCGCTACCTGCCCGGGACGAACGTGCTGGAGACGCGCTTCGAGACCGCGGGCGGGGTGCTCACCGTCACGGACGTGCTGCCGGTGACGGAGCGCCCGGGACATCCCGACCATCAGCTCATCCGCGTCGTGCGCTGCCTGTCCGGCTCGGTGCACGTCGCCGTCGAGTTCGAGCCGCGCTTCGACTACGGGCTCACACGGCCCCGCCTCGAGATCCGCGAGGACGGGCTCGCGTTCGTGTACGGCGGCGCCGACGCCCTCGTGCTCCAGTGCGAGCTGGCGCTCGAGCACACCGACCTCTCGTCGTGTTGCGCCGGCACGCTGCTCGAGGAGGGCGAGCAGGCGTTCGTCGTGCTCACCTACTCGCTTCCGCACGAGGTGCGCGTCGAGCGGCTCGACCTCGCCGGCGCCTGTGCCCGCGTCGACGCCACGGTCGCGTTCTGGGAGCGCTGGTCGGAGCGGATCGAGTACGACGGCCCCTACCGGGAGGAGGTGCTGCGCAGCGCGCTCGTGCTGAAGGCGCTCACGAACGCGCCCACCGGCGCGATCGCCGCCGCCCCGACGACGTCGCTGCCGGAGGAGATCGGGGGGGAGCGCAACTGGGACTACCGCTACTCGTGGCTGCGCGACTCGGCGCTCGCGCTCGACGCGCTCTTCGCCCTCGGCTACGACGAGGAGGCGCACGCCTACATGGCGTGGCTGAGGCGCACGACGGCGGGACGCGCGGAAGACCTGCAGATCATGTACGGGCTCGGCGGCGAGCGCTTCCTGCCCGAGGTCGAGCTCACGCAGCTCGAGGGCTACCGCGGCTCGAAGCCCGTGCGCATCGGCAACGCCGCGGCCGGCCAGTTCCAGCTCGACGTGTACGGCGAGCTCCTCGACACCGCCTGCCGCTACGCGGAGCGCGGCGGCGCCGTCGACGACGTGTTCTGGCAGTTCCTCACCGAGGTGGGCGGCGAGGTGAGCGCGCGCTGGCGCCTGCCCGACCAGGGCATCTGGGAGATACGCGGCGAGCCGCGCCACTTCACCTACTCGAAGGTGATGGCCTGGGTCGCGTTCGACCGGCTCGTGCGGATCGCCGAGATCGGCGGTCGCGACGGCCCGCTCGACACGTGGCGCGCCGAGCGGGACGCGATCCGCGCGCTCGTCGAGGCGGAGGGCGTCGACGAGGCCACGGGCGCGTTCACGCAATCCTTCGGCTCGCCGGCGCTCGACGCGTCCAACCTGATGATCCCGATCGTCGGCTTCGTGCCCTGGGACGACCCGCGCGCACGCGCCACGTTCGAGCGCATCTCCTCCGAGCTCTCCCGCGACGGCTTCGTCTACCGCTACGTCACCGACGGCGTCGACGGGCTCTCGGGCGGCGAGGCGACATTCGCGATCTGCTCCTTCTGGCTCGTCGAGTGCCTGGCGCGCGCGGGCGAGGTGGAGCGCGCGCGCGAGCTGTTCGAGCGGCTGCTCGGATTCGCCAACGACGTCGGCCTGCTGGCCGAGGAGATCGACCCGGCAAGCGGGGCGCTGCTCGGCAACTTCCCGCAGGCGTTCTCGCATCTCGGCCTCATCCAGGCGGCGATCGCGCTGGCGCAGACGTCCGCCGGCGCAGGCCGGCGGTAGGCTGCGGCCGTGGACGCCGTCGAGATCGTGCGCCGCTCCTACGAGGCGTTCGCCCGCGGCGACATGGACGCGGTCGTCGCCGACATGCACGACAACATCGAGTGGCAGCAGGCGCAGGGCCTCCCGCACGGCGGCACCTACCACGGGCTCGCCGAGGTGCGCCGGAACGTGTTCGACCCGCTCGACAGGGACTGGTGGTCGGAATTCTCGGCGCTGCCGGACGAGTTCCTCGACGCCGGGGCCGAGGTCGTCGTGCTCGGGCGCTACCGGGGGACGGCGAGGCAGACGGGCAAGCGCCTCGACGTGCCGTTCGTGCACGTGTGGTCGCTGCGCGCGGGCAAGGCCTGGCGCTTCCGCCAGTTCCTCGACACCCGCGGCTGGGTCGAGGCGCTCGCGCCGAACCGCTGACAGGGCCGGCGGCCGGTTGACATGTCACGGGCCCCGGTGTGACACTCAACCGACGCGCCCGCCCGCTGCGGAGCAGGAGACGGGGGCGCGAGCAACAAGATCGGCGATCTCGACGTCTAAACCCAGGTGTACCCCACCAAGGAGGGCAACGGTATGAGAAAACGGGGAGGAGTGGTGTTGGCGCTCGCGCTCGGCGCGGCCGCCGCACTCGCATCCACCGCAGGGGCCGGCTCGGCGCAGGTCGCCCGGTCACAGGCCCTGAGCTGCAACGGCACGCTCAAGATCGCGCTCATGGCGCCGCTCACGGGTGACGCCGGCTTCCTCGGCAACGAGCAGCTGAGCTGGACCAAGTACGCGGTCAAGACGCTCGCGCCGAAGTTCGGTCTCAAGATCAAGCTGCTCGCCGGCGACACGCAGCTCGACCCGCAGATCGCGGCGTCCCTGGCCCAGAAGTACGTGGCCGACAAGGGCGTCGTCGCCGTCATCGGCCCCTCCACGTCGGGCGCCGTCGCCGCGACGAGCCAGACGCTGTTCCAGGCCGGGCTCGCCCACATCTCGCCGTCTGCGACGCGTACGTCGCTGACGAAGGGCACGTCGAGGCAGGCGACGCCGGGCTTCTTCCGCGTCATCGCCGACGACGGCATCCAGGGCCCGGGCGACGCCCGCTTCATGATCGAGAAGCTGAAGGTGAAGAAGGTCGTCCTCATCGACGCGCAGGAGCCGTACTCGGTCGGTCTCGCCGACGCGACGCAGGCGTACCTGAAGTCGAAGGGCGTGACGACGATCCGGGAGTCCGTCTCGATCAACCAGTCGGACTTCTCCTCCATCGTGACGAAGGTCCCCAACGACACGGACATCGTCTTCGCACCGTTCCAGCAGCCGCCGAAGGCGCAGACGCTCGCGCAGCAGCTGCTCGAGCAGGGCAAGAAGGCCAAGGTGTTCGGCGGTGACGGTACGGCGGACGCGGACAAGTTCAACGTCCCCGGCTCGTACGTCTCGAACTTCGCGGCTCCGATCAGCAACTTCGCCTACAACAAGGCGATCATCGACGGCTGGAAGAAGGACAACCCGGGGCAGAGCCTCGGCGTGTTCGGCCCGCCCGCCTACGGTGCCGTGCAGGTCGCGCTGAACGCGATCAGGCTCGCGTGCAACCAGGGCAAGGGGCAGCTCAAGGATCGCCGTGACGTGATCCGCAACGTCAAGCGCATCCGGGTGAAGAACTGGATCCTCGGTGGCGACTTCCGGTTCTCGACGAAGACGAACGACCCGCTCAACGGGGCGTTCTACATCTTCCAGGTGCAGCCCGACAAGACGTACAAGCTCGTCGGGTAGGGAACGAAACGACCAGGCGAGCGGCCCGGCAGATCCGCCGGGCCGCTCGCTGTTTTCAGGCATAGACTCGCGCTCTCGTGGACAACTTCATCCAGTTCACCGTCAACGCGCTGACGCTCGGCAGCGTCTACGCGCTCATCGCGCTCGGATACTCGCTCGTCTACGGGATCCTGAAGCTGCTCAACTTCGCGCACGGCGACGTCTTCATGGTCGGCGCGTTCATCGGCTTCGGCGTGCTGCAGGCGCTCGGCGGCGCCGCCGACCCGGTCATCTCGATCTGGTTCGTGCTCGTGCTCGTCATGCTCTCCGCGATGGCAGGCTGCGCCATCCTCGGCGTCGCGATCGAGCGCTTCGCCTACCGGCCGCTGCGCAACGCGCCGCGCATCGCGCCGCTGATCAGCGCGCTCGGCGTGTCGTTCTTCCTCACGTACTCGATGCAGCTCATGTTCGGCAGCCAGCAGCGCGACTACAACGCGTTCGCGATGGCCAACGGCGCGCTTTTCTTCAAGGGCTTCGACATCGGCAGCGTGCGCGTGCCGCTGCTGCGCATCGTCATCGTCGTGTCCGCGTTCGTGCTCATGATCCTGCTCTGGCTCCTCGTCACGAAGACGCGGATCGGGAAGGCGATGCGCGCGACCTCGTACGACCGCGAGGCGGCGGCGATGATGGGCATCGACATCGACCGCGTGATCGTGTTCGCGTTCGTGCTCGGCTCCGCCCTCGCGGGCGCGGCCGGCGTGATGTTCGCGCTGCGCGCGCCGGCTTCGGTCACGATCGGCTTCGTCGCGGGCCTGAAGGGGTTCACCGCCGCGGTGATCGGCGGTATCGGCTCCATCCCGGGCGCCATGGCCGGCGGCCTCATCCTCGGCTTCGCCGAGTCGTTCACGCAGGGCTACATCTCGACGCGCTGGTCGGACCTGTTCGTGTTCCTGATCCTGATCGCGTTCATGCTCCTGCGCCCGCAGGGGCTCTTCGGCAAGGCGGACATCAAGAAGGTATGAGCGAGCAGCGGCCCCCCGAGAGCGCCGGCACGACCCCGGCCGTCGGCAAGGACGAGTGGGTCGCGCGTCTCGACGACAACCGGGCGCGCCGCACGGGGCTGCCCGGCGTCGTCGAGGAGCGCCTGCGGAACGTCCCCTGGTGGGCGTGGCTGACGCTGTTCGTCGCCGCCGTCGCGGCGCTCCCGATCGTCTACGACAGCGGCTACGTCAGGCGCGTGGCATTCGACACCGTCGTCTACATGCTGCTCGCGCTCGGGCTCAACGTCGTCGTCGGGTGGGGCGGCCTGCTCGACCTCGGCTACGTCGCCTTCTACGGCATCGGCGCCTACTCGTACGCGCTGCTCTCCTCCAACCAGTTCGACGTCCACCTGCCGACGCTCGTCACCGTGCCGCTCGTGGTCGCTATCGGCGCCGTCGTCGGCCTCCTCGTCGGTCTGCCGTCACGCCGGCTCTCCGGCGACTACCTCGCGATCGTGACGCTGTTCTTCTTCCAGCTCTTCATCGTCGTCGTCACGAACGGCGATCACCTCTTCGGCACCAACGTCACCGGCGGCTCGAACGGGATCGGCGGCGTCGAGGCGGACGTCGACCCGTTCAACCTGTTCGGCCGCGACCTCGTCGTCTCGACGGGCGGGATCTTCAACGTCTGGTACCTGTACGTCGCGCTCGCGTTCTTCGTCGTCGTGTTCGTGCTGCTGCGCTTCGTGAACCACTCGCGCATCGGCCGGGCCTGGCGCTCGCTGCGCGAGGACCCGCTCGCCGCGGAGATGATGGGCATGCCGGTCAACTGGCTCAAGCTGCTCGCGTTCTCGTTCGGCGCCGCGGTGGCGGCGCTCTCCGGCACCATCTTCGCCGGGCTCAACGGCGGCGTCTTCCCGACGACGTTCGCCTTCCCGCTCCTCATCACCGTCTACACGATGGTGATCCTGGGCGGCTCGGGCAGCCAGGCCGGCGTCGTCGTCGGGGCCATCCTCGTCAACGTGCTCCTCGAGCTGCTGCGTGACCCCGGGCAGTCCCGCTACCTCTTCTACTTCCTCATCGTCGTCGGCCTTCTCGCCATCTTCCGGCTCTCCGTGCGGCTCGCCGTCGTCCTCGGCGGCACCATCGTGCTCGGCTTCGCCGTCCACGCGATCGCGTCGTCCATCTCCGACGCGGCCGTGTCGGGTGCGTCGAACGGGGGCGGCTGGCTCGCCGACGCCCTGCGCCAGTGGGTGATCACGCCGTCCAGCCTCGGGGCGTGGGCGCCGATCTCGTACGTGGCGCTCGTGTCGCTCGTGCTCGTGCTCACGCTGCTCGCAGGCTGGGTGCGCATCGCCGTGCTCGTGCCGACGCTGTACCTCGCCGCCTTCGTGTGGGAGAACGTGATGCTCGCCAAACCGGAGGCGACGCGCTTCATCGTCCTCGGAGCGATCCTCGTCGCCGTGATGATCGTCCGTCCGTCCGGCCTGCTCGGCGAGAAGCGGGTCGAGATCGTCTGATGGGCGAGAAGCTCCTCGATCTGCAGGGTGTGTCGATGGCGTTCGGCGGCCTGACGGTGATCGACGGGCTCGACCTGCACGTCGACGAAGGCGAGATCGTGAGCGTGATCGGGCCGAACGGGGCCGGCAAGACGACGCTGTTCAACCTCGTCACCGGCGTGTACGAGCCCAGCGCCGGCGACATCGTCTTCGCGGGCGAGAGCATCAAGGGGCTGGAGCCGCACAGGATCACGCGCAAGGGAATCGCCCGCACGTTCCAGACGCTGCGGCTGTTCCTCAACATGTCGGTGCGGGAGAACGTGATGGCCGCCGCGTACGGGCACACGCGCGCCGGGGTGTTCCGCTCGATGTTCCGGACGCCCGGCCAGCGCCGCGAGGAGAAGGAGATCCGCGAGCTGGCCGAGCGCTGCCTCGCGTTCTTCGGCGAGCGGCTGATGGGGTATCGCTGGGATCAGCCCGCGTACAGCCTCTCGTATGCGAACCGGCGCCGCCTCGAGATCGCCCGCGCGACGGCCACCAAGCCGCGGCTGCTCCTGCTCGACGAGCCGGCCGCCGGCATGAACCCGAAGGAGACGCAGGAGATCACCGAGCTGATCGGCAAGCTCCGCAGCGAGGGCGGCTTCACGATCCTCGTCATCGAGCACGACATGCACGTCGTCGAGGGCATCTCCGACCGCGTCGTCGCGCTCGACCACGGCGTCAAGATCGCGGAGGGCTCGTTCGAGGACGTCGCGACCGCGCCGCAGGTCGTCGAGGCGTACCTCGGCACGGGAGGGATGGCGAGGAAATGAGCGCCGCCGCGCCGCTGCTGCAGCTCGAGGGGATCAACACCTACTACGGGCAGATCCACATCCTGCAGGACTCGAGCATGGTCGTCGGTGAGGGCGAGCTCGTCTGCCTGCTCGGAGGCAACGCCTCGGGCAAGTCGACCACGCTGAAGACGATCCTCGGCATCGTCGCGCCGCGGACGGGCCGCGTGCTGCTCGGCGGCGAGGACGTCACGCGGATGCCGACCGCGCACCGCATCCGGCGCGGCCTCGCGATCGTGCCGGAGAACCGGCGCCTGTTCGGCCCGATGACCGTGCTCGAGAACCTCGAGATGGGCGCCTACCTGCGGCCGAAGGCCGACCTGAAGGAGGAGTTCGAGCGCGTCTACACCCTGTTCCCGCTCCTCTACGAGCGTCGCTCCCAGCTCGCGGGGACACTGTCGGGGGGCGAGCAGCAGATGGTCGCGATGGGACGCGCGTTGATGTCGAAGCCGAAGCTGCTGCTGATGGACGAGCCCTCGATGGGGCTCGCCCCGGTGCTCGTCGAGCGCAGCTTCGAGATCATCAAGCAGGTCAACGACGCGGGCGTCGCGATGCTCGTGGTGGAGCAGAACGCGAACGTGTCGCTGTCGATCGCCGACCGCGGCTACGTGCTCTCGACCGGCCGCGTCGTGCTCGAGGGCAAGGCGGCCGACCTGCTCCAGAATGAAGAGCTCCGCAAGGCGTATCTGGGCCGCTGATGGGCGTCGTCAGCGCACACGGGTCGATCCCGCCCAGGCGCGGCTCCGAGCTCGCGCTGGAGACGGTGCGGCTCGGCCCGGGCGAGGCGCTCGAGGCGGGCGACGGCGGGCACGACGTGCTGCTGTTCGCCTTCGCCGGCGCGGGCACGCTCGCGGGCGAACCGCTTCCTGCGGGCGCGGCGGCGCTGCTGGCGCAGGGGGAGCAGGCGGCGCTCGCGGCCGGCGAGGGCGGGCTCGCGGCGGTGCGGGTCACGGTCGGGGCCGGCACCGATATGCATGCGCCGATGGGCGCGCGGGAGCGCATCGTCGCGATCGACGACGTCGAGCCAGGAAAGGCCACCGGCAGCCGCTCCTTCCAGGTGCTGTTCGGGCCCCACAACGGCTCCACGCGCGCGACGATGTTCGTCGGGTACATCCCGCCGGGCAGGGCGCCGTGGCACTACCACCTGTACGACGAGATCGTGTGGGTCTGGCGGGGCCCGGGCCGCTACCACAGCGGCGACACGGTCGAGGAGCTGCCCGACGGAGCCGCCTTCCGCATCGCGCCCCGGCAGGTGCACATCGTCGAGAACCTCTCGAGTGAGCGGGAGCTGGCCGTGCTCGGCATCTTCACCCCGGCCGGGAGCCCGTCCGCGGCCTACCTGATGCCGGACGTCGCAGCCGCCGCGTACGTGATCGGATGAGCCGGGTCGGCGACGCCGTCCGCGCCGAGTTCCCGATCCTCGAGCGCGCGACCTACCTCAATGCGTGCTCGCAGGGCGCGCTCTCGCACCGTGTTCGCGCCGCCTACGAGGAGTACCTCGCGGGCTGGGACGCGAACGGCGCCGAATGGGAGTTCTGGGTCGAGCGCGCGGAGACCGCGCGCGCCGGGTTCGCGCGCCTGCTGCACGGCGCGCCGGACGAGGTCGCCGTCACGACCTCGGTCTCGCAGGGAGTGAGCGCCATCGTCTCGGCCCTGCCGTTCGAGCGTGGCGGGCGCAACCGGATCGTGATCGGCGAGTACGAGTTCCCGACGGTGGGCCAGATCGCCCATGCGCAGGAGCTGCGCGGCGCGGAGGTGGTGCACGTGCGCCCCGAGCGGGACGGGTCGATCCCGGTGGAGCGCTTCGCGGAGGCGATCGACGAGCGGACGGCGCTCGTGTGCTGCACGGCGATCTCCTACCGCACGGGCCACCGCAGCGACGTCGCCGCGATCGCGGAGGCGGCGCACGCGCGGGGCGCGCTCGTGCTCGCCGACAGCTACCAGGCTGTTGGGGCGATCGAGGTCGACGTGCGCACGCTCGGCGCCGACTTCGTCGCGGGGGGGACGGTCAAGTACCTGCTCGCCTCCGCCGGTCTCGGCTTCCTGTGGGTGCGCGGCGGCCTGCTGCCGGAGCTGCTGCCCACGCAGACGGGATGGTTCGCCGACGAGGACATCTTCCGCATGGACATCTCGGACTACTCGCCGCATGCGACGGCGCGCCGCTTCGACGCGGGCACGCCGCCGGTGCCGAACATCTACGCCGGGGTCGCGGGCCTGTCGCTTGTCGAGGAGGCCGGGGTGCCGGCGATCGAGGCGCACGTGCGCGGCCTCAACACGCGCCTCATCGAGGGGCTGCACGAGATGGGCGCCACCGTCGTCACGCCCGCGGACCCCGCGCAGCGGGGTCCGCTCGTCTGCGTCCGCTCGACCGACGCGCCCGCGCTCGTGGCGTCGCTTCTGGAGGAGAGGATCGTCTGCTCGCTCCGCGACGCGAACCTTCGTGTGGCCGCCCACTACTACAACACCGACGAGGACGTCGACACGCTGCTCGCGGCGCTCGGGCGTCGGCGCCACCTGCTGGCGTGAGCTCGTGGCTCTGAGCCACAAGCCGCCTCCGGCCCGCCAGATCGCCTACGGCGACCACCCCGACCAGGTGGGCAACCTGCACCTGCCCGCGGGTGACGGGCCATGGCCGGTCGTCGTGCTCGTGCACGGCGGCTTCTGGCGCTACGGCTGGGACCGGACTCTCATGACGCCGCTCGCGCGCGACCTCGCCGGGGGCGGCATCGCGGCCTGGAACGTCGAGTACCGGCGCGTCGGCCAGGAGGGCGGCGGCTGGCCCGGCACGCTCGCCGACGTCGCCGCCGCCGCCGACGCGGCGGCAGGCCTGGAGGGCGTCGACCCGACCCGCGCGGCCACGCTCGGGCATTCGGCGGGCGGGCATCTCGCGCTCTGGCTCGCCGCGCGCCACCGGCTTCCCGCCGGGGCGCCGGGCGCGGGGCCGCGCCTGCGGCCGGTAGCCGCCGTCTCCCAGGCCGGCGTCGGCGACCTCGCGCGCGCGGCCGCGGACGGGCTCGGGGGCGGCGCCTGCGAGGCCCTGCTCGGCGGCACCCCGCTCGAGCGCCCCGACCGCTATGCGGCCGCGTCGCCCGCTGCGCTGCTGCCGCTCGGGGTGCCGCAGCTGCTCGTGCACGGCGCGCGCGACGACATCGTGCCGCCCGGCCAGAGCCGCGCCTATGCCCACGCCGCCGCCGCAGCCGGCGACGAGGTCGAGCTCGTCGAGCTCGAACAGGCCGATCACTTCGACGTCATCGAGCCGGGCCATGCCGCGTGGGCGGCCGTTGTCGGCCGCCTCCCCCGGCTGCTCGGTCTCGCAGCCTGAGCAGCGGTCAGAGCTCGGCGGCGAGAGCGCGGGCGCGCCGGCCGATCTCGTCCCGGAGCGCCCTCACCGTCTCGGCATCCTTGCCGTGCGGGTCGTCGAGCTCCCAGTCGACGTAGCGCTTGCCGGGCACGTAGGGGCACGCGTCGCCGCAACCCATGGTGACGACGACGTCCGCCCACTCGGCATCGGCCTGCTCGAGCCGCCGCGGGACGCGGCCGGAGAGGTCGATGCCGAGCTCCCGCATCACGTCCACGACCTCGGGGTGGACGTGCGCCGCCGGGGCGCTGCCGGCCGACCGCGCCTCGTGGCGACCTCGTGCCGCGCGCCGGAACAGGGCCTCGGCCATCTGCGAGCGCCCGGCGTTCTGGACGCAGACGAAGAGGACGTTCACGTCGCCGCCCGCGCCACCCGCGCGCTCCGTCCCGCTCAACAGCAGGCACATCCCCCGGAAGCGGCGTCGGGCGCGAGCTGCCGCCGCGCCGCCTCCGGCTTGCGCGCCTTCACGATCGCGCCGTGCATGCCGTCGGCGACCTCGTGCGTGAACGACACCTCGACGTCCACGAGCCCGGCCCCCTCGAGCCCGGCCACGTACTCCGAGCGCGAAAGCGCCCCGGCGATGCAGCCCGCCCAGCCGCCGCGCTCCGTGCGCTCGGCGGCCGACAGGTGATCCTCCGCGACGACGTCGCTGATGCCGAGCCTGCCGCCCGGGGCGAGCACGCGCGCGATCTCGGCCAGCACGCGTGCCTTGTCGGCGGACAGGTTGACGACGCAGTTGGAGATGACCACGTCGACGCTCTCGGCGGGCAGCGGGATGTCCTCGATCGTGCCCCTGAGGAAGTGGGCGTTCGTGACGCCGGCTTCCTGCCGGTTGCGGCGGGCGAGCGCGAGCATCTCCTCGGTCATGTCCAGGCCGTAGACGACGCCCGCCGGGCCGACGCGCCGCGCCGACAGCAGCACGTCGATGCCGCCGCCCGAGCCGAGGTCGAGCACCGTCTCGCCCTCGCGCAGCTCGGCGACGGCGGTCGGGTCGCCGCAGCCGAGGCTGGCGAGCGCGGCCGCCTCGGGCAACGCCTGCCGCTGCTCGGCGTCGTACAGGCCCGCTCCGAACAGGCTCCCCGTCGTCTCGGCACAGCACGACCCGCCGCCGCAGCTCGCGGCGTCTCTCTCGGAGACGGCCTGCGCCGCCTGCGCGTATCGTGCCCGGACCTCCTCGCGCAGCGCTTCCGCATCCACGCTCATACCGACACCACCTGTGCCTCGACGAGTGCGGCCAGCCGCGCGAGCGCCGCGCGGTCGAGCGAGTAGTAGGCCCAGACGCCGCGCTGCTCGCGAACGAGCAGGCCCGCCTGGGTGAGCTTCTTCAGGTGATGCGAGACGGTGGGCTGGGAGAGACCGAGCGCCGGCGTCAGCTCGCACACGCAGACGGGCCCGTCGCCGGCGGCGAGCAGGTTGACGAGCCGGACGCGCGCGGGGTCGGCGAGCGCCTTGAACAGCGCCGCCGTCGCCTCGGCGTCGTCGCTCGACATCGGCGGGCCGTCGAGCGGGCGGCAGCACGCGCCGCTCATCGCCTCGTCCTCTCGAGCATCAACTCTCCATCCATCGACAGTTATCGATATCAAGGATGGCGGAGAGATCGATGTTTGTCAATGTCTCCCGGCGGGCTCAGTCGAGCGGTCGCGCGGAGCGGGCGGGATCGCCCGCCGGCAGCGCGTCGCGCGGTTCCTCTGTCGGGGCGCTGAGCAGGCGCGTGCCGAAGCGACCCTGGCGGTGGCGGTTGCCCTCGTGCGAGAGCCGTGCCCGATGGCGGATGATGCACCTCGTGCGCCCCCGCGTCCACGTGTCCGAGCCCGTTCCCCGCGAGGTCGACGAGGCGCTGCGCCGCGAGTTCGACCTCGTCGGCACGCCGCAGGGCGCCGACGGCATCGTCAGCATGCTCACGGTCACGGTCGACGACGCCTACCTCGAGGCGGCCGGCCCGCAACTGCGCGTCGTCGCGAACTACGCGGTCGGCGTGAACAACATCGACCTCGCGGCGGCCCGCCGCCGTGAGGTCGTCGTCGCGAACACGCCCGACGTGCTCACCGGCGCGACGGCGGAGCTCGCGCTCACCCTGATGCTCTCGCTGCTGCGCCGGGTCGGCGAGGGCGACCGCTTCGTGCGCCGCCGCGAGCCGTGGCGGTTCTCGCTCGAGTTCATGCTCGGCCGGCGACTCGCGGGCGCGACCGTGCTCATCGTCGGCGCCGGCCGCATCGGCCGCGAGACCGCGCGGCTCGCCGAGGCCTTCGGCGCCCGGCCCGTGCTCGCCGGCCGCGGCGACGACCTCGACTCGCTGCTCCGCGAGGCCGACATCGTCTCGCTGCACGTGCCGCTCGGCGACGACACGCGCCACCTCGTCGACGCCCGGCGCCTGCGCCTGATGAAGCCGACGGCGGTGCTGATCAACACCTCCCGCGGTGCCGTCGTGGACGAGGAAGCGCTCGCCGCCGCGCTGCACGAGGGTGTGATCGCGGGGGCGGGGCTCGACGTGTACGAGCACGAGCCCGAGGTGTGCGAGAAGCTGCTGCCGCTCAAGAACGTCGTGCTCTCGCCCCACCTCGGCAGCGCCACCCGCGACACCCGCATCGCGATGGGGATGCTCTGCGTCGAGGCGCTGCGCGCCGTGCTGCTCGAGGGCCGCACGCCGGCCAACGCCGTCACGTAGCCTTCCCGGCCGTGCCGGAGTACGGCTGCCAGGCGATGTGGGGGACGCTCGAGCGCGTGCTCGTACGCCGCCCCCTGCCCGCGGACGCGGATCATGTCGCCCGCTACGCCTGGCGGGGCGAACCCGATCCGGCGGCGGCGGCCGCCGAGCACGAGGCGCTCTGCCTGCTGCTCGAGGCGGCCGGCGCGGAGGTCGTCGTCTCCGAGCACGATCCGGGCAACCCCGACGCGATCTACGTCTACGACCCCGTGCTCGTCGGTGATGCCGGCGCCGCGCTCCTCATGCCCGGCAAGGAGGGTCGCCGCGGCGAGCCCGCCGGCATCGCAACCACCCTCGAGGCCGCCGGCGTGCCGGTCGCCTCGACGATGGCGCTGCCCGCGACCGCCGAGGGTGGAGACACGGTCTGGCTCGACCACGACACGCTGCTCGTCGGCCACGGCTATCGCACGGGCGCGGCAGGGATCGCGGCGCTGCGCGCGGCCTTCCCCGCCGTCGAGGTGGTCGTGTTCGACCTGCCGCACTGGAACGGCGCCGGCGAGGTCATGCACCTCATGTCCTTCATCTCGCCGCTCGACCGCGACCTCGCGCTCGTCTACCCCCGCATCGCTCCGACGCGCCTGCTGGAGCTGCTGGCCGAGCGTGGGATCGGCGTCGTCGAGGTGCCCGACGAGGAGTTCGCGTCGATGGGCTCCAACGTGCTCGCGCTCGGGCCGCGGCGCGCGCTCGCGCTGGAGGGCAACGACGTCACGCGCCGGCGTATGGAGAAGGCGGGCGTGGACGTCGTCAGCTATGCCGGCGACCACATCTCGCGGCTCGGCGACGGAGGGCCGACCTGCCTCACGCGGCCGCTCCTGCGCAGGCAGGGATGAGCGCGCCGCTCGGGGACGGCTTCCTAGGGCTCGAACGCGAGCTGGCGGTGCTCGGAGAGGCCGGACACGCCCACTCCCACGAGCCGTAGCGCTCCCGGCCGGTCGCGCAGGCCGCGGTCGAGGAGGCCGCAGGCGAGCTC
The DNA here is from genome assembly GCF_003351045.1 of Gaiella occulta. GTDB lineage: Bacteria > Actinomycetota > Thermoleophilia > Gaiellales > Gaiellaceae > Gaiella > Gaiella occulta. Next base: position 228,351 of record NZ_QQZY01000004.1, read on the forward strand.
GGCGATCCGGTCGGCCTCGTCGATCGGCGCCGGTAGCGTCGTCGAGCGCGAGCGGATCGAGAAGTCCGCGTAGCGCAACTTCGCCGTCACCGTCCGTCCCGACACGCCCGAGCGCCGCATCCGCGCCGCCAGCTCCTCGGCCAGGCGCCGCAGCTCGGCGTGCAGCAGCGACCGTTCGGCGATGTCGCGCTCGAACGTCTCCTCGACCGAGAGGGAGATGCGCTCGGCCTCGAGCTCGAGGTCGCGCGGGTCGACGCCGAGCGCGCGGTCGCGCAGGAGCATGCCCACCGCTCCGGGCAGCACGGCGCGCAGCTCCACGTCGGTCAGAGCGGCGAGATCCCCGATCGTCTTCACTCCCGCGGCGGCGAGCCGCTCCTCCGCGCGCGGGCCGACGCCCGGCAGCGTGCGCACCGGGAACGGGGCGAGGAAGCGCGCTTCCCTCCCGGGCGGCACGACCGTGATGCCGCCGGGCTTGCGCCGGTCGGACGCGACCTTGCACACGACCTTCGAGGTCGAGACGCCGAGCGAGCACGAGAGCGAGGTGGCAGCCCGCACCGACGTCTGCACCGCCTGGGCGACCTTCCGCGCGGCCGTGAACTCGGACACGACGGTGCCGAGATCGAGGTACCCCTCGTCGATCCCGACCTGCTCGACCCGCGGCACCACCTCGCGGATCGCCGTCCACACGGCCTCCGAGTACTGCCGGTAGACGGCATGGCGCGGGCGCAGGAACACGACCTCGGGGCAGCGCCGGAGCGCCTCGGCAGAGCTCATCGCCGACCGGATCCCGAAGCGGCGCGCGACGTAGTTCGCCGTCGCCACCACGCCGCGACCCTGCGGGTCGCCGCCCACCACGAGCGGCCGCGCGCGCAGCGACGGGTCCTCAAGCTCCTCGACCGCGGCGAAGAAGGCATCGAGGTCGACGTGCGCGAGAATCGGCATCGGCCCAAGGCTACGGTGCGCCGGTGATCACCGCTCCCCCGCCGCCGCGCTGCGCCGCTTCCGTGGCCGACCTTCAGGTATATTTTTTGTAGCTAGTACCCGGTGATCATCCGTCACCGCATTCGCAAGGAGCGTGAACCAGCGTGAGCAAGCTGCTGCTCGTCCCTCTCGACGACATCGTCGTCTTCCCGAACATGAGCGTCACCCTGACCGTCGACGTCGGCGACGAGGAGCGCGTGCTGCTCGTGCCCAAGCACGAGGGCGAGTATGCGAAGGTCGGCACCGTCGCGGAGGTGACGGACCGTGTGCGCCTGCCCGGCGGCGGGCTCGCCGTGGCGCTGAACGGTCTGCACCGGGGCATCGCCGGCGCTGCCGAGACCGATGCACGGGGACGCCTCTTCGTGGAGGTGGACGAGCGGCCGGACGAGAGCGAGAGCACGGAGGCGATCCGGGAGCTCGAGACGCAGTACCGCGCCGTCGTCGAGGAGATCCTGGAGCTGCGGGGCGACGACGGCCGCATCGCCGCCTTCGTGCGTTCCATCAGCGAGCCGGGCGCGCTCGCCGACACCTCTGGCTACTCGCCCGATCTCACCTTCGCGCAGAAGGTGCAGATCCTCGAGGCGGTCGACGTGGTCGAGCGACTCGAGCTGTCGCTGCAGCTGCAGCGCGAGCGCCTGACGCTGATGCAGCTGCGCCAGCGCATCCGCGAGGACGTCAACACGGGGATGGAGAAGCAGCAGCGCGAGTACATCCTGCGCAAGCAGCTCGAGTCGATCCGCAAGGAGCTCGGCGAGGACGAGACGTCCGTCGTCGACGAGTTCCGTGCGAAGATCGCCGAGTCGGCGATGCCCGACCACGTGCGCGAGCAGGCGGAGCGCGAGCTCTCCCGCTTCGAGCGCATGGGGGAGAGCTCGCCGGAGGCGCAGACGATCCGCAGCTACCTCGACTGGCTGCTGGCGGTGCCGTGGGGGGTCCGCTCGGAGGAGCGGCTCGACCCGCAGGCGACCCGCGAGGTGCTCGACGCCGACCACGCCGGCCTCGAGGATGTGAAGGAGCGCATCGTCGAGTACATCGCCGTGCGCAAGCTGCGGCAGGAGCGGGGCATCGAGCCGGACAGGAAGTCGGGCGCGATCCTGACGCTGATCGGGCCTCCGGGCACGGGCAAGACGTCGATCGGCGAGTCGATCGCCCGCTCGCTCAACCGCGAGTTCGTGCGTATGTCGCTCGGCGGCATCCGCGACGAGGCGGAGATCCGCGGGCACCGCCGCACCTACATCGGCGCCCTCCCGGGCCGGCTCGTGCGCGCCCTGCGCGACGCGAAGACGATGAACCCGGTGATCCTGCTCGACGAGGTCGACAAGGTCGGGGCCGACTGGCGCGGCGATCCGTCGGCGGCGCTGCTCGAGGTGCTCGACCCGGCGCAGAACTCGACCTTCCGCGATCACTACCTCGACGTGGAGCTCGACCTGTCCGAGGTCGTCTTCATCGCGACGGCGAACCAGGCGGAGACGATTCCGGGGCCGCTGCTCGACCGCATGGAGGTGATCCGCTTCGACGGATACACCACCGACGAGAAGGTGGCGATCGCAAAGGGGTACCTGTGGCCGCGGCAGCGCGAGCGCAACGGGCTGCGCGAGGACGAGGTGGAGGTGGCCGACGAGGTGCTCGAGATCGTGATCTCCGAGTACACGCGCGAGGCCGGCGTCCGCCAGCTCGAGCGCGAGCTCGGCACGGTGCTGCGCAAGACGGCGACGCGGATCGCCTCCGGTGAGGCGACGACTCCGGTGACCATCGACCTCGAGGCCGTGCGTGACGCGCTCGGGCGCCAGAAGTTCTTCCGCGAGGCGGCGGAGCGGACGGCGGTGCCCGGCGTGGCGACGGGGCTTGCCGTCACGGGCAGCGGCGGCGACGTGCTCTTCGTCGAGGCGACGAGCGTGCCCGGCGGCGAGAAGCTCGTGCTCACCGGCCAGCTCGGCGACGTCATGAAGGAGTCCGCCCAGATCGCCCTGTCGGCCGTGCGCGCCAGGGCAGGCGAGTACGGGCTCGAGGACGACCTGTTCGAGAACCGCTCGTTCCACCTGCACGTGCCGGCGGGAGCGATCCCGAAGGACGGGCCGAGCGCAGGGATCACGATGGCCACCGCCCTCGCCTCGCTCCTGACCGGGCGCCCGGTGCGGCACACGGTCGGCATGACCGGCGAGGTGACGCTGCAGGGGCGGGTGCTGCCGATCGGCGGCCTCAAGCAGAAGGTGCTCGCCGCGCACGCGGCCGGGCTGACGGACGTGGTGATCCCGGAGCGCAACCGCGCCGACCTCGACGACGTACCGCAGCACGTGCGGGACGAGATGGCCTTCCACCCGGTGATGTCGCTGAGCGAGGTGCTCGACGTGGCGCTCGAGCCTGCGGCCAAGCCGGTCGATGTCGCGCTGTAGGCATTGCGCCCCCGTCCCCGAGGGGGTCCGCCAGGCGGCGGGCCTCCTCGAGGGGCGCTGGACGGTGTCGATCCTGTGGGCCTCCTACGAGGGAGCGTCGCGGTTCAACGAGTTCAAGCAGGCGGTGGGTGAGATCCCGCCGCGCACGCTCGCCCAGCGGCTCGTCGAGCTCGAGCGCGCCGGCGTGCTCGAGCGTGTCGTGATCGATGCGCGCCCGCCGCGGGTCGAGTACCGCCTGACGCCGGCGGGGCGCCGGCTGCAGGCCGTGGTGGACGCGCTCGTGCGCTGGGCGGGAGCGTAGGGCCTCGAAGCCGCCGCAGCGCCGCGTCCGCGCGCGTGCGATCATGGGCACATGCCCGTGTCTGCCACACGCTCGCCCGAGGACGTCCTCGCGGCGATCGAGTCATCCGATCGATTCGTCATCCAGCAGCTGTTCAGGCCGATCGCGAACGAGTACCGGATCAGCGTTCCCGCGAGCGGGTCGAGCGACGAGGGCGAGCCGCTCCTGTTCGTGAAGCAGAAGAAGATGAAGATCAAGGAGGACATCCGCTTCCGCCTCGACCCCGAGCGCGACGAGCATCTCTTCATGATCAAGTCGAAGTCGGTGTTCGAGTTCGCCGGGCGGCACGACGTGCTCGCCGCCGACGGCAGCTCGATCGGGCTGCTCGAGAAGAGCTTCGGCAAGTCGCTCCTGCGCAGCCACTGGCGTGTGTCCGGCCCCGGCGACGCGGGCCCTCTGTGCGAGGCGCAGGAGAAGAGCTTGACGGTGGCGATCGTCCGGCGGGCGGCGGGGCTCGTCGGGGACGGCCTGCTCGCGCTGCTGCAGTGGCTCCCGTTCGGCTTCGTGCTGCACCGGGACGGCGAGGAGATCGGCCGCTACAACCGCGTTCTCGGCCAGTTCCGGGATCGCTACGTGCTCGAGCTCGATCCCGGCGCCGCCGGAATCGACCGCCGGCTGCTGCTCGCGTTCGCCGTCGCGCTCGATGCGCTGCAGGACCGCTGAGGCCCGACGCCGTCGTCGGGCGAGCTCGCGCCGCCCATCGGAGCCTCTGCCGATCTGCTCTATACCTCGAACGAGTGTCTGCCGATAGACGGATGGAATGGAAGCCTCGTCCTCGCTGTCCTCGCGCCTGATCGGCGCCATCTTCGTCGAGAAGGGCCTCGTCACGGCCGAGCAGCTCGAGCGCGCCCTGCAGCTGCAGGACGAGACCGGCGAGCGGCTCGGCGAGATCATCGTCGCCCGGTTCGGCGTCTCGCGGCTCGAGCTCGCGAGCGTCCTCGCCGAGCAGTGGGCGGAGCTCGAGCGCACGGAGAAGGCGGCCGACGCGGCCGCGGCAGCGCCGCCGGGCGACCCTTCGCCGCAGCCGGCGGGTGATCCGGAGCAGCCGCTGCCGCGCAAGCCGATCGGCGAGATCTTCCTGGAGCGCGGCTTCGTCTCCCGCGAGGAGCTGCAGGCCGCGCTCGACGTGCAGCACACGAGCGGCGACCGGCTCGGCGAGATCCTCGTCGAGCGGGGCGCGCTCACGCGGCTCGATCTCGCGAGCGCGCTCGCCGAGCAGTGGTCGGCCTTGCAGAAGCTCCGTCCCCCTGCGCCGGCCGCGCCGCGGCCGTGGCAGAACGGAAGCCCCGTCACGCAGCCCGACCAGGCGGCCCCGGCCCCGGCGCCGGCCGAGGACGTCGCCGCCGCTTTCGTGACGCTCGATGAGCGCCTCCGTGTCGTCGAGCGCGCTGCGACGGCCTCCCCGTGGCGGGACGACCTCGAGCGCACCGCTTCCGAGTTGCGTGCCGCGCTCGGCGAGATGGAGCAGCGTCTGGCGGCGGCTCGCGGCGAAGAGGCCGTTCTCGGCTCGCTTGCCGGTGCCGTCGAGGAGCTGCGTGCTCGCGTCGAGGAGCCGGCGGCCCGGATCGAGGCCCTGGAGCGCAGGCTCGGCGAGGTGCCGGCTGCGAAAGCGCTCGCCGGCCTCGAGTCGCGTCTCGGCGAGCTGCACCTTCTCGTCGCCGGACATGCCGACATCGACGAGCTTCGCGCCCGCCTGGACGAGCTCGCCGCCCGCGTTGCCGCTCCGGAGCCGTTCGACGACATCCGCGCCGGGGTTGCGGCGTTGCGCGCGCGTGTCGACGAGCTGGCGTCCCGGGTGCCGAGCGTCGAGGTCGTCGACGAGTTGCGTGGCGCGCTGGCGGAGGTGGCGGCGCAGGCTGCGCGTGTGGGCGAGGTTGCCGCGCTCGTTCCGGCGGAGCGGGTTGAGGAGCTTGCCGGGCGGGTGGAGGAGCTCGAGGAGCACGTTGCCTCGGCGGCGCCGCTCTCCGCGGTGCGCGAGGAGATCAGGCGCGTGGCGGAGGTGGCGGCAGGCGAGCAGGCGTCGCTCGCGCAGGCGCTGCTCCAGCGCGTCGAGGAGCTGCGCGAGCGGGCGCCCCGAGACGAGGAGCTGGCCGAGCTGCGAGGTCTCGTCGACGAGATCGCCTCGCGACCGACGCGCGACGACGCGCTCTGGGAGCGCGTGGAGGAGCTCGCGGGCCGCCTGCAGGCGCTCGCCGGAGCCGCCGAGGCGACGGAGGAGCTGCAGCGCGCGCTCGGGTCGCTCGATGCCGCGCGCGAAGCGATCGGCGAGCAGGTGTCTGTCGCGGCCGATGCGCTGCACCGGCGCATCGACGGCGTCGAGGCCGGGATCTCCTCGCTCGATGCTCTCGACGCACGTATCGGCGGCCTCGAGCAGCGGACGGAGACGTTCGTCGACCGCGCCTCGCTGGAGGAGGCGCTCGCCGCGCGCGAAGCGCGGCTGCACGAGGAGACCGCGGCCCAGAACCGGAAGATCGAGGCTCTGCAGGCCGAGGTCGGTTCGCTGGCGATGCGGGTGGACGAGATGCTGGGCCTGCGCCGCCTCGACGTGAAGGCGGCACGGGAGGCGCACGAGTCGCTCGCGGCACGCGTGGACGCGCTGCACGACCTGCGCGCGGACGACCTCGAGTCGGCGCAGATCGCCGCCGCGGAGCTCGTCGCGCGCCTGGACGACGTCGCCGTGCGTGCCGCTTCCGGCGCCGCAGAGGCAGAGCGTGCGCTGCGGGAGGAGCTTGCGCGGATCGCCGCGCGGGCCGAGGAGCGCGACGCCGCGGCGGTCGAGGGGCGCGAGGCGCTGCGGCTCGAGATCGAGCGCGTGGCGGCCTCGGTCGGATGGCGGCTGGAGCGGATCGAGGAGTCGCTCGCGGCCGACGACCGCGAGCAGCTGCGCTGCGCCGCAACGGAGATCGAGCGCCGCCTCGACGCGCAGCTACGGCAGGCCGACGAGCAGGTGCGCGTCACGGAGCGCGCGCTGCGCAAGGGACTCGCCTCGCTCGGGGCGCGGCTCGCCGAGAGCGAGTCGGCCTACGTCGAGGCCGGCAACGCGCTGCGCCGCTCGATCGAGCGGCTCGGCGCCGCCGTCGTCGAGGCGGACGAGCGCATCGAGGCGCGCGACGACGTGGAGCGCTTTGCGACGGCGGTGTCGTTCCTCGCATTCGCGCCCACCGACGACGGCTACCGCCTCGTCGGGGTCGAGGGCCCGCCCCCGATCGTCGGTGCGCGCGTGGAGGTGCCGGGTGCGGAGGGCGAGCTCGTGGTTGCGCGCGTGAGCGCCTCGCCGCTGCCGCTCGACGCCCGCCCGTGCGCATACCTCGAACAGCCGTAGCGACGTCCTGGCGGTCCGTACACTCCGGAGCCGTAGGGCCGTTAGCTCAGCTGGTAGAGCAGGGGACTTTTAATCCCAAGGTCGCTGGTTCGAATCCAGCACGGCCCATGCAAAATGCCTGCAAAACGAGATTTCGTCAGTTGTAGTCTCTGTTGCTTTGGTCGCCGTCGTTGCGGCCGCCGCGTGCGGGGTCGGTTGTCGCCGGGACGGGATCTCTGCGTAGGTGCTCATGCGGTCTCAGCCACTCGCGCGACGGTCGGCAGCTCACCGAGCTCCTGCAGCCTCGCGGTAACGCTGCGGACGACGTCGGTCTGCGTCGCCTGTCCGAGAATGAACAGGACACCGTCGCAGCCGCGTGCACGTAGGTCCCCAAGACGCCTGCGCCACGCGTCGAGGTCGCCCCAGAGGACGAAGTGCTCGACCAGGTAGCTCGCGAGTTCTTCCGACATCAGAGCAGCATTGCCCGAGCGGCTGCTGTCGGCGTGGAAGGCGTAGTCGTACCTGCGCCAGAGCTCTTCGACCTCCCGCTGCAGGCGGGCGGGAACTCCGCGTTCGGTCAGGTCGGTCCCGCGCAGCGCGCGGTTGGCCTGTGCGACGAGCATCTCGCCCATGTCTGCGAGCACACCGTCGACGGTGTTTGCCAGCGAGACCGCGGGTGCGGCCCAGAAGGTCTGGCCGGCACGTCGCTTGCCGGCTGCCACGCGTCGGTCGAGCACGGACGGGTCGAGCGTTCCTCCGTACAGCATTCCGTCGCCGACCTCTCCCGCCAGCTCGGCTGCCCTTGGGCCGTCAGCTGCCAGGATCAGCGGGCACCCGGTTCGAACACGACCTGAGGCAGGGATGGTGCTCGTGCGAAACGATCCGCCCTCGCCGGCCCAGTAGCCCCGGATCGCCGCCACGGCCTGTCGGAGCTCGTCGACGGTGGCAGGGGCGAGGCCGAGGCCTCGTGCGGCGCTGTTGCCGGTCGCGAGCGTGCCGATCGTCCGTCCGCCGCCAAAGTCGGCCAGCGTGGCCAGCAGATTGCCGACGACGAGCGGGTGGCGGACGACGACGTGGGAGACGAGTGGCCCAACGCGGAGGCGGCTCGTGGTTCGGAGCGCCTCCGCCTGGTGGAGATACGAGTCGTCGTAGACGACGGGTGAGTCTGCAATGCCGAGCCAGTCCCAGCCTGCCGCGTCGGTCTCCCGCGCGATCGTGCGGGTTTCCTCCAGCGACCGGGGGAGGGTCATCAGGCCGAAGCGCAGCCTGTCCGACGTCATTGCAGAACCGTATCGCGCCCAGCACCTGCCGCCCTCGGCGACGAACACACGCCAGCGCGGATGTACGTCCCGTGCGTTTCGTCGCTCAGCATTCCTCGTGAGCAGCTCGCCCTGGGCGAGCAGGGTTCGCGCCCGGCGATCCGGTCGTGCTGAACCAGCGGCTCGCATGCGGCAACTGCGCCGCGTGTACTCGCGGCGAGCCGAACCTGTGTACACGGGGCGGTGGCTTCTACGGGGAGGACGTCGCGGGCGGATACGCGGAGTACGTCATCGCACGGGCGTCGAACGCCGTTCACCTTCCGGTCGGCTTGAGCACCCAGACTGCCGCGACGCTCCCCTGCGGCGTCGCGACAGGCCTCCACGCGCTCCACCGCGCCGGGCTCACGGCAGGCGAGACGGTGCTCGTCACCGGGGCGAACGGCGGCGTCGGGATCCACGCCGTCGTGCTCGCACGGTTGTTCGGCGCCGCCGTGATCGCGGTGATCCGCAGCGCCGAGGTCGAGGACGACGTCCGCGCGGCCGGTGCCGCGGAGGTCGTCGTGGCACCGGACGGTGCCTTCCACCGGGCGGTGCGCGCCTGGGCGCCCGACGGGGTCGATGTCGCGATCGAGTGCGTCGGCACGCCGACCATCGCCGCCACGCTCCGATCCGTCCGCTCAGGGGGCCGGGTAGCGGTCGTCGGGAACGTCGACCCGTCGGCGGCGGATCTGGGGCTCGGACTGGTGATCCTGAAGGAGCTCAGCGTCCTCGGGTCGTCGCACGCGACGCCCGCCGAGCTGGCAGAGGCGGTCGAGCTCGTCTCCTCGGGTCGGCTCGCTCCGGTGATTGCCCGTACATTTCCCCTCGAGCAGGCCGCAGAGGCGCACGCGTTCGCAGAGCATGCGACGGCGACAGGCCGGGTCGTGCTGAGAGCCGTGTGAGAACGGAGACCGTCGTGGAGATCTCAGCCGCACTCACGAGGAAGCAGGAGCTCGCCCGCCGCAACTGGGGCCGCTGGGGCGGAGACGATGAGCGTGGAACGCTCAACCTGCTCGGCCCCGCGGAAATCACGGCGGCAGCAAGCCTCGTCCGCCTGGGTGAAGCTCTGCCGCTCGCGCAGGAGCTCGACCGGAAGACGCCCACGCCTCCCCGGCGCCCGGCACCGGCCCACTTCATGCACCGCGACGGCGGTGACTACCTGCGCTCCGGCGACCCCCCGCCACGCGCGCAGTTCAGCGACGATTCGATGCTCCTCGCGCTGCACACCGCGACGCACGTCGATGCGCTCGCACATGTCTGGCACGGCGAGGAGCTCTACAACGGCTTCTCGCGTGAGACCGTGACAAGCACCGGTGCGCATCGCTGCGGCGCGGAGACGCTCGGGCCGATCGTCGGCCGGGGGATCCTGCTCGACGTGGCGACCGCGCTCGGGGCCGACGTGCTTCCCGTCGATCACGCAGTCCGTGTCGAGGATCTCGAGCGGTGCCTCGAGCTCGCGAAGCTCGAACTGCACCCGGCGGACATCGTCCTGATCCGGACGGGGTGGTGGTCGGCATGCGCGGCATCGGAGTCGACGTTCGCCCGCGAGCCCGGCCCGAACCTCGATACGGCATGCTGGCTCGCCGAGCAGGACATCGCTGCCGTCGGCTCCGACAACTTCGCGCTCGAGGTGCTTCCATCGGGTTTCGACGAATTCGTCTTCCCCGTTCACGAGCTGCTCCTCCGCGACTGCGGGATGCCCATCTTCGAGGGGCTCGCGCTCGACGACCTCGCGCAGCGAAGCATCTACGAGTTTATGTTCGTGGCGGCACCGCTTCCGATCGTGGGCGGCACCGCCAGCCCTCTCAATCCACTGGCGGTGATATGACTTCCGTCGTCAAGGAAAGGCTGAGACCATTGTCCGAGGAAACGCGCGAACCTGAAACCGAGCAGGCGCGGGCCGGGTCGGCGAGGCAGTCACCGAGGGTCGTGACCGAAACGGTCGGCCGCCGCGTTCGCACGATTCGCGGCGAGCGCGGGCTCAGCGCCCGCACGGTGGCGGCGGCGGCACAGATCAGCCCGAGCTTGCTCAGCGGCATCGAGCGCGGGACGGCGAGCCCGTCGCTCGTCTCCCTCGTCGCGATCGCGGAGGCGCTGGGCGTTCGCCCGGGCGAGCTCCTCGAGCGTGACGACGAGGCGAAGGCGGGGGAGTCGAACGTCGTCCGGAAAGAAGAGCGGCGGGTGATCGACGATCGACGTTGCCGCCGCGAGTACCTGATGCACGTCGACGACCCCTACCTCGAGGTCGCCGAGCTCCTGCTTCCCTCGGGTGGGGCGTCGCGTCCCGCGCTCGCCCGGCACTCGGGCCGCGACTACGCGATCGTCCTCACCGGCACTGCGACCGTCGAGTTCGCCAACGGGAGCGAGGTCCTCTCGGAGGGCGACTACATCGCCTTCGACTCGGACGCGCCTCATCGCGTCGTCAACAACTCGACCGAAGAATGCAGGCTGATCTGGATCGTCGCCTACAACCCTGAAGCCGAAGCCCGTCGGCGGGAGCTGCACGGGGGCTCTCTCCCGTAGCCTCCGACCAGTCGCGCAACCGTACCCGTCGTCGCGCCCCGGTTGGCCGGTCGCGAGCGCCCGACGGACGTTCGGTCTGAGTAGACACTGTTCACTCTCATTGCTACGCTCGCCGCCAATGGATGTGGCGTGCGATCTCGGCTGTGATGCGGATGACGGGAGAACCCTGGTGTCTCTCGTCTTGATCCCGCGCGATCCGCGAAATGCGATCGCACCGTGGTAAGCGAACGAGACGCCGTGCCTGCGCTCGATCGAGGAGCCGCGTGAATAGCGAGCTGCCGCGTTTCGAAGCCGGACGTCACCCGTCGAACGAGAGGGCACGGCGATGAGCCGGTTCGAAGGGAACGTGGCGGTCGTCACCGGTGGCGGCCACGGCATCGGTGAGGCGACGGCAAGGCGCTTGGGCGCGGAGGGTGCCACGGTCGCACTCGCCGACGTCAAGGATCCAACGGCGGCGATCGCACGCCTGGCCGCCGACGGGATCGACGCCCACCCCTACGTTCTCGATGTCAGCGACGAGCAGGCCGTCGACGACTTCGCCGGCCGCGTCGGCGCCGATCTCGGGCCGGTGGACGTGCTGGTCAACAACGCGGGCGTCCTCCTCACCGGCACCGCGCTGACCGTGGCGCTGGAGGACTGGCGCCGCACCTTCTCGGTCAACGTCGACGGGTTGCTGCTGATGGCGCGTGCGTTCCTACCGGGCATGATCGAGCGGGGTGACGGCGCGATCGTCAACGTCGCATCCACGGGAGGCCTCTACGGGGTTGGCAACCTCGTGGCCTACAACGCCTCGAAGGGCGCTGTCGTGAACCTGACGCGCAATCTCTCGACCGACTTCATGCGCGCCGGTGTCCGCATCAATTGCGTCTGTCCGGGCTGGGTGCAGACGGGGTTCAACGACCCGCTGCTCGAAGGGGTCACCGAGGAGGACGTCGAGCAACTGATCGACAGGACGGTGCCCGCAGGCCGCCAGTCCGATCCCTCCGAGATCGCCGCCGCGATCGCGTTCCTCGCCTCGAACGACGCGTCGTACGTCTCCGGCATTGCTTTCGTCGTCGACGGCGGCCTGACCGCCGCGCTCTGACGCCGCTCTACAAGCAGGCTGCCGACGATTCGATTCCGCTTGGATTCGAGCGACCCTGATTCCGGCTTCTGGCGGCCCGAGCCCGACGGGCGCCGGTGAGGGGTGGGCGGTCGAAGAACCCCCTATCCCCTGAAGAGGGACGGCGGGTGGGGCCACTGCAAGCGGCTGCAACGAGCTTCCGAGAGAAACTCGGCGAGCAGCTCGGGATCCGGCATCGTCGCGGCGGCTACCGCGACCCCGAGTCGCAAGCCTTCATCGAAAGCTGGTTCGGGAAACCCAACGAGAAAGAGGTGTGGCGGGACGAATACGAGACCCTCGACGACGCCAGACGCGGGATCGGCGGCGACGTCGACCGCTACCACCACCGGCCGCACGGCGGGCTCGACCACCGGACGCCCCTCGAGGTATGCCGGACCCGGGAAGACCTGCAAAACGTCGCAGCCTGAACCGTCAACCCCGGCGGGCAGCACGTCCTGGGACATCTCTGAGAGAGATCGTTCTCGGACACTCGCCGAGCGAGCGCTGCGCGCATCCGAGCCATAAAGTAGGAAATTGACATCATGCAAAATTATTCATACTTTATGAATCGTGATAGCAACCGCACCGTTCCAGGCTCGGGGGCTGTCGAGCTCCGTGTGCGAGCGCATCGTCTGCGGAATCGACGAGACGCCCGAGAGCCTCGAGGCTGCGCTTCAGGCGGCTCGGCTGCGAGCACCCGGCGGCGTACTCGTGCTCGTCGCTGTCGCCGAGGTCGCTCTGGCCGCGCGGGCGGGGTGGGCGGCAGTGCGCGTTGCCGATCGGATCTGGGGCGGCTGCGAGGACGCGCTTCAGCGCGCGGTGGCACTCGTGCAGCCGACGAGCTACCGCATTGTCAAGGGGCGGCCGTATCTTGCGCTGCTCGGCCAGATCGAGCGTGAGCGGGCGACGCTTGTGGCTCTCGGAACGCATGAGCACCGACGGGCCGCGGGCCTTGTCTTCGGCAGCGTGGGGACGGCGGTGCTGTGCGACGCTCCCTGCTCGGTCCTCGTCGCGCGTCGGCAGCCGTCGGGCGGCGGGCCGCCGCGGCGGATCGTGGTGGGAGTCGACGGCTCGCCGCCGGCGGCTGTCGCGGCCGCGGTCGCGCAGGAGCTCGAAGCTCGCTTCAGCGGCGAGGTTCGGGCGGTGACGGGGCTCGGCGGGAAGCAGGTCGACAGCGGCGTCGTCTCCGAGCTGTACCCGGAAGCCGAGTTCGACCCGCGACCGCCGGTGGAGGCGATCGTGGATCGGTCGCGGACGGCCGACCTGGTTGTCGTGGGCAGCCGCGGCCTGCACGGCTGGCGGGCGTTCGGAAGCGTCAGCGAGCGGGTTGCGCACCGGGCGCGCTGCTCGGTTCTCGTGGCGCGTGGCCTTGACACGGCGGGAGTTTCGACAGGCGGGTAGCAGGGCAAGCCGAGGGGCAGTATCCCCCAACGGGCGCCACCGTCAGCTCGGCCTTCTGGCCCGGTGGCGCCGGCCCAAGCGGGCGGGAGAGACCTTCGTCAGACCGGTTCTCGATCGACGAAGGGAGCGAGCATGGCGGTGAGCTGGTGGGGATGGGTCGTCTTCGGCGCCTTCGTGGTGGCGATGTTCCTCGTCGACCTCGCTGCCTTCGGGCGCGGGGGACGGGAGATCCCGCTCCGGCGAGCGGCGGTGTGGAGCGTCGGCTGGACGGCGCTCGGGCTTGGGTTCGCCCTTCCGCTCCTCGTCTGGCGCGGGAGCCAGGCGACCAGCGAGTACCTGGCCGGCTTCCTGATCGAGAAGAGCCTCTCGGTCGACAACCTGTTCGTCTTCGCGCTCGTCTTCTCCTACTTCGCCGTCCCGCCCGCCTTGCAGCGGCGCGTTCTCTTCTGGGGCATCGCCGGAGCGCTCGTGCTGCGCGGCGTCTTCATCCTCGGCGGAGCCGCGCTTCTCGACGCCTTCCACGCGACCGTCTACGTCTTCGGAGGCTTCCTCGTCCTGACCGGGATTCGGATGGCCCGGCAGCGAGGGGTCGAGATCCATCCCGAGCGGAACCCCGTGCTGCGGCTGATGCGGCGCGCGCTGCCGATGACCGACGACTACCGCGGCGACCGCCTGACCGTGCGGGAGCACGGCCGCCGCCTGGCGACGCCGATGCTGGCGGCGCTCGTCCTCGTCGCCACCTTCGATGTCGTCTTCGCCGTCGACTCGATCCCGGCGATCTTCGCGGTGACGCGAGACACCTTCATCGTCTTCGCGGCGAACGCCTTCTCCCTGCTCGGGCTCTCGGCTCTCTACTTCGTGCTCGTGGGGATGCTCGGTCGCTTCGTCTACCTGAACGTGGGCCTCGCGACGATCCTCGTCTTCGTCGGCGTCAAGATGATCCTCTCCGATGTCGTCCAGCTGCCGCACTGGCTCTCGCTCGTGGTCGTGGTCGTGACGCTCGCGGCGGCGGTCGCGGCCTCGCTCGCATGGCCGCCGCGCGGCCGGCCGCCGTCCTCGCCCCCGCTCGCCGGCGCCCAGCGCGAGAAGGCCGGCGTCACGGTCGAGCGATGAGGCTGCGCCGCCGAGACGCCCTCCGGGCGAGCGCGCGCTCCGGCGCAGGCATGGCTGTGCGCGACCTCCCTCGAACGCCCCGGCGCCGCCTCGCGGTCGTCACGTCCATGGACTCCCGCATCGACACGCTGCTGCTCGTGGGCCTCGACCACGGCGACGCGCACGTGCTCCTCTGCATCGCGCGTGGCGCCGGCATGCGCGTCGTTCGCGGAGCGCGCTCGCGGCGAAAACAGCTCCGACGCACGCGCCGGGCGCCGAAGATGCAAGCTCCTGCTGTCGATTCCGCCGATACGCACCCACAGCCATGACCTCGGAAGATGCTAGAAGAGCTCGTTGGCACCGGCAAAGATCGCCGAGACGGATGTGTCGCTGAACACATTCGCGATCGTGTCGGCGAGGATCCCGGACGCGGTCAGCACCTCGACGTTTGCGGCGTCTCGCCCGCCGGCGAGCGGGACGGTGTCGGTGATCACGACCGTCTCGATCGCGCTCCCGGCGAGACGGGCGGCGGCGTCGCCGCTGAAGACGCCGTGCGTCGCGCAGGCGAGCACGCGGGCGGCGCCGGCGTCCCGCAGCGCGGCGGCGCCGGAGACGAGGGTCGCGCCGCTGTCGATGATGTCGTCGACGAGGATGGCCGCCTTCCCGGCGACCGATCCGATCACGGCGGGCGTGCCCCTGGCGCGGGCGGAGCGGCTGTCGCGGTTGAGCACGACGAGCGGGGCGTCGATCATCGCGGCGAAGCGCCCCGCGAGCTTCGTGCGGCCGGTGTCGGGCGACACCACGACCGCGTCCTCGGCCGCGCAGCGCTCGCGGAAGTGCTCGGCGAGCAGCGGCAGCGCCGTCATGTGGTCGACCGGGATCGAGAAGAACCCTGGTACCTGGCCCGCGTGAAGGTCCATCGTCAGCACCCTGGCAGCGCCCGCGCGCTCGATCATCGCGGCCACGAGGCGCGCGGTGATCGGCTCGCGCGGGCGCGACTTGCGGTCGTGGCCGGCGTAGAAGAAGCGGGGGATCACCGCGGTGACCCGCTTCGCCGAGGCGAGCCTTGCGGCGTTGACCATCACGAGCAGCTCGACGAGATGCGCGTCGAGCGGCGGGGCGGCCGTCTGCACGATGAAGACGTCGGCGCCCCGCACCGACTCCTCGTAGCGGCACGCCCTGTCTCCGTTCGCGAACTCCTCCCTGTCGACCGCGCCGAGCTCGACCCCGAGGCTCGCCGCGATCTGCAGTGAGAGAGCCGGCGCGGAGCGGCCGCAGAACAGCATCAGGCGCCGCCTGGTTTCCTGCCTGATGCTCATCGGCGCCGTCTCTCGCCGCTCTAGGGATGCATCTCGGTCAGCTTGCCGTGCGTCTCGGGCCGCCGGTCGCGATAGAGCTGCCAGGTCGTGCGCACCTCGTCGATCAGCGCCAGGTCGAGGTCGGCGACTCCTGCTTGGACAGGTTCGCGTGGGCCTGGATGAGCGCGGCCCGCACCGTCCTCGACACCGTGGTTCCCCTCTTGCGGCGATGTCTGCGATCCGCGCGATGCAGTCGAACGGCGTGCCGCCGGCGCGGGCCGACGGCCCGCTTCGCACCGTCCGGCGCCCACTCAGATCTCCACGATGACGGGGATGATCATCGGGCGGCGTTTGGTGAGCGTGTAGACGAGCGCTGCGAGGTCGTCGTGGACGATCTCCTGCAGGTGTTGCGGGTCGTGGATGTGCTCGCGGGCGGCGCGCGCGAGGGTTTTCTGCACGGCGCCGCGGAGCTGTTCGGTGAGGGTGTCGACGCCGCCGGCGGCGGGGACGCCGCGCAGGATCACCTCGGGCGCGGCGACGGGCTCGTCGTCGCTTTCCTGTGCGGCGATCGCGACGACGAACACGATCCCGTCGCGCGACAGCGCACGCCGGTCGTGCAGCGCGGCGTCTTCGGGGTCGCCGACGCCGAGCCCGTCGACGAACATCATCCCGGCCTGCACCGGCTCGGCGAAGCGCGCTCCCTCGGCGTCGATCTCGAGCGGCCTGCCGTTCTCGCCCCTGAACACGCGGTCGGGGGTGATGCCGACCGACTCGGCCAGGAGCGCGTGCAGGTGGATGCGTTTGAAGTCGCCGTGGAACGGCATCAGGTAGCGGGGACGAGTCAGGTTGAGCATCAGCTTCAGCTCTTCGCGGTAGCCGTGCCCGGAGGTGTGCACCGGCGCCTGCGCGGCGGTGACGACGTCGCAGCCGAGCTGGTAGAGGCGGTCGATCGTCTCGTTCACGGCGCGCTCGTTGCCGGGCACCGACGTCGCCGAGAACACGACCGTGTCGCCGGCCCGCAGGCTCACCTGCTGGTGCTCGCCGTAGGCCATGCGCCGCAGCGCCGACAGCGGCTCTCCCTGCGAGCCCGTCGAGATGATCACGAGCTCGTCGTCGGGAAAGTCACCGATCTGCCTCGGCTGGATCAGCGTGCCGTCGGGAATCGTGATGTGGCCGAGCGAGCGGCCGATCTTCACGTTCTTCACCATCGAACGGCCGACGAGCGCGACCTTGCGGCCGAGCTCGTCGGCGGCACGCACGACCTGCGCGACGCGATGGATGTTCGACGCGAAGCTCGTGACGACGATGCGCCCCTCGCAGCGGGCGAACACGTCGAACAGCGCCGGCCCGACGGCCGACTCCGACGGCGCGAACCCATCCCGGTCGGCGTTCGTCGAATCACCGCACAGCAGCAGCAGCCCCTCGCTGCCGAGCCGCGCGAGCCGGTCGAAGTCGGCCGGCCGGCCGTCGACCGGGCTCTGGTCGAAGCGGTAGTCGCCGGTGATCAGCACACGACCGGGCGGCGTCGTCACGAGCACCCCCGCCGCATCCGGAATCGAGTGCGTCAGGTGGATCAGCTCCACCACGAACGGCCCCACCGTCACGACTTCACCGGGCTCGAGCGCGTTGAGCTCGACGTCGCGCAGCCGATGCTCGTCGAGCTTCGACCTCGCCATCGCCATCGTCAGACGGCGGCCGAACACCGGCGGCGCTTCCCTGTCGAGCTCCCGCAGCACGAACGGCAGCGCGCCGAGATGGTCCTCGTGCCCGTGCGTGATGAAGATCCCGTCGAGCCGATCGGCGTGCTCCAGAACGTAGGTGAAGTCCGGCAACACGAGATCGACGCCGTGCATCTCCGGCGACGGAAAGCGCACACCGGCATCCACCATCAGCATGCGGCCGTCGACTTCGAGCACCGTCATGTTCTTGCCGATCTCGCCGAGACCACCGAGCGGCAGGACGCGCAGCGTGTCCTTCTTCACGCGTCTCCTCCCGGAGCGCCCGCGCGAGCACGCGATGCCACAGCCGACCGCTTCATTACGGCCACTCTACTGCGACGTCGGAGATCGCCGTGGCCGACTCAGCAGTGTGTCCGGATGACGGCGGCGGCGGGTGCCGTTAGCCTTGTCTCCGTACGGGCTTCTTCGACGACGAAGAACCACTTCATGGCCATCAGCGGAGACCCGAAGACGCGCTTCCGCGACCGGCGCGAAGCCGGGCGGCTGCTGGCCGAGCGGCTCACAGACCTCCGCGACGAGCAGCCGCTGGTGCTCGGGCTCGTACGCGGAGGCGTCCCCGTCGCCTTCGAGGTGGCGTCCGCCCTCGAGGCTCCGCTCGACGTCCTCGTCGTGCGAAAGCTCGGGGCGCCGCGCCAGCCCGAGTACGCGATCGGCGCCATCGCCGAGGATGGCACCTGCGTCGTCGATTGGGATGCGGCCGCGCCTCTCGGCCTCGGTGCCGCGCAGGTGAACCGGCTGATCGCCCGCGAGAGCATCGAGGTGCGACGGCGCGTCGCGCGCTACCGCGAAGGCCGCACCCCGCTCGACGTGACCGGGCGCACCGTCGTCGTCGTCGACGACGGCGTGGCGACCGGGCTCACCGATCTCGTCGCCGTCCGTGCCGCCCATCGCGCCGGAGCGCGCAAGATCGTCGTCGCCGTGCCCGTGTGCGCCGCGCCGTCGATGGCGCGGCTGCGCCGGGAGGCCGCCGACGTCGTCTGCGTCATCGCGCCTCGCGTGCTCGGCGGGGTCGGTCGCTGGTACGACGACTTCTCCCAGGTGGACGACGACGAGGTCGTCGCCCTGCTCGCCGCGAGTGCCGAGCGCACGGGCAAGGCGAAGGTCGAGGAGGTCGTCGTCGAGACCGACGGTGTCCGGCTGCCGGGCGACCTGCGCCGCGTCGAGCAGCCGCGGGGCATCGTCCTCTTCGCGCACGGAAGCGGCAGCAGCCGGCGCAGTCCGCGCAACGTCGAGGTCGCCGCTGCGCTCGGGAACGCCGGCTTCGCGACGCTGCTGTTCGACCTGCTCACGGTCGAGGAGACGCGCGACCGCGCGAACGTCTTCGACATCCCTCTGCTCGGCGCACGGCTCGCCGCCGCGACGCGCTGGGCGCGAGCCCGGCCGCGTCTTTCCTCCCTCGCGCTCGGCTACTTCGGCGCGAGCACCGGGGCTGCCGCCGCCCTCTCGGCCGCCGCGCAGCTTCCCGGCGAGGTCGCAGCCGTCGTCTGCCGCGGCGGCCGCCCGGACCTCGCGGCGGAGGCGCTGGCGGCGGTGCGCGCGCCGACGCTGCTCATCGTCGGCGGCGGCGACCCGCAGGTGCTCGAGCTCAACCGCGGCGCGCTCGCGGCCCTGCGCTGCGAGCGCGAGCTCGCCGTCGTGCCGGGGGCCGGGCATCTCTTCGCGGAGCCGGGCGCGCTGGAGGAGGTCGCCCGCCTCGCCTGCGCATGGTTCCTCGAGCATCTCGCGGCCGGAGCGTCGCCGCCGGAGTCGAGGACGGGCGACGGCTGACGGGCGCCGCTGCCGTCTCGCCGTCCGCGACGTCCCCCTCGGCGATCCGGCCGGCGCTCGGCGGCGCACGGGCGTCACTCCCGCGGCCGCCGTCGCTGGCACAATTGGCGTATGGACACGCTCCAGAAGCCGCGGCTGCGCGGTGTCTTCCACTTCTGGGCGTTCTTCGTCGCGCTCGTCGCGGGCGTCGCGCTCGTCGCGCTCGCCGACAGCTCGCTGGCGCGGCTCGCCGCATGGATCTACGTCACCGCGCTCGCGAGCATGTTCGGCGCCAGCGCGCTCTACCACCGCTACCCCTTCAAGTCGGCCGCCCGGCGCGTGTGGGCGCGGCGACTCGACCACTCCACGATCTTCGTGTTCATCGCCGGCACCTACACGCCGTTCGCGCTCCTCGCCTTCCACGGGGCGCTGCGGTTCGGCGTGCTGGCGACGGTGTGGGCGGGGGCCGCGCTCGGCCTCGTGCTCAACTTCGTCTGGCTCGACGCTCCGAAATGGGTCAGCGTGCTCGTCTACAGCGCGGTCGGCTGGGTCGGGGTGATCACGATCCCGCAGATGTTCTCGGAGGTCGGCGTGACGGGATCGGTGCTCGTGATCGTCGGCGGCGTCCTCTACACGGTGGGCGCGCTGATCTACGCCTTCCACTGGCCGAACCCGTTCCCGAGGACGTTCGGCTTCCACGAGATCTTCCACCTCCTCGTCGTGGCCGCCGCGGCCGCGCAGTACGTGGCCGTCTCCACCGTCGTCCTCTAGCGCCTGCACCGACGCGAAGGAGCCGGGCGTCTAGCGCTTCTGCATCGACTCCTGCGCGCTCGAGCTCGAGCGCTCGCCCTGAGCGGCATCAGCTGACGATCCCGAGGGCACGCCCCGTGCGTCGCGCCCGTGCAGGACGGGCTGGCACGACTTGCCGGCCGCTTCGGCCGCCGACCGCCCGAGCAGGCTCTCCGCCGCCCTGTTCATGTGCACGACGCGCATTTCCGCATCGAAGACGACGAGCGGCTCGCTGCGCACGATCGCGCCGGGAGCGCCGCGGCCCATGGACGCAATTCCGTCGCGCCGGCGCCCCGCCGCGATCGGAAGCAGGCGGCTGCGGCAATCCCGCTATGCCAGCTAGTAACAACTTCCGATTATCTACAAGCACAGAGTTGTGTATACTCGTCTCATGCCCGCTCTTCCCACCGCTGAGACTCCGATGCTCCGTCTCTTCCAGACGGAGTGGTGCCCATCGTCCCACAGGGTGCGGCAGCGCCTCACGGAGCTGGACGTCGCCTACACGGCGCTCCAGGTGCCCGTCGAGCGCGACGAGCGGACTGCGCTCTTCCAGGCGACCGGCGGCGTCACCATCCCCGCGCTCGTGGCGGAGGACGGAGCCGTGCTGATCGGCGAGGACGCGATCCTCGACTACCTGGACAGGCGCTTCGACGAACCCGGGGGCGCCGTCGCCCACCGGGAGAAGGCCGAGCAGGCACGCCGGCGACTACTGGAGGAGGCAGCATGAGACGCAGGCTCGACAGAGACGCGCAGCGAGCGGAGGTGCCGGCTCGGCCGGCGCCGGAGCGGGTATGAGCACGGCACCGTACGCCTTGACGACGAAGACCGCGCTCGCGTTCGACGACGCGGTCGCGCGCGTTCGCGAGGAGCTCGCGTCCGAGGGATTCGGCGTCCTCACCGAGATCGACGCGCAGTCGACCCTGCGCGAGAAGCTCGGGGTCGAGATGGAGCGCTACCTGATCCTGGGTGCGTGCAATCCGGCGTTCGCCCACGCGGCGCTCGAGCTGGAGCCGGAGATCGGCGTCCTCCTGCCCTGCAACGTGGTCGTCTACGAGCAGGACGGGTCGACGCTCGTCTCGGCGGTCGACGCCGAGCGGATGCTCTCGGTCGTCGGGCGCGGGGATCTGAACCCGATCGCGGACGAGGTGCGCGGACGGCTCGCCGGCGTCGTCGCGCGGGTCGGCGCGGCCACGGCCTGAGCGATCGCGATGCAGGCAGGCGGGCCGCCCGGACGATCCGGGCGGCCCGCCGTCTTCCCCGGGATCGGCGCCCTCGTCCTCTGCCACCACGGTGCCGGCGGTGTCCGCGCGGGCGGGCGGCCCCGCATCGAGCCGATCACGGGCGTGGTACCAACTACAACTAGAAACCTTGTACAATCAAATAGTTGTGTATACTGGAGCAACCGATTCGACCGAAGGAGTTGAGATGGACGTCTCTAGCGAGACTTTCGAGACCGATGTGATCGAGCGCTCACGCGAGGTGCCCGTGATCGTCGATTTCTGGGCGCCGTGGTGCGGCCCGTGCCACATGCTCGCGCCCGTGCTGGAGCGCGAGGTCGAGCGGCGCGGCGGCGCCGTCGAGCTCGTGAAGGTGAACATCGACGACAATCCCGACATCGCGCGCCGGTTCGCGATCAGCGGCATCCCGGCAGTGAAGGCGTTCTCGGACGGTGCCGTCGTGAAGGAGTTCGTCGGCGCCGTGCCGCCCGTCGTCGTCGCCGGCTTCCTGGACGCGCTTCGCGACGAGGTGGCGGCGTGAGCGCGTCCGCGACGACGCTTCCGCACCCGCTGCCCGACGCTCTCGTGGAGCTGATCGCGCGGCGCTTCCGCGTCATCGGCGAGCCGATGCGCATCCGGCTGCTCGACAGCCTGCGGGTGGGAGAGGCGACCGTGCAGGAGCTCACCGAGGCGGTGGGCGCATCGCAGCAGAACGTCTCCAAGCACCTGCACGTCCTGCACGAGGCGGGAATCGTGGCACGGCGGAAGTCCGGCAACCAGGTCTTCTACCGCGTCGTCGACGCCGGCGTATTCGAGCTCTGCGAGACCGTCTGCGGCAGCGTGCAGCGCCAGGTCGCGGAGCTGAACGCGATCCTCGAAGGAGCGGGGCGATGAGGGCCTCCGCCTGGCCTCTCGAGCGTGTCCTCTTCGCGCTCGCCGGCACGATGACCCTGCTCAGCGTGGCGCTGGCCGCGCTCGTGTCGCCGTGGTTCTTGCTGCTCGCCGCGTTCGTGGGGGTGAGCCAGTGGCTGTACGTGTCCGTCGGGCAGTGCCCGGCCTCATTCGTGATCGAGCGCGTGCTCCACGTCGAGCGGGGGTGCCCGAGGTGATCGCCGTCGGGCCGCTCGGCCGGCTGGGTTCGTGGACGGCCGCTCATTTCCGCACCGTCCTCATCGCCTGGGTCGTGATCGCCGCCGGTCTCGGCGCGCTGGCGCCGAAGGTCGAGCACGCGCTCTCCGGCGCGGGCTGGGAGGCGTCGGGCTCGCAGTCGGTGCAGGCACGCGAGCTCATCGACAGGAGCTTCGGCGGCCAGTCGAGCGCCGCGCTGATGGTCGTGCTGCACGCGCCGGCGGCGACCGTCGCCGATCCTGCGTTCGCCGCGACGGTCGACCGCGTCACGGCGATCCTGCGCGCGGACGCGCGCGTCTCCTCGATCGCCGCGCCGCGCCCGGGCTTCTCCATCTCCCGCGATCGCCATACCGCGATCGTGAGCGCCGGCGCGAAGGGGTCGACGACGGAGATGGTGGCCGCCGCCGACGAGCTCAAGGGCAAGCTGAAGGCCGCCGCCGGTGCCGGCGTCGCGGTCAGCCTCACCGGAGCGTCCGGCATGTGGTCGGACTTCAACGAGGCGAACCGCAACGCGATGATGAAGTCCGAGCTCATCTCCTGGCCGGTCACGCTCGTGATCCTGCTGCTCGCCTTCGGCTCGCTCGTCGCCGCCGGCCTGCCGTTGATGCTCACGATCCTCGGCCTCGTCGCCTCTGCCGGGACGCTGTACCTCGGCAGCCGGGTGTTCGACATCTCGATCTGGGCGATGAACTTCGCGCTCATGTTCGCGCTCGCGCTCGGGATCGACTACGCGCTCTTCGTCGTGCACCGTTTCCGCGGCGCCTTCTTCGGCTCGAAGCTGACCGCGCGCGAGGCGGTCGCGGCGACGATGGACACGGCGGGCAAGGCCGTGCTCTTCTCGGGGCTGACGGTGCTGATCTCGCTGTCGGCGGTGATGCTCGTGCCGAGCCCGGCGTTCCGCTCGATGGCGCTCGGGATCATGGTGTCCGTGCTCTTCGTGCTGCTGGCGACGCTGACCCTGCTGCCGGCGGTGCTCGGCAGGCTCGGCCCGCGGGTCGACAAGCTCGCCCTCAGGTGGGTGCACTCGGGCGAGCATCGCTCGCCGGCGTTCGCCGCCTGGGCGGAGCGCCTGTGGCGGCGCCCGCTGCTCTACGGCTCGGCGGCCCTCGCGGTGCTGATCGCGCTGGCGCTGCCGATCTTCGGGTTGCGCACGGGCATGCCGTCGATCAAGGTCGTGCCGCCGAGCGACGGCTCGCGCCAGGGCTACGAGCTCGTCCAGGCGGCCTTCGGCCAGGGGGCGCCGGGCGCGCTGCAGATCGTCGGGCCGGCGGCGGCGATCGCCGGCGCGTCCGCGGCCGTCGCGTCCGATCCCGGCATCGCCCGCGTCATGCCGGCGCAGCCCGGCGCGGACGGTCTCGCGCTCGTGCAGGCGATCCCCGCCTCCGACCCGTCGAGCCCGAGCGTCGGCGCGACCATCGACCGGCTCCGCGAGGTGCTGCCGGCCGGCGTGCTCGTCGGCGGCGCCACTGCCGAGAATCACGACCTCGAGCAGACGCTGGCGGCGAAGACGCCGCTCGTGATCGGCGTCGTGCTCGTGCTCGGCTTCCTGCTGCTGCTCCTCGCGCTGCAGGCGCCCGTGATCGCCGCCGTCGGCGTCGTCACGAACCTGCTTGCGACCGGTGCCGCCTTCGGCGTCGCCCGCCTCATCTTCCAGGGGGGGCACGGCTCCGGGCTGCTCGGGTTCGAGTCGCAGGGCTTCATCGACGCGTGGGGGCCCGTGTTCTTCTTCGCCATGATCTTCGCGATCTCGATGGACTACACGGTGTTCCTGCTCTCGTCGGCGAAGGAGCACTACGACCGCTCGCACGATCCGCGCGACGCGATGGTGGGAGGGCTCGCGCATTCCGGCCGCGTCATCTTCGCCGCCGCCGCCGTGATGGTGGCGGTGTTCCTCACCTTCGCGCTCTCGGGGCCGCTGCCGCCGAAGGAGATGGGCGTCATCCTGGGTGTGGCGGTGCTCCTCGACGCGTTGCTGATCCGGCTCGTGCTCGTGCCGGTGGCGCTGCGGCTGCTGGGGACGTGGGCCTGGGGCCTGCCGCGCTGGCTCGACCGCATCCTGCCGGATGTGAGGTTCGGGCACTCGTAGACGAGTGCTGAACGTTCTCTTACGGATGGGTCGCAGGCCTTGCGGCGCGGCTGTCGCGCCGGGCACTGTGGGTGGCGGGACGTATGTCCCGCCACCCATCCGGACGAGGAGGTCGCCCGTGCCGAACACGACTGCCGTACGTGGATCCCTGCTCGCAGCCATGGTGCTCGTCGCGATGGTTCCGTCCGCTCTCGCGGCGCCGGCCGGCAAGCCGGTGATCGTGATCGGGACGCCGAATCTCGGCAAGGTGATCGCGACGCCCGGGAAGCTCGGGATCTACTACTGGGACACCGAGAAGAAGGCCGGCGGGAAGATCCGCTGTACCGGGTCGTGCGCCGTGGCGTGGCCGCCGGTGTTCGTGAAGGCGGTGCCCCCCAAGCACGTGAGCGGCGTGACGGCGACGTTCGGCGCGGTCAGGCGGGCGGGGAAGCTGCAGCTGACCGTGAACGGGCTCCCGGCCTACACCTACCGGCACGACACGGCGGGGGTCGTCAAGTGCGACAACGTCGACGGCTGGCACGCCGTCCGCGCCCGCGTCTGAGCGTCCTGCCTGCGCCGGGGAGCGGGCGGCCGCTTGTCGACGGGGGTCGATCGCCGTCACCACGGGAAGGGAGGTTCCCTGGGAACCGTAGGTTCCCGGCTTCAGGGGTGTTCGCGCGATCCGGGGTCCCCGCTCGGGGATCCCGGATCTTGCGCCGAAACACGTGCGCCATGCGTGAGCCTGCGCCGGGGAGCGGGCGGCCGCTTGTCGACGGGGGTCGATCGCCGTCACCACGGGAAGGGAGGTTCCCTGGGAACCGTAGGTTCCCGGCTTCAGGGGTGTTCGCGCGATCCGGGGTCCCCGCTCGGGGATCCCGGATCTTGCGCCGAAACACGTGCGCCATGCGTGAGCCTGCGCCGGGGAGCGGGCGGCCGCTTGTCGACGGGGGTCGATCGCCGTCACCACGGGAAGGGAGGTTCCCTGGGAACCGTAGGTTCCCGGCTTCAGGGGTGTTCGCGCGATCCGGGGTCCCCGCTCGGGGATCCCGGATCTTGCGCCGACGAACATGGGCGGTGACGGGCTCGAACCGCCGACCCCCTCGGTGTAAACGAGGTGCTCTACCAGCTGAGCTAACCGCCCGGCCCACTATTGAAGCGGTTCCGCAGCGGCCGCGTCCGGGCAGTGCGAGGTCGGCAGCAGGCCCGTCCGATCTGCGCGTCTCCGCTCCGCCCGGCGGATGAGCAGGGCGCGGGCGGCGGGGGCGCCGGAAGGGTGGCGTCCTCCTCCAGCACGTACCCGAAAGAGTGAACGAGGGCTCCGGAAGGGTGAATCGGAGCCGTGTGCCGCATGTTTCGGAGCTCCCACGGCTCTTGCCGAATGGTACGCGTACATCGAAGCACGAAGAGAAGGAGCTCTCATGGAACGGAACAGTCTCGCAAGGGTCATCGCAGTCTGTGCACTGCTCGGCGCCCTTTCCGCGCTCGTCGTCACGAGCGGGGCGGCCGCGGCGGGTTCGACGCCGAAGTGCACGATCACGGGCACCCCGGGCAACGACGTGCTGACGGGGACGCGCGGTAGCGATGTGATCTGCGGTCTGGGCGGCAACGACACCATCATCGGCGGCGCGGGCAACGACACGCTCGTCGGCGGCGCGGGCAGCGACAAGCTCGTCGGTGCCGGAGGGAACGACACGCTCTCCGGCGGCGCGGGCAACGATCAGCTCGTCGGCGGCGCGGGCAACGACCAGCTGGACGGCGGTGCCGGCGACGACACCGAGGACGGCGGCGCGGGCAACGATGAGCTCGTCGGCGGCGTGGGCAACGACCAGCTGGACGGTGGTGCCGGCGACGACATCGAGGACGGCGGCGCGGGCGACGATCAGCTCGTCGGCGGCGTGGGCAACGACCAGCTGGACGGTGGTGCCGGCGACGACATCGAGGACGGCGGCGCGGGCGACGATGAGCTCGTCGGCGGCGCGGGCAGCGACCAGCTGAACGGCGGCACGGGCAACGACAGTGCCGCGGCCGACAGCGAGGACAGCGCGACCGGCACCGAGCAGGGCGACAGCAGCAGCAGCAGCTCGAGCGCCTTCTAGCGAAGGAGAGAGCGATCGGCGGGGGCGCGCGCTTCGGGCGCGTCCCCGCCGGTCGACCGCGATCTTCCCTCTCACGCGTGGCAGTTCGAGCTTCTGCCGCATTTGCAGGCGACCTCCGGCGCCGGAGCGACCGTCATGCGGCGGCACCGGAGGCGGGCCGAGGTCGATGCCCGCGAGGCCTGCCAGGCGGAGCGCATCCGCTGTCTGCCCGGCACCGCGACGGCCGCGTCGCGTGAGCTCGCTTCCTCGAAGCTCAGCGTGACATGCGCGTGGCGCGATCGAGGAGTCCCGCCATCAGGCCCGACGCGATGAGAATCCATCCCGCGAGCTCGAGCCCCTCCTCGACGACCACCTCGAGCTCGTAGGCGAACGTGCCACGGTCGAGCCCGATCTGCACCATGCCGAAGGAGACTGCTTCCCACGCGACCGCGGCGACGAGCATGAGCAGGCCGAGGCGGACGCTCCGACGCGCCGGCCCGAACGCATGCGCGGCGCAACGCCAGAGAAGCAAGAACGAGGTGATGAGGAGTGGGAGGTACACGACCGGCCACACGATCCTGGTCGTCTCGTGGGCACCACCGAGATTGGCTTTCAGACGCTCGTGTATCTGGAGCATGTCGTCGGCGGAGAAGAACGCCAGCGTGGCGGCCAGGAACAGGTAGGTCAGCCTGCGCCCCCGGTGCGCCACCGCAAGGAGGCCGGCCGCAAGCGCGGCGCACGCCGTCGCTGTCGAGCTCGCCCAGCTCCAGATCGTGAGCTCCGCGTCCGCGCTCAACTGGCCGACCGTGCCGTCGAACCAGATGAAGCCCGCCATGTCGGCGATGCCCTGAGCCGCGAACCCGACGGCGGCGACCCACACACCGACCCGGACGATCAGCCCCGGTAGCTCGGCGGTCGCGGGGGCTGCATAGGCGCCGTCGCGCGCCGCGTCTCTCCCGGACAGCGCGGGCGCGTCGACGCTCACGACGGCGACCAGCTGCGAGTCGTGCTGTGCGCCGGGGCGAGGAGCCGACCGGTGCGCGCCCCCGTGTCGAGTCCCGGCTCGATGTCGGCCCGTGGGCCGCGGCCGGCCACGGAGCGGCGCCCGCGGGCGCTTCCGGCGGCCGGCGTCTTCGACGCAGGCAGCTCCGCGGCAGTGCACACCCTCGTCCTCATCCAGCAGGCTCCCCTCCACGTCCGAGCTGGGGACTCAGTAACGGAGAGCGGGGGCTCTTTGTCAAGGCGTTCCCCTGCCGCCGCTCACTCCGCCACGAGCGCCGGACGCCGCCCGCGACGGCCGATCACGAGCGCCGTCGCGGATCCCGGCATCCTCCAGCCGCTGGGCGGAAGCCGTTGGCGGATGCCTTATGAGCCACTGCGCGAGGAGGGACGGGGCCGTAGGGCTGAGGTGGCGGGATGCCCATGCGTCGAGATGTGCGAGCGCTACGGCTCGGCCATCTGCCGCTTCCAGTCTTCAGCGCCCTGCTTGCGCCGGATCTCGTGACAACCTCCTATCGCCCGCAACCGACGACGATCGAGGCACGGCACCGAAACCGTGACTGGCTCCAGGGCATCCCCGAGTAGCTCCACGCCCTCTGGGACATGAGCAAACCCAGGCCAGCTCTCGCTGGCCTGGGTTTGAATGACGTCTACTTGGTGCCCCCAACGGGATTCGAACCCGTGCTGCCACCTTGAAAGGGTGGTGACCTAGGCCGCTAGTCGATGGGGGCGGCCGGACGAGGATAGCGAGGCGGCGGCTCAGGAGGGACGGGGCGGAAACGCGCCTATCCGCGGACAGGGTGACGGCCGGGACGAGAAGGACGGGCGCGATCTCGTCGAGCGCCGCGCGGGCCTCGTCGAAGCCGTCGGCGCGAGTTACGCCGGGCCGAGCGCGCCACCGCTACCCTGGACCGCACAACCTCGGATACCGACGGCGCCCGCGCCTTCACCATCCGCACGCGGGATCAGGGAGGCTCGACATGACGGCAGCCGCGCAGAAGGTCGCAGAGAAGGTCGCGTTCGACAACGGCGGAGCGTTCATCCGCGACACACGGCGGGAGGTCGAGGCCTATCTCGCGCGCGGGCGGACGCGCATGCGCGGCGCGCTGCAGCTGTACGCGAAGGCGCCGGTCGCGCTCGGACTCACGGCGGTCTCGTGGGCGCTGCTGGTGTTCGTGCGCCCGGGCGCCGTGGTCGCGGCCCTCTGCCTCGCCGGGCTCGCCACGGGGGCGATGCTGACGGCGTTCTGCGTGCAGCACGACGCGAACCACGGCGCCTACTTCCGCCGGCGGCGCTGGAACCACCTGGTCGGCTGGTCGGCCGACGCGCTGCTCGGGTTCTCGAGCTACGCGTGGCGCGTCAAGCACAACGTCGCCCACCACACGTACACGAACGTGGACGGCTTCGACGACGACATCACGCAGGTGCCGCTCGCCCGCTTCTCGCCCACGCAGGCGCCGCGCCCCTGGTACCGCTTCCAGCACCTCTACATCTGGCCCATGTACCTGCTCATGGGCCTGCGCTGGCAGACGGTCGGCGACGTCGCGGCGTTCGCCCGCGGCCGGGTCGGCGAGAGCGCCCTCCGCTTCCCGCGCGGCTGGAACCTCGCCGGCGTCGTCGTCGGCAAGGCGATCTTCGTCGGCTGGGCGCTCGTGATCCCGATGCTCGTCTACCCGTGGTGGGCGGTGCTCGCCGCCTACGCCGGCTTCACGATGGTGACGAGCCTGATCATGGCGACGACGTTCCAGCTCGCGCACTGTGTCGAGGAGGCGTCGTTCGCCTCCGCCGCCGAGCTGCGCGGGGAGAAGCGTCTGTGGGCGGTGCACGAGGTCGAGACGACCGTGAACTTCTGCCCGCGCAACCGGGTGCTGACATGGGCGCTCGGCGGGCTCAACTTCCAGATCGAGCACCACCTGTTCCCGCGCCTGCCGCACACCCACTATCCGCAGATCGCACGCATCGTGCGGCGCAACTGCGACCGCCACGGCATCCGCTACACGGCCCAGCCGTCCCTGCGGGCGGCGCTGCGCTCGCACGTCCTGCACCTGCGCACGATGGGCCGGCTCGGGCTGCCCGTCGAGCTCGAGATGGGATAGCAGCCGGCGCGCCGGGGCGTGCCGCACCCGGAGCGGAGCACTAGGCTTGCTCCATGGCTGCCACGATCGCCCGGATCGCCTATGCGCCCGTGAAGGGGCTCGCGCTCGCGCACCCCGACGAGATCGAGCTCGAGCACACCGGCCTGCGGCAGAACCGCCGCTTCTACCTCGTCGGCGCAGACGGCCGGCTCGCGAACGGCAAGGTGTTCGGCACGCTCGTGCAGGTCGCCGCCGAGGCGGACGCCGACGGCACCTCGCTCGCGCTGCGCTTCCCGGACGGCGCCACGGTGGCGGGTGCGATCGCCCTCGGCGACGCCGTCGAGACCGGCTTCTACGGCCGCTCCGTCGCGGGTCACGTCGTCGAAGGGCCCTGGTCGCGGGCGCTGTCGGCGTTCGCCGGCACGCCGCTGCGGCTGATCAGGGCCGACGAGCCCGGAGCCGCCTCCGATCGGGCCGCCGCCGGCGCCGTCTCGCTCGTCTCGACCGCGTCCCTCGAGCGTCTCGCGCGGGAAGCCGGGGTGGAGGCGGTCGACGGACGGCGCTTTCGCATGCTGTTCACGATCGAGGGCGCCGACGCGCACGAGGAAGACGGCTGGGTCGGGCGCGAGGTGCGCGTCGGCGCTGCGACGCTGCGCTGCAACGGGCTCGTCGGCCGCTGCGCCGTCACCACGCACGACCCCGACACGGGCGTGCCGAGCCTCGACACCCTCCATCTCCTGCGCGCGTACCGCTCGCACGTCCCCAGCGACGAGCCGCTGCCCTTCGGCGTGCGGGGCGAGGTCGTGCAGCCCGGCAGCGTGCGCGTCGGCGACGAGGTGCGCGTGACGGAGCCGGCATGAGCGGCAGCGCTGCGATCGACCCCGCGACGACGCTCGGCCCCGTCTCGCTCGTCGCGGGGGACGTCGACCGGCTCACGGCCTTCTACGAGACCGCGATCGGGCTGCGCGTGATCGCACGCGAGGGCGACGTCGTCACCCTCGGCGCCGGCGCGCTTGCGCTCGTCGAGCTCGTCGGCGACCCGGCAGCGCCGCCCCGCCCGCCACGGACGACCGGCCTCTTCCACCTCGCCCTGCTCGTCCCCACGAGAGCCGACCTGGCCCGCGCGATCCATCGCGTCACGCAGACCGGGTGGTCGTTCACGGGAGCCTCCGACCATCTCGTGTCGGAGGCGCTCTACCTCGACGATCCGGAGGGCAACGGCATCGAGATCTACCGCGACCGGCCGCGCGCCGAATGGCGCTACGACGGCGGCGCCCTGCGCATGGGCACCGCGGCGCTCGACCTCCACGGCGTGCTCGCGGAGGTCGCCGCGCCCGACCCGGGCGAGCGCGTCGCGCCCGGCACGACGGTCGGCCACGTCCACCTGCAGGTGGCGGACCTCGCCGCCGCCGAGGCGTTCTACTGCGGCGCGCTCGGGTTCGACGTGACGGTACGCGGCTACCCGGGCGCCCTGTTCGTCTCCGCCGGCGGCTACCACCACCACCTCGGGCTCAACACGTGGGCGGGCGCCGGCGCACCCGCGCCGCCGCCGGGCTGCCGGGGCTTGCGCCGCTTCACGATCCTGCTGCCCGAACACGGCGCGCTCGCCGCCGCCGTCGAGCGCCTGCGCGCCGCCGGCCTCGAGCCGGTCGCCGACGGCAGCGAGGTGACCGTCGCCGACCCCTCCGGCAACGTCGTCACGCTCGCTACCCGGGCCGCGTAGCCTCGACGGCCGCGCGCGCCTGCCGCTCGTAGCCGTTCGCGGCGTAGCCGCTGCGCAGATAGCTGAGCGGCATCCGCAGCGGCCGGTGCTGCATCTGCCACACGTGGCAGAGCTCGTGCGTGACGAGATCCTCGGTCGCCTGCGGGCTGCGCAGCAGGATCGTTCCGT
Source organism: Gaiella occulta (assembly GCF_003351045.1). GTDB lineage: Bacteria > Actinomycetota > Thermoleophilia > Gaiellales > Gaiellaceae > Gaiella > Gaiella occulta. Next base: position 259,804 of record NZ_QQZY01000004.1, read on the forward strand.
GCAACGCGTAGCCGTCGAAGCGGCGCAGCCCCGGCAGCCGGAACAGCCACGGCACCGTCAGCAAGCGCACGTGGTCGACGCGCACGGGTCGCGGCCACCAGTCGAGCCGGTCGAGCCGCTCCTTGGCGGCGGCCAGTCGCGGATCCATGGGCCTCCTGTCGGGGCCGGGCCGGCGCCCTGCGCCTACGTCCCCAGGATGATCGGGTCGTACACGAGCACGGCGCTGCCGTCCTGCGCCTGCTGGTACTGGTACGAGTACAGCCGCGGGCTCGTGAGCCGGTTCACCGTCGCCAGCTCGAGCTTCGTCATCTTCCCCACCGTCGGCGTGCGCGGGCCGATCGTGTTCGCGAGCGGCTTCGACAGCTCGGCGCGGACGTCGCTCTTGCGTAGGAACACCGAGGTCGCCGCCGCCGCCCCGTCGGGGCGCGGCGGCAGGAACACCGACACCGAGTCGACGCCGTGCACGTACTTGAACGTGTAGAGGGCGAGCTCGAGCGCCTCGCGCCGCAGCAGCGCATGGCGCGCCTGCGACGCCTTGCCGCCGGCGATCGAGCAGTTGTTGCCGAGGCCGCAGAGGATGAACATGAGGCTGTCGCGCGCGTCGATGACGGCGATGTCGCTCTCTTCCTTCTTCCCGGTCGAGGTGTCCGGGCGCACCGCGATCGCGCGCACCGGTACGTTGCCGCTCGCGCCGGCGCTGACCTGAGGCGGCCCGACGAGCGCGGTCGTGAGCTGCTGACCGTCCGGCAGTCGGTAGCTCTTCGACACGTGGTCGGCGATCTGCTTCGCCTTCGCGGAGTCGCTGCCCTCCGGCGCCCACGCCGACCACCGTGCGGCCGGCGCCGCGTCGGGGCGCGTCAACAGGACGACGAGGGCGCCGACCCCCACGCCCGCGACGACCGCGAGCGCGAGGTAGACGAGCCCGAAGCGGGCGCGATAGGCGGCCTTGCGGGCACGGTCGGCGCGCGACGGCCCACCGGGCTGGGAGACCGGCCGCGCAGGCTCCGCGTCGACGAAGCCGGAGGGGGGTGTCGCGTCGGGTGGAATCGTGCCGTCGCTCATCGGGCGATCTCCGGAGGGGCGGACGGCGGCGGCTTGAAGCCGCGGTCGACCGCGGCCGAGAACTCGAGCGGGGGCCAGGCGGACTCCTCGCCGAGATCGACCGTGGGAATCGTGATCCGGGATGACTCGAGCAGCTCGAGCAGCTCGTCGCCCATGATCTCGCGCTTGTCCTCGAGCGCGTCGGCGATCCTCTCGATCGCGGGGAGGTTGGCGATCGCCAGGTTGTGGGCGGTGACGTACGCCTGGCCGAGGATCTGCGCGGCGACCGCGCGCTTGGCCGCGTCGGAGAGGACGCCCGCGATCGGGTCGGCGTCGAAGGGGCCGCCGCTGCCCGACCGGGACATGATCTGGAGGCCGATCCGCTCGAAGCGGTCGAGGGCACGCTTGCGCGCCTCCTCCTCGGTCTCGCCGTTCGCGGGCGAGACGTGGAAGGGCAGCGGCCCCATCGCCGCGCGCCCCACCATCAGGGCGGCCCGCGCGGTCACGCCGGCGACGTCTCCGCCGACGCCGTTCGAGTTCTCGCCGTACACCACGCGCTCCGCGGCCATCGCCCCGAGGCCCCAGACGATGTCGTGGAACATCTCGTGCTGGAACGAGAACAGCCGCTCCTCCTTCTCGATCATCCAGTGGTGGCCGCCGACACCCTGGTCGCCGCGCTTCTTGATCGTCAGGCGGGTCGACTCCCGGCTCGTCAGGTAGACGTGGCCGGCCACGGCGTGGCCCGCCTCGTGGATCGCGACGGCGCGGCGCTCCATCGGGATGTACTCGGAGCCGATCGCCGTTCCCGCGTCGAGCGTCGTGACGGCTTCGACGAGATCGTCCCAGGTGAACGCCGTGCGCCCCGTGTGGTGGGCGAGCGTCAGGGCCATCGACGTCGCCTGCTCGATCATCGCGGGGGAGTAGCCGCTCATGATGCGGGCGATCTCGTCGCGGCGCTTGGGCGTGTCGAGCTCCGCGTCGTGCGCCACCTTGCCGATGTAGAGGTCGAGGATGTCCAGCCGGTCGTCCTTCGTCGGCGTCCGGAACCACACGTGGCGACCCATGCGGCCCGGCCGGATCAGCGCCGGGTCGAGCCGGTCGATCGGCACGTTGGTGGCGCCGATGAAGTAGATCTGGTCGTTGCGCGGGCGGGCCGCCGGGATCCTCAGCCGTGCGCTGCCGAGCCGGCGCGGAACGACGAAGGTGGCGTCGAGCAGCGTGTTGATCTTGCTCGTGAGCGTGCGCCGCAGGAACGGCGGGTTGTCGATCCCGTCCATGACGACGAGCAGCTGGTTCAGCGCCATGCCGCCGCCCATGCCCATGCCGCCGGGGAACATGAAGTTGTAGACGCTCGCCAGTCGCGTCTGGAACCCGGACACGCCGACCGGCTGCGGGGCGCGCGACCCGAACAGGCGGTCGCGCCACGCGCGCGTCTCGACGACCAGGTCGCCCGACGGGTCGCGGGCGCCCTGAGGGCCGAAGAAGAGGAACTCCTCGATGTCGGCGGAGGCGAGCGGCTCGAACGAGCGGCCGCCGCTGCCGAGTGACTGGCGGCGCATGCCGACGGCGTCGATCTCGTCGATGAAGACGATGCACTGGCCGCCCCACTTGCGCGCGAGCTTCTTCGCGCGGCGGGCGAGGATGCGTACGACGATCGCGTCGATGCCGATGAACGTGGCGGCGAAGCCCGATCCGGGCATCGAGATGAACGGCGAGTTGAACCCGGTGGCGATCGCCTTCGCGAGCATCGTCTTGCCGGTGCCGGGAGCGCCGAAGAGCAGCAGCCCGCGCTCGCGCTTGCCGCCCGCTCGCTCGAACTGCTCGCCCGACTGCCAGATATCGACGACACGTCGCACCTCCTCCTTCGCCTCCGCCTGGCCGCGGACGTCCTCGAGCTTGACGCCCCACTCGGCATCGCCCGGCTCGAACGCCTGCATCTGCGACAGGTTCATCAGCAGCAGCGGGCCGAACAGGATCGCGAAGTTCGCGAAGAAGAGGAAGAAGACGAAGACGGCCTGCACCCACAGCGTCGGCGAGCTGAGGATCTTCCCCGCCCCGTCGAGGATGGCGCCTCCCGCGCCCCACCACGTTCCCCCGCGGAAGATCCACGTCACGGTCACGACGAGCACGACGAGGAACGCGACCTTGAACCAGAAGCGCCAGAACCAGGCGCGACGGCGGCCGACGACGTCCTCCTCGCGCAGCTCCGGGCTCTCGACGCCGAACAGGCTCGGCCACGGGATCAGCCGCCGGAAGAACAGGTCGGCGAAGCCGCGGAAGACGACGACGATCGCCGCCGTCGCCAGCAGGGACGGCAACCAGCCCCAGCCGTTCTGCTGGGTGAACCACACGAACAGCGCCGGAGCCGTGAGCACGGCGACGACCGTGGCCGCGCGCGTCAGGCGGCGCCAGGAGCGCGCGAGCTCCTGCGAGGCCGCGCCGTGCGGCAATGCGGCGAGAGGCTCGGCGAGCGTCATTCACGAAGTGTACGCAGGAGGCCCGCGGGCGGATGTTGACGGCCCGTTAACGACCCGGGCGGCTGCTAGCGTCGGGCGCATGACACATGCAACGCTCCACACCAGCGAGGGCGCGATCGAGATCGAGCTCTTCCCGGAGGACGCGCCGAAGACGGTCGAGAACTTCACGAAGCTCGCAGGCGAAGGCTTCTACGACGGGCTCGCCTTCCACCGCGTCATCCCCGACTTCATGATCCAGGGCGGCTGCCCGCTCGGCACCGGCGGCGGCGGCCCGGGCTACCAGTTCGAAGACGAGCTCAACCGGCACAAGGTGGTCAGGGGTGCGCTCGCGATGGCGAACGCGGGCCCGAACACGAACGGCTCGCAGTTCTTCATCGTCACCGCCGAGGCGACGCCGTGGCTCGACGGCAAGCACACGGTGTTCGGCCGGGTCGTCTCCGGCCAGGAGGTCGCCGACAGGATCTCCCGCGTCGACCGCGACGGCCGTGACCGGCCGACCACGCCGGTGACGATCGAGAAGGTCGACATCGCCGACGGGCAGCCGGGGTGAGGCCGGCGCCGTGAGCCTCGCCGGCAAGACCGCGATCGTCACCGGCGCCTCGTCGGGCATCGGCGCCGCCACCGTGCGCAAGCTGCGGCAGGCCGGCGTGCGGGTCGCGGGGGGAGCACGGCGCGTCGAGCAGGTCGAGGCCGACCTGGCGCTCCCGCTCGACGTCACCGACGAGGCGAGCTCGAGGGCGTTCGTCGACGCGGCCGTGGAGCAGCTCGGCGGCGTCGACATCCTCTTCAACAACGCCGGGCTCGCGCTCGGCCGCGCGCCGTTCGTCGAGTCGAGCGAGGACGACGAGGCGCGCGTGCTGCACACGAACGTCGACGGCGTGCTCCGCATCACCCGGCTCGTGCTGCCGCACCTGCACGACGGCGGGCACATCGTGTTCATGGGCTCCGTCGCGGGCCGGCAGGCGTACCCGGGAGGCGCCTCCTACATCGCGTCGAAGTTCGCCGTGCGCGGCTTCAGCTACGCGCTGCGCGAGGACCTGCTCGGCCGCCCGATCCGCATCACCACCGTCGACGCCGGGCTCGTCGAGACGGAGTTCTCGCTCGTGCGCTTCCGCGGCGACCGGGCGGCCGCCGACGCCGTCTACGAGGGCGTCGACCCGATCACCCCGGACGAGGTCGCCGACTGCGTCCTCTTCGCGCTCACGCGCCCGCCGCACGTCAACCTCGACGAGATCGTGATCAAGGCGCTCGCGCAGTCGAGCGGAGCGCGCGTCGTGCGCCGCCCGACCGCGTAGAGGGCGTCGCGCCGATGCGCCTGCGCTCCCGCTACGACGGCGAGATCGTGCCGCTCGCGCTGCCGGCGTCCGGCGCGCAGGCGCTGTGGCTGTCGCTCGGCGTCGCTCTCGCCGCGCTCGCGGGCCCGGTGGTGGCGCTCGTCGGCGGCAGGGGGCAGACCGGCGAGTACGCGGTGCTCTACCTGCGCATCGTGTCGCTCGGGGTGCCGCCGGCGTTTCTCGCCATCGGCGGGCAGGGCTTCCTGCGCGGCGTCTGCGACCTGCGCACGCCGCTTCGGATCGTGATCGCCGGCAACCTCGTCAACGTCGTCCTCGAGTTGCTGTTCGTCGCCTGTGCCCTCGTGCTCGCCGCGACGCTCGCGGGCGACTGGGGCGTGCGCGGTGTGTGGGCGGCTCTCGCGCTGCTGATCGCGGTGAGGCTTTCGTTGCTGGGCGCGCGCTTCGTGCGGCGCCGCTGGCTCGTCACCGGCTGGGCACCGGCCCGGTAGGGAGGCAGCCGGTTGGCGGTCACGTATCCCTCCTCGAAGCCGGAGCGCGGGGGGTTGCGAGAGCTCACCGCGGCCCTCTGCGAGAAGATCGGCGGGCGTCCGCGCCTTCGTGCCTGAAGGAAAGGCGGTGAAGGGCCGCCTCCCGCCCTGCCTCCCGGGCCTCCTACGAGGCCGCCGCCTCGCTCCTCTTGCACCAGTACCGCTGCAGTCCGGCGAAGCACTGCCAGTACGGCGCCGAGCGGTCGTACGCGTCCACCTCGTCCGGGTCGGAGGAGGCGCAGTCGGCGCGCGCGGCGGCCACGAACGTGGCCTCGTCCATGCCGTGGGCGACGCGCTCGGCCCAGACGTGCAGCGTCTCGCGGAAGCGCGCCAGATGGCCCTGCACGTCGTCGAAGACGCCGAAGTGGGTGAGCGCGAGCCGCGCCGGCCCGCGACGCTCCGTCTCCTCGAGGGTGCGCCGCCACGCCTCCAGGTCGATCTCGGGCGGCGGCGTCGGCGCGAGCACGAAGCGGGCAGGAGAGATGCGCACGCCGACCGAGTCGCCCGTGAACAGGGTGCCGTCCGGGTGCAGGTACGACACGTGGTGCCGGGCGTGGCCGGGGCTCGGGAAGCAGTCGAGGTCGAGCACGCGCCCGGCGACCGCGTGGACGTTCTCGGCCGGCACGGGGGAGAGCTCGCCCCACAGCGCGTCGAACGCCTCGCCGTAGAGCCGGCGGGCGCTCGCCTCGAGGCGGCTCGGGTCGACGAGATGCGGGGCGCCGACCTCGGACACGTGCACCTGCAGCCCGGGGTGCTCGCGCACGAGCGGCCCCGCGGCGCCGGCGTGATCGAGGTGGATGTGCGTCAGCAGCAGGTGGCGGAGGTCGCCCACGCCGACGCCGCGGGCGGCGAGGCCGTCCTTCAGCGCCTGCAGGCAGCTCGACGGCCCGCAGTCGACGAGGGCGAGCCCGTCCTCGCTCTCGACGAGGTACGACGCGATCACGCGCCGCGCGCCGCCGTGCAGCAGGTCGATCGGCTCGATCGTCATCGTCCCTGACCGTACCCCACGCCGGGGACGGCGGGCGACGTGGGTCAGGACGGGGCGATGCCGCCCACCCGCGCGGAGCTGAGCGCCTGCTCGAGGTCGGAGACGAGATCGCCGGCCGACTCGATCCCGACCGACAGCCGCACGAGGTTGCGCGGCGCCGCGAACGGCCCGCTCGCCGTCGCGGCGTGCGTCATGCGGAAGGGGTGCTCGATCAGGCTCTCGACGCCGCCGAGGCTCTCCGCGAGCGTCCACACCTTCGTCCGCGCGACGAGATCCACCGCCTCTTCCTCGGACTCGACGAGGAACGAGACCATGCCGCCGAAGTCGCGCATCTGCCGTGCGGCGATCTCGTGCCCGGGGTGCGTCGGGAGCCCGGGATAGAGCACGTCGACGACGCGCGGGTGCTCCTGCAGGAAGGCGACGACGGCGCGCGCGTTCTCGCAGTGCTGCCGCATGCGCACGGCGAGGGTCTTGAGGCCGCGCAGCACGAGCCAGGCGTCGAACGGCCCCGGCACGGCGCCGAGCGACTTCTGCAGGAAGCGCAGGCGCTCGGAGATCGTCGGGTCGTTGGTGCCCGTGAAGCCGCCGACGACGTCGGAGTGGCCGCCGAGGTACTTCGTCGTCGAGTGGATGACGACGTCCGCGCCGAGCTCGAGCGGCTGCTGCAGGTACGGCGTGGCGAACGTGTTGTCGACGACGAGCAGCGCGCCCGCCGCATGCGCCGCGTCGGCCGCGGCGCGGATGTCGACGACGTTCAGCAGCGGGTTGGTTGGCGACTCGACCCAGACGAGGCGCGTGCGCTCGTCGAGGTGCGCGGCGAGGTTCGTCGACAACTCGTGCGGCGTGACGTAGTCGAAGGCGTAGCCCTTCGGCTCGTACACCTGCGAGAACATGCGGTAGACGCCGCCGTAGACGTCGTTGACGCACACCACGCGCTCGCCCGGATCGACGAGGTGCATGACCGTTGTCGTCGCCCCGAGCCCCGATCCGAATGCGTGGCCGAACGCCGCGCCCTCGAGCGAGGCGAGGCACTCCTCGAGGGCGGTGCGCGTCGGGTTCGCGACGCGCGCGTAGTCGTAGCCCTTGTGGACGCCGACCGCCTCCTGGGCGAACGTGGAGGTCTGGTAGATCGGCGTCGTCACCGCGCCCGTCGCCGGGTCGGGCTCCTGGCCGGCGTGGATCGCGCGCGTCTCGAATTCCATGGCCTGGATCCTATGTCCCCGCCCGCGCCCGCGGCATGCGTGACACACTTCCCCCGATGCCTGCAGCCGGGTCGATCCGCCACGACTGGACGCTCCGCGAGATCGAGGAGATCCACGCGCTCCCGTTGCCGGAGCTCCTCTTCCGCGCGCAGTCCGTCCATCGCGCGCACCACGACCCGTTGCAGGTGCAGGGGTGCGCGCTCCTCAGCGTCAAGACGGGAGGGTGCCCCGAGGATTGCGCCTACTGCCCGCAGTCGGCGCGATACACGACCGGCGTCGGCCGGGAGCCGCTGCTCGGCGTCGAGGAGACGCTCGTTGCCGCCGCCCGCGCGCGCGACCAGGGAGCGACGCGCTTCTGCATGGGCGCCGCCTGGCGCAGCGCGCCGCGCGGGGCACAGTTCGATCGCGTGCTCGAGATGGTGCGCGGCGTCCGCGCCCTCGGCCTGGAGGCCTGCTGCACGCTCGGCATGCTCACGGCCGAGCAAGCGGAGGCGCTCGCCCAGGCGGGGTTGACGGCCTACAACCACAACCTCGACACGTCGCCCGAGTTCTACGGAGCGATCATCACGACGCGCACGTACGCCGACAGGCTCGAGACGCTCGGCCATGTGCGCCGGGCTGGAATCACCGTCTGCTGCGGCGGCATCATAGGGATGGGCGAGGATCTATCCGATCGTCTTGGCCTGCTCGGTCAGCTTGCCGCGCAGGATCCGCATCCCGAGAGCGTCCCCATCAACATGCTCGTGCGCGTCGCCGGCACGCCGCTCGCCGAGGCAGACCCGATCGATCCGCTCGAGCTCGTCCGCGTGATCGCGACCGCGCGGATCCTGATGCCGGCGTCGATCGTCAGGCTCAGCGCCGGCCGGCTCTCGCTCAGCGACGAGGCGCAGGCCCTGTGCTTCCTCGCCGGCGCCGGCTCGATCTTCATCGGCGACAGGCTCCTCACGACCGGCAACCCGGAGGTCGACCGCGACAGGGAGCTTCTCGAGCGGCTCGGCATGCGACTCGCCGACGAGCCGGTCACGGTGTCGTAGCGGGGCCGGCCGCCGCCGTCGCGGGCTTGCTGCCGATCGCGAGCTTCTGACGCCGGGTGGCCTCGCGGCCTCCGGCACCGGGGCTCACCGCCGTACGAAAGCCTCGAGCCGGCAGGCACGCCGGAGCCGGTCGAGCGCGCGGTCGAGCGCGTCGTCGAGGCCGGCGGATGCCCGCACGCCGGGCTCGCGGTGGAACGCCTTCAGCACGAGGACGCCGTCGCCGCGCTCCGCCTTGAGGTCGGCGCGGCCGACGATGCGGTCGCGCCACAGCAGCGGCAGCACGTAGTACCCGTAGCGCCGCTCGTGCTCGCGCTTGTAGACCTCGATCAGGTGGTCGAATCCGAACACGCGGCGTGCGAACGGCCGGTCCCACAGCAGGTTGTCGAACGGGGAGAGCAGGACCGCCGCCGACGGCGTTGCGGCGTCGAGATCTGCTCCCGCGGGCACGACGACCGCCGCGCCCCCGTCGTCGACCGCCACGCGCTCGAGCAACCCGTCCGCGACGAGGCCGTCGACCGCGGGACGGACGCCGGCGACGCCACCCCTGAGCCGCCAATGCTCGACGATGCCTGCCTCGGTGAGCGCTCCGCGGGCGCGTACGGCGCGCAGCGCGAGCGCGCGCAACCGGTCGTGCGCGGATGGCGGCGTGGCGTCCAGCAGCGCCTTCGGCACCACGCGCTCGGGCAGGTCGTAGAGGCGCTGGAAGCCCTGCCGCCCGGCGATCACGAGCGCCCCGTGGTTCCACAGCCGCTCGAGCATCGCCTTCGCCGGCTTCCAGTTCCACATACCGCCCGCGGCCGATCCTTCGAAGTGGCGCGACCCGAGCGGGCCGCGGCGACGGATCTCGTCGAGGATCTCCTCGGCGAGGTGCGGGTGCGTGTCGCCCACGTTCCCGTACCAGCGCCTGCCGCCCGTGCGCATCTGAGTCGCGAACAGCGGCCAGTCCTCGATCGGCAGCAGGCACGCCTCGTGAGCCCAGTACTCGAACACGCGCCCCTGCGCGAGCAGGCGCGAGACGGTGCCCGCCCGGTAGGTGCCGACGCGGGAGGCGAGCGCGATGCGGTGGCTGCGCTCGACGGCCGAGATCGAGTCGAGCTGTACGCAGGCGAGGCGCCGGATCGCCGCCTCGACCTCGCCGGCCGTGCCCGTCCGCGAGCGCGCCGCATATCCCTGCGCGGCGACGACGAGCCGGCGCAGCCCGGTGCGGGAGATGACGCGCACGCTCGTATCTTCGCCGCAGGAGGGCCGTGCGCGACGAGCATGCGCGCTGCGCTCATGGCGAGGACGGGCGCGCGCTGCGGCGAGGGCGGCTGCCGCGCGCCCCCGGCTGCCCTGTGGCCGCGACGGCGGCGAGAGCGAGGGCTAGGAGGGCGTCGTGCCCTCGAGGATCGCGGCCAGGCGGGATGCGTCGATGTTGCCGCCGGAGACGACGCACACGATCCGGCCCTCGCCCGCCCGGCCCGAGAGCGCGGCCGCGACGGCGAGCGCCCCGGCGCCTTCCGCCACGACCCGCGCGCGCTCGGCGAGCAGGCGCACGGCCGCGGCGGCCTCGTCGAGCGACACGACGACCGAGCCGGCAAGGAGCGGCCGCGCGCGCTCCCACATCGCCGGCAGCAGGGCCTTGCCGCCGGCGCCGTCGACGAACGAGGGCGTGTAGGCGACGGACGTCGCGGTACCGGCCGCGAGCGACGCGGCGAGCGGCGCACCCGTCTCGGGCTCGCAGGCGAGCACGCGCGTGGCGGGGCTGAGCTCGTGCAGGGCGCTCGCGATCCCCGTCGTCAACCCGCCGCCGCCCCAGGGCACGAGCACCGCTTCGATCCCCTCGAGGTCCTCCACCAGCTCGAGCGCGATCGTGCCGTTGCCCGCCATCACCGCGTCGTCCATCACGGGATGGACGAAGTAGCCGCCGGCACCCGGGTACGAGCCTTCCTCCATCGCCCGCCACCAGCGCTCGAACGGCACCTTGACGACCGAGCCGCCGAGACGCCCGATCGCGTCGAGCTTCGTCTGCGGCGCGTGCTCCGGCACGACGATCGTCGCCGGCACGCCCTCCTCGCGTGCGATCCAGGCGACGCCCTGGGCCATGTTGCCGGCGCTCGTCGTCAGCACCCCGCCGCCGATCGCCCCGGGTGGCGCGCCGCGGATGGCGTTGGCCGCGCCGCGGATCTTGAACGAGCCGATGACCTGCAGGCACTCGAGCTTGAGCCAGACCTCGGCGGGCGACTCGGGCGCCTGCAGGCGTACGAGCGGTGTGCGCAGGGTCACGTCGGCGATGCGCTCGCGCGCCTCCTCGATCCGCGCGAGCGGGATCAGAACTCGACCTCGCTGCCGATGCCGCGCTCGCGCGCCCGCTCGACGCACAGCTCGGCGGCGGCGAGATCCTCGGCGGCGATCCCGAGCGACTTGAACAGCGTCAGCTCGTCGTCGGCGACCCGGCCGGGATGCGCGCCCGTGAGCAGCTCGCCGAGCTCGGCGCGGATGTGCTCGGGGCCGATGCCCGCCTCCTCGACGGCGAACAGGTAGTCGCCCGACTCGTTCAGCGTCGACTCGCGCCGGTCGACGAACAGCGAGGCGGAGGCAACGGTGTCGGAGTCGAGCTCGCGTGCGGTCGGGACGGACGCGCCGACGGCGTTCACGTGCGTCCCCGGCGCGAGCCAGGCCCGCCGCAGGATCGGCTCGCGCGACGCGGTCGTCGTGCAGACGACGTCTGCTCCGTCGAGCGCCTCCTCGATCGACGCGGCCGCGAGCGCGTGCGTCTCGAGCGCGAGCGCCTCCGCGTGCGCGGGGTTGCGGCTCCAGATGCGGATGACCGGGTCGTCGAGGATGGTCTGCATGGCATCGACGTGCGACCGTCCCTGCACGCCGGACCCGAGCACCGCGACGGTGCGCGCCCCGGGCCGGGCCAGCAGCTTCGTCGCCAGCGCCGACACGGCCGCCGTGCGGATCTCGGTGACCGCCGACGCGTTCAGGACCGCGTGCAGCCGGCCCGTCTTCCCGTCGTGCAGCAGCACGGCGCCCTGGTGCGGATCGAGGCCGAGCTCGGAGTTCCCGGGTGCGACCACGATCTCCTTGAGGGAGAAGAGCGGCGAGCCGCCGCCGCGGTAGGCGGGCATGAAGCCCATCAGCGCGCTCGCCGGCGGGCGCATGAGGAACCGCAGCGGGTTGTGGATCTCGTCGTGCGCGAGCCGTGCGAGCACGTCCTCCATGGCGGCGATGCACGACTCCATGTCGAGCAGCTCGCGCACGTCGTGCTCGGACAGCACGAGCATCAGGCGAAGATCTCCGTGAGGCGGTCGCGGTCGGCTGCGGAGAGGTCGAGGGCGATCGCCTCGGCTGCGGGCGCCAGATGCTCGACCCGGCTCGGCCCGACGACGACGGCGCTGATCTCGGGAACGGCGAGGACCCACGCGAGGGCGAGAGCGGCCGTCGAGGCGCCGAGCTCCGCGGCAGCCCGCTCGAGCGCCTCGAGCGCGTCGAACACGCGGTCGCTGCGATAGCCGTCGTACGGCTCCGGACGCAGCGTCATGCGCGACCCGGCCGGAGGCTGCTCGCCGCGGCGGTACTTGCCGGTCAGCCACCCGCCCGCGAGCGGGCTGAAGGGCGTGTAGCCGAGACCGTGCTCGCGGCACACGGGGAAGACGGTCTCGCGGTCTCCCTGCTCGAGCAGGGAGAAGCTGTTCTGCACCCACTCGTAGCGGGCGAGCCCCTCGAGCTCGGAGATCGAAAGAGCTTCCGCGAGCTGCTCGCCCGTGAAGTTGGAGGCCCCGACGGCGCCGACCTTGCCGGCGCGCACGAGCTCGTCGAACGCCTGCAGCGTCTCCTCCTGCGGCACCGCGGCATCGAAGTCGTGGGCGAGGTAGAGGGCGACGCGCTCGACGCCGAGCCGCCGCAGGCTCCCGTCGAGCTGCCGGCGGATGCGTGCGTGGCCGAGACCGTGGTCGGCGCCCGTGTCCATCGGGTTGAACGTCTTCGTGGCGATCACGATGCGGTCGCGGACGTCGACGCCTCGCGTGGCCAGCCACTCTCCGATGAACGTCTCGCTGCGCCCGCCGCCGTAGGCGTCCGCCGTGTCGAACGTCGTGATGCCGAGCTCCCAGGCGGCGTCCATGAGCCGGAACGCCTCCTCCCGGGACGTGCCCCGGCCGAAGAAGGCCGGGGACGAGCCGATGCCGCCGAAGTTGCCGCAGCCGAGGATCACCTGCGAGACGGAGACGCCGCTTGCTCCCAGTGCGCGCCGCTCCATGGCGCGATTCTATGCGACTGCGACGGGCTCGCCGCTCGAGCGGATGCGGGGCGAGTAGGTGTCGGGCCGGAGGCGCCGAACCTCGCTCTCGTGACGACCGACCGGCAGCGTGAGGTACAGCTCGAAGCTCGTGCCGAGGCCGTGCCGCTCGCGCTCGTCGCCGCGGGAACCCTGGCCGCGCTGGCTGCGGTGAGCGCATGGCGTGGCTGGGAGCTGGTCGACCGGCGCCTGTGGTGGGTGTGGCTCGCGCTCGCGCTGCCGGAGCTGCTGCTCGGCGCGGCGCTCCTCGGCGGGCTCGGCCGCATCGGCGATGCCGAGCGTCGCCGCCGCGTCGCCGCCGCGCTCATCGCCGTCGTCGTCGCCGGCAGCCTCGTCGGGCTGGGCCTGCTCGTCGTCTCCCTCGTCCACTTCGGCAGGTCGGTGTCGGGCGCGCAGCTGCTTGCGAGCGCGGCGGCGCTGCTGCTCAGCAACGTCGTCGCGTTCGCGCTCGCGTTCTGGGAGCTCGACTGCGGAGGGCCGGCGCGGCGGGCGCTCGCCGCGCAGCGGACGGCGCCGGACTTCCAGTTCCCGCAGGACGAGAACGCCCAGCTGGCGCGACCCGGATGGCAGCCGCAGCTCGTCGACTACGCGTACTTCTCCTTCACCAACTCGGTGGCGTTCAGCCCGACGGACGTGATGCCGCTGACCCGGCCCGCGAAGGCGCTGATGGCCGTCGAGTCGGCGATCTCGTTCGCGACGGTGCTCGTCGTCGCCGCGCGCGCGATCAACATCCTCGGGGCGTAGGAGGGCGCCGCTCGCGGCTAGCGTCCGTCCGCGCCGAGTGCGTCGTAGGCGGGCGCGAGCGCGTCGACGAGATCGCCGTCGCCCACCGCGATGCCGCTGCGGCCGAGCCGCTTGAGGACCGCGGCGGGCGGCAGCGGGCGCACGGGCCGCGCCGCCGGCAGCGGCCCCGCGCGCCACGGGTCGCGCGACGGCTCGGCCGCCGCCGTCGCAAGCGCCGCCTCGGCGGGGCGCCGCTCCCGTGTGGCGTGGTAGCCGCGCCAGCGCAGGAGCAGCGAGGGATCGCGGTCGACGAGATCGGCGGCGACGTACGCGAGCGCCGCCAGGTGCTTGCACGGCCGCTCGGGGTCGGGACACGAGCAGCTCCGCGTGAGCGAGCCGGTGCTGGGCACGAGCCGGGCGCCCCAGTCCACGAGCAGCTCGTGCGCGAGGTGCACCGGCTGCTCGCGCCGCTCGAGCGCCGCTTTTAGGTAGGAGCCGCCGCGCGGCGAGCGCTCGAGAGCCGCCCACGTGCGCGGCGCCACCGGCGCGGCCGAGAGCGTCACGTGGTACTCGTAGGCGCCGCTCCCGCACACCTGCGCGGCGATCGTGCGGCCGTCGAGCGAGACGGAGTGGACGAAGCCGGTGCGGGCCAGGATGCGCCCGCGCTCGGCGCGCGCCGAGCCCTCCTCGGGCACGACGGCGGTCGCCAGCCAGCGAGCCCACGGGCCGCGGCCGATCCGGTCGCCGTCGCCCGCCACGAACACGGGGCGCCCGTCGTCGACGACGAACGCGGTCATGCGGCGGCCTCCTCGACCGCGTCGGGCGCGAGCGCGACGGCGGCGCGGATCGCGTCGAGGTCGAGCTCGCCGAGCCAGTCCTCCGACCGTCCGGCGATGACCTTGGCGGCGAGCTCGCGCTTCGACTCGAGCAGCTCGTCGATGCGCTCCTCCAGCGTGGCGGTGCAGATGAGGCTGTGCACGAACACGTCCTTGCGCTGGCCGAAGCGGTAGGCGCGGTCGGTCGCCTGCTGCTCGACGGCGGGGTTCCACCAGCGGTCGAAGTGGAACACGTGGTTCGCCATCGGCAGGTTGAGCCCGCGCCCGCCCGCCCTGATCGAGATGACGAGCACGGCCGGGCCGTCGTCGCGGCCGAAGGACTCGACGAGCTCCTCGCGCCGGCGGGCGCCGAGGCCGCCGTGGAAGAACCCGACGCCGCGGCCGAGCCGCTCGGCCAGGTGGGGCGCGAGGCGGTCGAAGCCAGGGTACTGCGTGAACACGAGCGCCTTGTCGCCGTGCGGCACGGCGCGGAGCAGCTCGACGAGGCGCTCGAGCTTGCCGGAGCGGCCGTCGAGCGGCTGCCCCGTGGCGACGATCAGCTCGGGGTGGTTGCACACCTGCTTGAGCTGGCTCAGCATCGCCAGCACCGCCCCGCGGCGCCCGAACGAGCGCTCGTGCTCCTCGATGCGCGGCATCCAGCGGTCGACGGTGGCCCGGTACAGCCCCGCCTGCTCGACGGTCAGCCGGCAGCGCTGCTTCGCAACCGTGATGCGGGGCAGCTCCAGCTCGACCTCGGGCGCGTCCTTGGGCCGGCGCAGGATGAACGGCCCCACGACGGCGCGCAGCCGCTCGAGCGCGCGCTCGTCGCCCGCCAGCTCGATCGGCCGCGCGAAGGTGCGCTCGAAGCGGTCGCGGGAGCCGAGCAGGCCGGGGTTGACGATGTCCATCAGCGCCCACAGCTCGCCGAGGTTGTTCTCGATCGGCGTGCCGGTCATCGCGAGCTTGCGCCGGGCGGGCAGCCGGCGCAGCGCCCGCGCACGCCTGGTGGCCGGGTTCTTGACGTCCTGCGCCTCGTCCAGCAGCAGCCGGTCCCAGTCGACCTGTGCAAGGTCGTCGACGTCGCGCGTGGCGACGTCGTACGAGGTGACGACCACGTCGCTCGCCTGCGCGGCCGCGACGAGAGCCGGGCCCGCGAGGCGCCCTGTCCCGTGGTGGACGTGCACGCGCAGGGAGGGCGCGAAGCGGGCGATCTCCCGCGCCCACTGGCGCGTGACGCTCATCGGGCAGACGACGAGCGTCGGGCCGACGGCGCCGGCGCCGTGCTCCTCGCGCTCCGACAGCAGCATCGCGATCGCCTGCACCGTCTTCCCGAGTCCCATGTCGTCGGCGAGGATGGCGCCGATGCCGAGGTCGCCGAGAAGCCGCAACCAGCCGTGCCCGCGCTCCTGGAAGGGGAACAGCGCCAGCGTCATGCCGGCGGGCGTCGGCAGCGGGTCGAAGCGGCGCTCGTCGCCTCCCTGCAGCAGCGCGGCGAGCGTCGCATCGAGGAAGACCTCTCCGAGCTCGAGCCCGGCCTCGTCCGTCTCGACGCCCGAGACGGCGCGCACGAGGTCGACGATGCCGCCGGCGCTACGGCGGCGCTCGAGAAAGCGCAGGGCGCGGTCGACGTCCGTCTGCCGCAGCGCGTGCCAGCGACCGCCGACGCGGATCAGCGGCTCCTTGGCGGCGGCGAGCTCGCGCAGCTCCTCCTCGCTGACCAGGGTGTCGCCGATCGCGAGCTGCCATGCGAACGAGGCGAGCGCGTCTCTCGAGAGCAGGCCGCTCGAGCGGCGCGGACCCTCGCTGCCGGCGCTGAGGTTGACCCGCAGCGGGCTCGACGAGCGCACCCAGCCGGTGGGGAGGAGCACCGGCACGCCGAGCTCGTCGAGCTGCGGCTTCGCCTCGCGCAGGAAGTAGCGGACGGCGTCCTCGTCGAGAGCGGCGTCGGCGGGGCGTTCGAGGTCGAAGCCGATGCCGCCCGCGGCGAGGATCGGCTCGATCTCCGCCAGCCGCCGCTGCAGCAGCCGCCGCGGGTCGCCGGCGCGCAGGAACGAGAACACCTCGTCGCCGTCCTCCCACAGCATCGACGCGGGCAGGCCGAGCGTCGGGTCGTCGGCGGCCTGCAGCCACAGCTCGAGGGCGAGCGCGTGGTCGTCGCGCTCGTCGAGGCGGAGTGCGAGCGTCCACGGCGCCTGCGTTCGGCCGGCGAGCCCGCGGTCGACCCAGGCGCTGAGCCGCCGCTCGAGCGCCGCGTAGCCGGAGTGGGGCGCGAGCTCGGGGTCGGGGGCGGCGAGCCCGTCGAGGAAGAGCTCGACGGCACTCGGGCGCCCGCGCCCGTGGCGTCTGCCGAGCCGGACACCTGCCGAGCGCAGCCGGTCGCGCGCGATCTGGTCGACGGCGCACGCGTAGAGGTCGTGGACGGCGGCGGCGGGGTCGCCGTCGAACGGGTCCGCGCACACGGCGGGGAGGGCGGAGGCGACGGCCGCGAGCGCCGCCTGCACGCTCGCGTCGAGCGTCGCCCCCCAGAAGGCGAGCCACGCGCCGCCGGCGTGCTGCAGCTGCGGGTGGACGAGGCCCTCGGCGACGGAGCGTCGCGCGATCTCGACGACCGCGAACGTCGCGCGGGCCGTGTCTCCGAGCTCGAGCCCGTCGGGTGGGCTGTCGGCGAGGCGCAGCAGCTCGTGCAGCGCGACCCGGCGTGCCGTCACGCTGTGCCCGAGGTGTGCGAGGTCGGCGACCGCGGGCATGCCGACGTGGAGGTGACCGGCCGACAGCGAGCCGTCGGCGGCGCGCGCGAAGGCGTACGCGGTCGCGTCCTGCTGCCAGAGCAGCTCGAACGCCGCTAGCGCGGGGGCCGCGTCGGGAATGGTCGGCTCGGGCGTGGACACGAACCTTCCAGGATACGGTCAGCGGCCGACGCCGGGCCGGAGAAGGCCCTGCGACCGCGCAAACCGGACAGCGAGAGCGCGCACGGCGGATCGATCCTGCGCGGGGCGAGTGGGACACTTTGGGCGGTGGACGCCCGCGCAGCCGATCACGACCCGCTTCCGTCCGTCGACGCGGACACGCTGAAAGCCGCCGTCGGCGCCTGGGCGACAGGGGTGGCGATCGTGACGGCGGCTCTCCCCGACGGGCGCAGCGCCGGCCTCGTGATGGTGAGCCTGGCGCCGGTCTCCCAGGACCCGCCTCTCGTCCTGTGGAGCGTCGACCGCCGTTCGGGCAGCCTCGACGTCTGGCTCGGTGCGCCGGGGTACGCGCTGCACCTGCTCGCGGCCGACCAGGAGGAGCTCGTCTGGCGCTTCGCGCGCAGGGGAGGGGAGAAGTTCGACGGGCTCGCGACGCGGGTCGGGGTGATCGGCGCTCCGCTCCTCGACGGCGCCGCGGCCACAATCGAGTGCGCGCTGCACGCGCGCTTCGACGGTGGCGACCACGTCATTCTCGTCGGCCGCGTCGTCGCCGCCGAGACGACCGACCGCGCTCCGCTCGTGATGCATGCCGGCCGCCTCCATCGCGGCCTCGGCCCCGCCTGACCAACAACCCCGCAAGGAGGATGCGTTGACGAAGCCACTGCTCGACGGTGCCGACCTGAAGCTCGGCCTGTTCTCGGCCAACTGCTCGTCCGGCATGGCCGTGACGAAGATCGAGGAGCGCTGGCAGGCGACGTGGGACGACAACCTGCGTCTCGCCCGTCTCGCCGACGAGGTCGGCATCGACTTCATGCTGCCGATCGCGCGCTGGATCGGCTACGGCGGCGAGACGAACTTCCACGAGAGCGTGCTCGACCCGGTCGCGCTCGCGGCCGGGCTGCTCGCCGAGACGGAGCGGCTGTTCGTGTTCGCCACCATCCACACGGCGTTCAACCACCCGCTCGTGGCGGCGAAGGCGATGGCGACGGTCGACCAGATCGGCCGCGGCCGCGCGGGGCTGAACATCGTGGCGGGCTGGAACAAGCCCGAGTACGACGCGATGGGGGTCGAGCTGCCGCAGGACCACGACGACCGCTACGCGCTCGCGCAGGAGTGGTGGGAGATCGTCAGGCGCCTGTGGACCGAGCCGGGGCGCTACGACATCGACGGGCGCTTCTGGAAGCTGAGCGGCGTCGAGGCGCTTCCGAAGCCGTACGACGGCCTGCTGCCGATTCTCAACGCCGGCTCGTCCACGCAGGGACGCGACTTTGCCGCACGCAACTCGAACGTCGTCTTCACCGTCGTCGGCGGCCCCGACGACGGCGCCGCCGTCGTCGCCCAGGTGGAGGCGAACGCCCGCGAGACGTACGGTCGCGAGGTCGGCGTGTTCACGCCGTCCTACTGCGTCTGCCGGCCGACGAGGGAGGAGGCGGAGGACTTCCACCGCTGGTACGCGGAGGAGAACGCCGACTGGGACGCGGTCGAGAACCTGATGACGCTGCAGGGCCTCCACGCGCAGTCGTTCACGCCGGAGATGCTGCAGATGTTCCGCGGGCGCTTCGCCGGCGGCCACGGCGTCTGCCCGCTGATCGGCTCGCCGGACGATGTCGCGAACGAGATCAAGCGCTTCTGGGACGCCGGCTTCAAGGGCATGACGCTATCGTTCGTCGATTATGTGGGTGAGCTCGAGTACTTCGCCCAGGAGGTTCTCCCGCGCCTCGAGCGGATGGGGGTGCGCACGCCCCGCTGAGCCGCTCGCCCGCAGCGCGCCCCGGCGCGCGCCATGAGCGTCGGGCTGGACGTCGAGCCGCTCGCGACGCACCGCCGGGTGCGCAGCCGCGAGCCCGACGTCCTCCGCGACGCCGTCGCGGAGCTCGCGGTCGGCCACGACGTGCTCCACGGCGGCCGCCCGCTCGACGGCCTCGTCAACGGCGCCGTCATCGGGTCCACCAATCTCGTCTACGTGCGCTACGGCGGCCGCGTCCTCGTCGAGGCTCCGGCCACCGGCGCGCGCGTGGCGGTCACCGTGCCGCTCGGGCCGATGGAGGTGCGCACGCGCCAGGAGCGCCGCACGCTCTCCGGCGAGGGGTTCGTGCTCGGCCAGGACCGCGCGACGGTGATGCGCCCGGATCCCGAGGCGGGCGCGGTCGTGATCGCCGTCGATCGGGTCGAGCTCGACCGGGCCCTCGCGCGGCTCGCGGGCAGGCCGCTGCCTCCGGTCGAGTTCGGGCCGCAATGGACGACGCCTGTCGCGTCGCGTGCGATCGTCGACGTCACCTGGCGTCACGTCGTCACCGTGCTCGCCGGGCTGTCGACGACTCCGCGTGCGGCGACGCGGGCGCTCGAGAGCGTCCTGCTCGACGCGATCCTCCTCGGCATGCCGCACTCCCAGTCTGCCGCGCTGGCGGCGCCCGTGGGCCCCGCGCCGGGCCACGCCGCCCGTGCCCGGGAGTGGATGGAGAAGCACCACGCCGAGCAGATCACGGTGGGCGACATCGCCGCGGGCGTGGGGCTCAGCGTGCGGCAGCTGCAGGAGGTGACGCGGGCGAGCTTCGGGGCGACGCCGTCGGAGATCCTGCGCGGGATCAGGCTCGACCGCGCACGCGCGCTGCTGCTCTCCGGCGCGGCGACCACCGTCGCCTCCGCGGCGTGCCAGGTCGGCGTGTCGCACCTCGGCCGTTTCGCGGCAGCCTACCGCGAGCGCTTCGGCGAGCTGCCGTCGCAGACCGTCTGACGTGCCGGGAGCGCTCCGCGTGAGCGAGTCGATCGACCCGGAGGGCGCGCATCTGGCGGCGCTGCGGCGGCTCGCCGACTTCGCGGGTGCACGGGTGTTCGAGGTGGGATGCGGCGACGGCCGGCTGACGCTGGGGATCGCGCGCGACGCGGCAACCGTGTTCGCGTGCGACCCCGACGAGCGTGACATCGCCACAGCCCGACAGCGGTTGCCACGCGACCTGGGCGGCGCGGTCACCTACGCGGTCGGCTCGGCGCGGGAGATCGAGATCCCGCGCGCCGGCTTCGACATCGTCGTCTTCTCGTGGTCGCTCTGATGCGTGGAGCGAGAGGACGTCGTGCACGTCCTTCGTCGCGTTCGGCGGGCGCTCGTCCCGGGCGGAGTCATCCTCGACCTGCAGGTGATACCTCCCGAGCCCGTGATCCTGGTGGACGGCGCTGCGATCTGTCGGCTGGAAGGAGGGTCGCTGCTCGACGATGCCGCCGCCGCGGCTGCGGAGGTCGGCGCGATGGTCGCCCAGGGCCTCCTTCGGGAGGAGGCGGTGGACGACCATGACGTCCTCCATCACTATCCAAGCGGCCGCTCGCTCGTCGAGGACTTCGAGACGAGGAAGCGGTCCGTCCCGGCGGGCACCGTTGCGCTGCTGGCCGCGATCGAGCGACCCTGCATCATCCGCGAGTCCTGCCGCCTGCGGCGCCTACGCCGCACCGCCGTGGACGACTGAGCGGCGGCGGCGCACGCCGCCTCTCCGAGCTTCCTCGGACGCGATCGGGGTGCTGCGCGGCGACGCGCGCTTCGGCGTCAGTAGCTGAAGACGGTGGCCGCCTCCTCTCCGATCCACTCCCACAGGGGCGTCGCGCCCGCGATGCGTGCGTTGGCGACGAGAGGGGTGCCGTCGAGCCCGCGTGCCTTGACGCAGATCGGGCACACGAGCAGCTCTCCACCACCGTCGGCGTCGACCCGGACTTCCGCGATCACGCCGGACGAGAGATGCGGGCTCTTGCCCCCTCCGCTCAGGCTGCGGCGGCAAAGCGTGCGAAGCGGGCTTCCAGCCGACCGCGGTCGGGCCGGAGAGAGGGGCGCCGCGGCACCTCGATCAGCGCCTGGTGGAACCCTTTCAGGAGCTCCAGCATCGGCCCGTCCTCCTCGTCGAGGAGACGGTGCGAGACGTGCACGCGGAAGTCCGGGTCGACGCCGACGAGATCCTGGTCGTAGGCACGATGGTGGATCGTGCAGAGGCTGAGCCCGTTGCTCACGACGGCGTCGCCCTCCCCCTCGGCGTCCCCGACGATGTGCGCGGCGTCGAGGAGGCGAACCTCCTGCAGCCTGCAGATCGCGCAGCGGTCGCGGTAGGCGGGTAGCACGGCGCCGCGGAACTGCGCCTGGTGGAGGCGCTGCTTCACCTCTCGAACGACGTACCGGCGCTCGATCTCGTCCGGGATGTGCACGGGCTCGCGCTCGTCGTAGGGGCCGCGCATCTTCCCGAACGTGAGGAGCACCCGCAGCTCCCGCGGGAAGTCGCGCTCGACGAACGTCGGGTAGATCGGGCGGTACCAGCCGGGCCGCGTGCCCACGAAGTAGACGACCGGCACGTCGAGCAGGTGGGCGCTTCGCAGCCACCTGTTGAAGTGGTTGTCCGGGTCGTCGCCCTGGTACCGGTAGAGCACGCCGTCCGGCGTCTGCTCGTCCCGGTAGCGGTCCTGTTTGTAGGAGCTGTTGACCGAGAGCGCCGCCGGCCCGCGTTGCGCCTCGGCCGAACGGTAGATCCCGTACGAGCGGTTGAGGAACGGCACGCGCCGGCCACGGAAGCTGAAGCCCTCGACGAGCGCGGCGTAGGGGAGGTCGGGGCCCCACTTCGCCTGCAGGACGTCGAGGGCCGCGAAGCACGAGCTCCTGACGTCGTCGTCCCGCACGCGCTGATTCTCGGGGCCAGGGTGCCACTCGTCAACGCCGTGACAGGGCGATGTCCATCGCTCGGGTGAGAGCACGCTGGCGCATGCCAGTGTTTGTTAATGTCCCCTGAGTGATTCGGGCTGGCATCTATGCGCGTATCTCGTCCGACCGGGAGGGAGACAATCTCGCGATCGGGCGGCAGCTGGCGGATTGCGAGGAGCTTGCTGGAAAGCGCGGCTGGGAGGTCGTGGAGCGCTACGTCGATTCCGACCTGAGCGCGTGGAGCGGCAAGGTTCGGCCCGAGTATCGGCGGCTGTTGGAGGAGATCGAGGCTCGCCTGATCGATGCCGTAGTCGTCTACCACGCGGATCGTTTGCACCGGCATCCGAAGGAGCTTGAGGAGTTCATCGACCTCTGCCAGCGGACGGAGACGAAGTTGGCGACGGTGAGCGGCGACCTTGACCTGTCGACGCATGAGGGGCAGCTGATGGCGCGGATCACGGGTGCTGTCGCGAAGAAGTCAAGCGACGACATGAGCCGCCGGATCAGACGGAAGCATCAGGACATCGCGTTGGCGGGAAGGCCGTCCGGTGGCGGGACTCGACCCTTCGGGTACGAGTCCGACCACCGGACGGCCCGCCCCGCCGAAGCAGCGGTGATCCGTGAGTGCGCCGCCCGTGCGCTCGCCGGAGACTCGCTGCGCTCGATCTGCATCGATCTCAACGACCGCGAGGTCGGGACGGTGCAAGGGAAGCGGTGGAGTCCGCAGACGCTACGCAGGATGCTGATGTCGGCCCGGATCAGTGGACAGCGGGAGCATCACGGCGAGATCGTCGCCGCCGGGGATTGGGACGCGATCATCACCCCCGTGGAGACACACCGTTTGCGGGCGAAGCTCGGCGATCCCGACCGCCGCACTAACCGCAGCGCCCGCCGCTATCTTCTTGCCCGGCTGCTGCGCTGCGGCCACTGCGAGATGAAGCTGCTTGCCCGACCCCGTGATGACGGAAGCCGCCGCTACGTGTGCGCGAGTGGCCCCAGCGGTGGCTGCGGCAAGACCACGATCGTTGCCGACGCGTTGGAGCTGTTCATCGTTGACGCGGTACTGCACCGGCTCGACTCGCCCGAGCTCGCCGCGGCCTTGAACGGCCGGCAGGACGATCCCGAGGGCGCCGGCTGGCAGGCCGAGATCGAGCAGGCCCAGGAGCAACTGGACGAGCTTGCCGCGATGTGGGGCAGCAATGAAATCAGCCGCTCGGAGTGGCTGAAAGCCCGAGCCACGATCCAGCAGCGCCAGGACACGGCCCGGAAACGACTCGCCGCGCTCAACCGCACTTCGGTTCTGTCGGAGCACCTCGGCAACGCCGTCGGCTTGCGGGAGCGCTGGGCCGGGCTGACGTTAACTCGCCAGCAGCAGATCGTCGCCGCCGTCCTCGATCACGTCGTCGTCGGCCCCGGCAGACGCGGCTTCAACAAGTTCGACCCGGCCCGGCTCGATCCCGTCTGGCGCGCCTGAGCCTTTCGCGCCGAGCAGCAGCGCGACTGAGGCTAGGACTTCCCCGCCGACCTTTGGTCCAAGCCCTTGTGCCTGGGCGGTCTCTTCGGCCCAGCGGTGTGCAGCAGCGCGGAGATCGTCATCCAGACCAGGCACACCAATACGCAGGTGCCGCTTGCCACCCCTCCTGCTGCGATGACCGCCAGACGATCGACGGCTCACCGCCCATCAACCCAGACGCCTGCCCGATCACGTCCTCGTCCGAGACCCCCCGCAGCCCCACCTTTTCGGGCTGGAATCCCTGCGCGACTTCGTATCGATGCAAGCGCGGGATGCGCGTGTCACCGACGTTCTTGCTCACGTACTTCGAGAGGTAGGACGCCGCCCGTCGTGCCTCCTCGAGCGCGCCCGAGCCGACAGGGAGATCGCCAATCAGCTTGATGTGGACCCGGCCCCGCGCCCACACATCTCGGATCAGCCCGTGTTTCACGTAGCGGCCGACGGCGAAGTGAAGGTGCAGCCCGTGGCCGCCCGGATGCCACTCCGGAACCCACAGATACGGCAGCGGCTTGCCACCCAGCCCGGCCCGCAGACCACGGAAGAACCCCGCCGCATCCGAGCGCAGCTGCGCATGCTCGAAACAGCCATCACCCGCATAGGTCAACGTCGCGAACCGATTCAGACGGTTGGCCGCGCAGTAGCGGCGCACCTTCGTCCGCGCCCGCCGAGCCGCCTCCTCCCGCGCCCGTAGCTCATCAGGCGCCCCACCGCCGATCGCTTTCGTGCGCAGAGCGGGCTGGAAACAGCCGCCGCCCTCACCC
Organism: Gaiella occulta; assembly: GCF_003351045.1. Lineage (GTDB taxonomy): Bacteria > Actinomycetota > Thermoleophilia > Gaiellales > Gaiellaceae > Gaiella > Gaiella occulta. The sequence goes on from NZ_QQZY01000004.1 coordinate 284,037, forward strand.
GCCTCCGGATAGAGCGTGAACGACCACGACGCCTGATGCTCCCTCGGCTCTCTCAGTCCCATACGTGAGACTATGCGGGAAAGGTCGGACGGACAGTCTCAGGATTGCGACTTCGCTGCGGCCTTCTCTTTCGCCTTCGCCTTGCTCCACTCGGCCCAGCCGTCCCGGTACGCGTCCAGGTCGAGCGTGATCCCCGGCATCACGAACGTATCCGGGTGCTCACCGAACGCGACCCGAAACAGCTTCACCCGCCGGTAGATGCTGGCCCGACTCATCCCCATCTTCTGCAGCCCCTCGAAACCGCCCTCTAGATGCCAAACCGCCCAGAACCCGATCAGGTCGACGATGCTCCCCGCCGCGTACAACCGAACCAGCGGCCGAAGCGCTGGCGTCGTCACCTTGCCGATCGCCCCCGTGTACGCCTCCCAGGTTCGCCGAGCCATCCCACGGCCCTCGGGCGACTCCATCCGGTCAGACCGAAAATCCGTCACTAGTCTCACCTTAGCGACTACGACGGACGGCCATCCAACCCCGACGAGTTACGTTGCTTATACAAGAAAAGGGCCGGGCGCTACGCGCCCGGCCACGGGCGACCAGGCGGTCGCCCGCCCTGCCCCGAACGCGCCTCACGCTGCCCGCCGTGCTCACCCCGTCAACCCCGCAAGCGGGGTCGGCGCTACGCGCCTTGACGGGCCTCCGCTCGCCGGGCAGACGGCACTTATCGGGGCAGGGCTAGAAGCGGAGGATTCAGCCCTCGACCGGATCAGGGAAGGTGTCCGCCATCACCTGCGCCATGTGCTCGACGAGCTGCTCGGCCGCGCCGACGAACGCCTCCGCCTCATCGCGTGAGACCGGCGACGCCCAATGCGCGAAGTCGTGTCGGCGCTTAATGCCCTTCTTGTAGTCGGGCCAGGTCGGAGCATCCGTGATCGTGTCACCTGTCAGTGAGTTCCACAGCGACCGAGCGCGGTCGTTGTCGGGCGACCACGAGCGAACTGGAACCGTGACCGCCCACTCGCGCAGCGGTTCGTACACCTGCCGCATCTGCAACGCGAAATCAATCATCGTCTCGAACGCGACCTCGACAGCTGCCTGAGCCACGATCAGCGCAGGGCCGCGCGGCTCCTCATCACCGATCAACGCCCGCGCCGACTCGAATAGAGGGCGCCGCCGCGCCGCGTTCGGGACTGTCCGACGAACGGTGTAAGTCCAGTTGCCTGGCTTGCCGGCCATAGCGCCGGCGGAAGGGAGCTGTGATGTCTGATCTGACTACACCGGTCGCGTCGTCGGCGGTGGCGGGGAGCGCTGAGCGGTCGGTCGACGAGTCGCTCGCGCAGGAGCTGGTGGAGCGGGC